>JBBIGZ010000213.1:0-2022 GCA_037447295.1 Chloroflexota bacterium | reverse complement strand
CTGCGTCCGCAGCAGGACATAGGCATTTGGGCCGGGTCTGGGTTACAATGTGGCGGTGCAACTCGGTTCCATCTCGGTATGGCGGTCTTCACGCCCATGATGCCTTTGCGCCGTTGGAAAATCCACCTCGTCAATGCCTTCTACCGCTTCTTGCACCATGTCTACTACGCGTATGCCTTTGGCCGGCGTTTTCCGGCCGGCGACCGCCTGGCGGCCGTGGTCCGGCGCTGGGAGCAAGCGCGGCGACGAGGCGATATCCCGGTCTCACCGACGGTCTGGAATGAACAGTACGCAGCCGGGCGTTGGGATTTTCTGGCCGGGCTGGAGCAACTGGCCCGCTATAGCGTGATCGCGGGTTACATTCATCATCTCAAGCCCAACGCCGCGGTGCTCGATGTCGGTTGCGGCGAGGGGCTTTTGTTGCGCAGCTATCGGCCCTATGGGTATCGGGCGTATCTCGGCATTGACATTGCCGAACAAGCCATTGCCCGCCTGGCTGCCATGGCCGATGATAAAACCCACTTTATCTGCACCGATGCCGAGTTGTTTGCACCCGAACAAAAATTCGATGTTATCGTCTTTAACGAATCTCTTTATTATTTTAGCGAACCATTGCAAATTTTCGCGCGTTATCTCGATTATTTACAAGAAAACGGAATCGTCATCGTATCTACCTTTCTTGGTTCAAAGCGTGCCGTTTCCATCTTAAAACGGATTAAGGAACGTTATAATCTATTAGATGAAGTAAAGATCGAACATAACAACGATTTACAATTTTATTGCAGTGTTTTTGGTAAAAAAATATGAAATTAGCCGAGATTAAACAAAATATCGCAAGCGATCCTGCGGTAATACGATTTGGTCCAAGCAAAAGCATATTTGACCTGGAATTAAGAGATTTGTGGATTCAGCGCGAATTGCTCTATTTTCTTATTTTGCGCGATATTAAGATTCGCTACAAGCAAACATTGCTTGGTATGGGATGGGCAATCTTACAGCCGTTTTTGACGATGATAATCTTTACTGCTATCTTCGGTGTTTTTGTCAAAGTTCCTTCAAACGGGCAGCCCTATCCTATTTTTGCTTATAGCGCGCTTCTGCCCTGGAATCTGTTCGCCCAGGGCGTCGCTCGTGGTGCCACCGGGCTTGTGGACAATGCCCAGCTCATCACCAAGGTCTTCTTTCCCCGGCTGATCCTGCCTCTGGCCGCCGTCATAGCACCGGCCGTGGATTTCGGCATCGCGTTTGCCTTTTTGTTGGGGATGATGGCCTGGTATCGGCTGACGCCGACGATCGGTTTATTGTGGTTGCCCCTGTTCATCGGGCTGGCCTGGTTGACGGCGCTGGCCGTCAGTCTGTGGCTGGCCGCCATCAACGTCCGTTATTGCGATGTCCGTCATGCCATCCCCTTCCTGCTCCAGGCCTGGATGTACGCTTCGCCCGTCGCCTATCCGCTGAGCATCGTGCCCGAACGCTGGCAGGGGTTGTACGGTCTCAACCCCATGGTGACGGTTATCGAAGGGTTCCGCTGGGCCCTGTTGGGCGGGCCGGCGCCCTCTCCGTCGCTGGTGATCCCTGCCCTTGTCCTGGTGGTCGTTCTGCTCGGCACCGGCTTGCTCTTCTTCAAGCGCATGGAGCAGACCTTTGCCGATGTGATTTGAACCATGAGTCGCCTTGCCATTCGCGTTGAAGGGCTCTCCAAGCGCTACCGCATCGGCCGTTTCCAGGGACGGACGCCCTCCGGTTGCGGCCAGGGAGATGACCGCTGGATTTGGGCCTTGCGGGATATCTCCTTTGAAGTGCGCGAGGGCGAAATCCTGGGCATCGTGGGCCGCAACGGCGCCGGTAAGACCACGCTGCTCAAAATCCTTTCGCGCATTACCCGGCCTACCACCGGCTTTGTCGAGCTGCGCGGACGGGTGGGCAGCTTGCTGGAAGTGGGGACCGGCTTTCATCCCGAATTGACCGGTCGTGAGAACATCTACATGAACGGCGCCATCCTCGGCATGCGCAAGAGCGAGA
>JBBIGZ010000212.1:0-2189 GCA_037447295.1 Chloroflexota bacterium | reverse complement strand
CGGAGATCCGCCGCAGGACCCCGGAACACTTCCTCATCTACAGCGGGGACGACAGCCTCACCCTGCCGTACCTCAGCGTGGGGGCGGTGGGCATCGTGAGCGTGGCGGCGCACCTGGTGGGCCGGGAGATCGCCGAGATGATCGCGCACTTCCAGGCCGGGCGGATGGAGGAGGCCCGCCGGATCCACCTGCGGCTGTTCCCCCTGTTCCGCGCCCTGTTCGTGGCACCCAACCCGGTCCCCCTCAAGGCCGCCCTGGAGATGGCGGGCTTCCCCGTGGGCAAGCCGCGGCTGCCGCTGGTGGAGGCCACGGAAAAGGAGCGCGAGCAGATCGCCGCCGCCATGCGGGAGGCCATGGGCGTCCCCGTGGGCTAGGAGCCTGTCCAGGAAATCCCTGCCGAGCAGGGATTGTGTTGGCTCGTGACGAATGAGCCTTCATGCTGAACAAACCGTACCGTCCCTATCACCCCCATCAGCTGTTGTTGCTCCCTCCCTCCCTGCAGGAGTGGCTGCCGGAAGGGCATCTGGCGTACTTCATCAGCGACCTGGTGGACAGCTTGGATCTCAGCGCCATCGAGGCCACCTACGAGGACGAGCTGCGGGGCGCTCCCCCCTACCACCCGGCCATGATGGTGAAGGTGCTGCTGTACGCCTACTGCACGGGGGTGTACAGCTCCCGCAAGATCGCCCGCCGGCTGCAGGAGGACGTGGCCTTCCGGGTGCTGTCCGCAGGGAACAGCCCCGACTTCCGCACCCTGAGCGAGTTCCGCCGGCGGCACCTGGAAGCGTTGGCGTGGCTGTTCCACCAGGTGCTGCGGTTGGCCCAGCGGGCGGGGTTGGTGAAGCTGGGGTACGTGGCCTTGGACGGGACTAAGATTCGAGCGAACGCCAGCAAACACAAGGCCATGAGCTACGGGCGCATGACCCAGGAAGAAGCCCGCCTGGCTGAAGAGGTCCGCAAGCTGCTGCAGCGGGCCGAGGAAGTGGACGCCGCCGAAGATGCCCGCTACGGGCCGGACCGTTCCGGAGACGAGCTGCCCGAGGAGCTGCGCAGGCGGGAAACCCGCCTCCAGCGGATCCGGGAAGCTAAGGCTGCCCTGGAAGCCGAAGCCCGTCGCAAAGCGCAGGCAAAAGCTCCTCCCCAGGACTCCCCACCTCCCCGGCGGGGTCGGCCCCCTCAGGACCCCGCCCAAGCCCGGCCGGCCGCCCGGGTCCAGTACAACTTCACCGACCCGGACTCCCGCATCATGAAAGACCCCAGCGGGGCCTTCGTCCAGGCCTACAACGCCCAGGTGGCCGTGGAAGGCCACCATCAACTCATCGTGGCCGCCGACGTCAGCCCCCAAGCCGCCGATGCCCCTCACCTGCTCCCCCTCACCCAGCAGATCCAGCAGAACACCGGCTCCCGGCCTCGCAGGGTGCTGGCCGACGCCGGCTACTTCAGCGAGGCCAACGTCCTGGCCCTTACTGCTCAGGGCATCGACGCCCTCATCAGCCCCGACAAACTCCGGCACACCCAACCCCTCCCTCCCGCACCCCGGGGGCGCATCCCCAAGGGTCTGTCCGTCCGGGATCGCATGCGCCGCAAGCTCCGCACCCGCGTCGGCAAAGCCCTGTACAACCTCCGCAAGAGCGTGGTCGAACCCGTCCTGGGCCAGATCAAAGCCGCCCGCGGCTTCCGGCAGTTCTCCCTGCGAGGACTGGCCAAAGTCCGCGCAGAATGGCTGCTGGTCACCTGCGCCCACAACCTCCTCAAACTCCACACCCTCCGACATCGCCTACACCCACTCCTGACCTGCCCCACCGCAGGCTGAGCCCCGACCCTTCCCGCCTGCTTCCAGCTCCCGACCTCCCATGAGCTCACCTGGACTGCCGGATCACCACTACCGCCTCCCTCCCGCTGTCGAACGTTTTTCCGGGACAGGCTCCTAGCCACGTTGCCGGCTCTGGCCGCGTACCTCGTGCTGCAGCGGCACATCGTGCGAGGGATTACCCTCAGCGCGTTTCGATGAGGTCCTTCAGGAGAGAGCATGCGTCGCAGGTGGGCGTGGGTGCTGGTGGTGTTGGCCGGGGGTACCGCCGTGTGGAGCTGGCTTGCCCCCGCGGTACCGCCCGAAGGGCTGTACGCGCGGGCCGCCCCGCGCCGGGTGCGGGCGCTCCGGGCGTTCCGGGCGGGGAACCCGCCCCGCT
>JBBIGZ010000211.1:0-2367 GCA_037447295.1 Chloroflexota bacterium | reverse complement strand
CCGGACTGATTAACCGTAGCCCCTACAAAAAAGGTTGGATTGCCCGCTTTCAACCCGATGATCTGACAGCAGGCTTACAAGCGTTCGTAACCGGAGAGGAAGCGGCGCGTGCTTACGAGATGTTGATGAAACGTCGAAATCTGGATGATTGTGTCCACTGCGAAGGCTATGAGTTCCCCGATGATTGAAGTTCGTGTATTCACTCATCCCACCTGCACCACCTGTCCCAACGCTATCCGGATGGTGCAACGCCTGGTCGAACAAGACCCTCAGGTACGTATGGAGCTCGTCAGCCTCGCCACGGCCAGAGGCCGTGAGATGGCAAAGGCGCTGAACGTCCTCTCCGTACCGACCGTTTTTGTCAACGGAACTCGTTTCGTCGGGGTACCGGCATGGAACGAGCTTCTTGAGGCGGTAAGGCGTGAAAAGGCTGTTTTAGCAAAGGAATAGAATCAATCATTACTACGCTCCGTTTATTCCGGGAGTTCGTATGCCTACAACGAGCGAAAATTGGAATCCAGGTAAGGCTGTCAATCGCCATCCCGAAGTCTCTTATGAGGAGAAAGAGCGCCTTTTCCTGGAGGTCAAAAACGATCCGCGTTACGAAGACTTCCTCTACGGGTGCTATGAGTGCGGCATTTGCGTCTCTGCCTGTCCATCGGCGCGCTTTTATGACTATTCCCCGCGCGTCATCGCCCAATCCATGGCGCGTGAGGACGTCGAGCGGGTGTACGACATCATCGCCGAGGACATTTGGAATTGCGCCCAATGCTTCTCCTGTGTCCGTTGCCCGCGCGGGAACAACCCGGGCGGATTGGTCACATTGCTACGCGAGGTGGCGGTCAGGAACGGCCTGCAAGAAACCCGCGATGTTCTGCAAGGGTATAGCCGCGTCATTTACAAAGTGCTGCTCAAAGGCAACCAGGTTTCACCGGATATGCTGCAACCCGACTTCTTCCCCGATTGGGGCCCCTGGGTGCAGAGTTTCTCGGCCAACATGCCAGTATGGCGCAAGGCGATCCCGGTAGATAGCCTCCGTGGCGTTACGGATGCGGCCTGGAAGACCGATCGGAAAACCCTTCTTGAGCTTTATACCATCTGGTTTGAAACAGGGAACATGGATATTATCAAGGAAATCGACGAAGGTCTCTATGATCTGTTAGCTGAGGTAATGGAGGAAGAACTGGAAGAAGGATAAAGAAGCGGCCCATTTCCTGCCGTTTTCCTCGCTTAAGCAACAAGGAGGTCTTATGCTTATCACCGTTGAAGAAATTCTGGAGCGAAAAGCGCATCCTGTTATCCGTGACCCCGAACAGGCACCGACGCATGACATTCATGAAGCCCTGCACGAATTGGAGAGCAAAGGCGAAATCATTCTCCTTCGCGTACCGGAACCTTATGTCGAAGTGACCACGAAGTTCGGGCGCACCAAGAAAATTCCCATCGAACACACCTGGCATCATAAATCGTGCGGTCAGTGCGGGCATATCCCCGGCTATACCTCTTCCATTTTCTGGTTGCACCGTCAGTTTAATCTCGATTACGTCGATCCCACGGATCAAACCTCCTGCACAGGGTGGAACTACTACGCCTCGGCCACTTCGAACGCGGCTGCCCAGGCTGCCGTGATGTGTCGTAACTTTGCCGCCGCCTACGAAACCGGATATTACCCTCTGATCCATTGTGGCACCTCCTACGGCCATTACAAGGAAGTGCGGGAGCAACTCGTCCACCATAAGGAGCTGCGCGACGAGGTTCGCCGCATTCTCGCCAAATTGGGGAAGCCGCTGGTCATCCCCGAAGAAATCGTCCACTACAGCGAGTGGGTGCATGTGATGCGCCATCAATTCGCCGCGAACCAGCGGGTAGATATGAGCGCTATCACGGCTACCGTGCATCCGGCCTGCCACTACTACAAGATTGTTGTCGAAGATGCGATCTACGATCCCGAAATCTACGGCGGGCAGCGCACGGCGACGGTGACCGCCCTGCTGGAAGCGCTCGGCATCAAGGTAGCCGATTATTCCACCTGGTTCGATTGTTGCGGGTTCGGCTTCCGTCACGTGCTGGTGCAACGCGACTTCACCCGCTCCTTTGCCGTTCTGCGCAAGATCGAGACGATGAAGAACGAGGTCAATCCGGATCTGACGGTGACACACGACACCGGCTGTGTGACGACTTTGGATAAGAGCCAGTTTGCGGCGAAAGCCCATGAGCGGAAGGTGGGTGTTCCCGTCCTTTCCGATGCCCAAGTGGCGGCGTTGGCCATGGGTGCTCATCCTTTCCGCGTGGTCCAGCTCCACTGGCACTCCACGGATTGGCGTCCTCTGCTGAATAAACTGGGTATTGATTGGGAGCTGTACTGGG
>JBBIGZ010000210.1:1503-2463 GCA_037447295.1 Chloroflexota bacterium | reverse complement strand
CCGCCCTGGGCCTGCCTGCCGACGGCAAGATCCTCATGTTCGGTGCCGCTTCTCTGGCCGATCCGCGCAAAGGCGTGGGTTATCTCCGGACGGCGTTGACGACTTTGCCGACGACGTTACGCCGTGACCTGACCCTGCTCCTTGTCGGCGGCAAAGCACCGGCCATTACCCAAGACCTGACCGATGTGCGCCTGGTGGAAATGGGCCGGGTGGAGCACGAACGCCTGATGGCCCTGTGCTATGCGGCGGCCGATGTGTTCGTCATGGCTTCGTTGGCCGAGAACCTGCCCAATTCGCTTGTCGAAAGCCTGGCCTGTGGTACCCCGGCCGTGTGTTTTGCCGTGGGCGGTTGTCCGGAAATCGTGACCCATATGGAAACGGGTTATCTGGCCCGCCCCGGCGAAGCCGCCGACCTGGGATACGGTCTGGCGCTGCTGCTGAGCGACGATGCCTTGCGCCAACGTCTGGCCGCTCAGGCGCCCACACGGGCACAGACCCTGTTTGCGGCTGCTGCGGTGGCCGCACGTTATCTCGATGTGTACGTCCAGGCTTGTCAGGCTCATGACGTTTCCTCCGCCGGTATCCCCCTTGCTTCTGCTGTGTCCGATGCTCGGTTATCGTCTTCGCCGGAAGACTAAACCCCTTCGCTTTATGTTGGGTGAATCGGTGAAGGCCATCCACGGCCTTTATGCCTTTCTGGGCTTGTGGATGTTCTACGGCCTGTGGTCGTTCTTTGTGACTCCGTTCTTCGGCTATGCCTTTCTCGGCGTTCACGCTCGGCCGCTTACCGTGGGTTTCCTGGTGTTGGCGGCTGCCGTGGGCGCGCAGGCGCTGGCGGAGGCGCGCTATCGGCGGGCGATGCGTGTGGATCTGCCGACCCTGGTGTTGGGTTTTGTCTTTTTGCTGGTGGTGTTGGCCCTGGTTATAGGATGGCTCAGGGGATGGTATGCGGAAAATCCG
>JBBIGZ010000210.1:462-1451 GCA_037447295.1 Chloroflexota bacterium | reverse complement strand
TACCATTCTTGTCTTTTATGCTATTAACACAACAAAAGACTCTGTGCGTATAAGCAAAGTAATGGCTTATTTCTTGGCATTACTTGCCACATTAGATCTTTTGGCTGTAATTACCAGATTTTTACCTTATATTCATCTACCCTTGCAAACACTTGGATATCAGTACGTGGCACCATTTGCGGCTTGTTATTTTCTGATAAAATATTTTAGAGAAAAAACATCATGGAAAAATGTAATTATTTTATCTTTAGTTATATTAGGTTGTATAAGTGAGTTTCAAAAGCCCGTGGTAGTTTCTTTGTTTTTTGCACTTTTATTTACTTTTGTCTTTATTGCTTTATTTTACAGTAAAAATTCAAAAATTAGGATGATTATCAAGAATGTGTTAATATTGAGTTTAATTGTAATATTTTTAATCATTTTGTTGGAAATTATTTTACCGACAAATTTTCTATCAGAATACTCAATTCTTTTGTATAGACGTTATCTAAAAATTAATCCAAATACAGGAGAACAAATAGAATCTATTTTTGACACGCGTTTAGATTATTATGTTCTGGCCTGGCAAAGCATTGCGGAAAGTCGTTGGTTAGGAGCAGGTCTAGGTGCCAGCTTTGCTCATCCATACATTATGGATCGTTATGCCTTTCCTCATAGCATTATTATCGATTTTATGCTGAGTTATGGCATTTTTGGTATAATGTTTTTATTTTCATTCATGATTTTCGTTGGATATTATGTAATAAAATATATCAATTGGCGTGAGTATCCGGTAGAAAAAGCTGCTTTTGGTAGTTATTTGCTCTTTGCCTTCTTGGTAAGTTTGGTCGGTTTCTTTTGGGGACATTTACCCATGGTGTATACGACCGCCTTGGCCCTGGGGACCTTGCTCAAGGTAGCGGCTCTGGATGCCCGGGCCCATCCGCGCGCCTCGCAGCCGACTTTGCGTCTGCGGGCGTATCGTCCTCGGCGTGGGTAAGGAGGCCCTC
>JBBIGZ010000210.1:0-450 GCA_037447295.1 Chloroflexota bacterium | reverse complement strand
AGGCCCTCACCGTTGGAACCCAAGCGCCGGCCCTTGGTGCTGACTCTCGGGGCCGTTCTCGCCGTTACCGCCCTTATGCTGGTCGCCGCGTTCCACCTGTGGCCGCTCAACCGCTATGCCCTCGCTACGGCCGGGCGTCTTGTGAACCTGGGCGCTGCGCCCGGTTGGTGGCTGTCGCCGACGGCGTCTTGTCAGCCCCTGCAACCTCCGACGGTAACCGCCGGCGCCGTGCAGGCCCGGTTGCAGCGGCTTTTCGGCATTCAGGCGGCTTTTTGTGGTCAGACCGAGGCGGCGCAGACGGCCTGGCAGGCGGCCGCAGCGGCCCTGCCCGACGACACGAGCCTGATGCTGTTTACAGGACAGACCATCGCCGACGAAGCGGTGGTGGGACCGGCGTTGGCGGCCGAGCGCGCCCGGAGCGCTTATGCGCGTGGGGATGAGGAGAAAGCG
>JBBIGZ010000209.1:0-2478 GCA_037447295.1 Chloroflexota bacterium | reverse complement strand
GGAGCCCTTGAAAGAGGGCGCAGGTCTGATCGAAGTGCAAGTGATGCTGCGGTGAGAGACAGCCAGAAAAAAACAATGGAGGCTCTATGCGCTCTTTGAGAAGACACATCTTGCTTGCATTGGCTCTTCTCGTGAGCTTGCTCACTATGGGGTTGCACGCGCAAGACCAGAAAGATCAAGAGCCCTACCCATTCGTTCCCGGTGAGGTGTTGGTGCGATTGAAGCCTGGCGCGGGGATCGCTCCCTTGACCCAGGTGGTGCCGGGAGCAACTATCGAGAAGACCTTCGAGATCGTGCCGAACTTGCAGCTCGTCCGTCTTCCGGCAGGTGTGGACGTGCGTGAAGCCATCAGGCTGTACGCGCAACGCCCGGAAGTGCTCTACGCGGAGCCCAACTACATTCACAAGGCCGTGCAACACCAGATACACTTCGTTCCAGACGATCCACAGTTCTCCAATCTATGGGGGCTCCACAACACTGGCCAGACCGGCGGCACCCCCGATGCTGACATTGACGCTCCCGAAGCCTGGGATCTCTCTACCGGTAGCACCAGTGTCGTGGTCTTCGTCATTGATACTGGTGGTGATTATAATCACCCGGACTTGATCGCCAATCGCTGGGTCAATCCCAACGAGACCGCCAACGGCCAAGACGACGACGGCAACGGCTACATAGACGACATTTACGGCATAGATACGGCGTATAATGACTCTGACCCTATGGATGGCGATGGCCACGGGACGCACGTGTCGGGGACTATCGGAGCGCGAGGAAACAATAGTATCGGCGTCGTCGGGGTCAACTGGCAAGTTCAAATTGGGCAGTGCAAGTTTCTCAATGACGCCGGAAGCGGCAGCACCGCTGATGCCATCGAATGTTTGCAGTACATTCGCAACTTGAAGGTGAACGCGAACGTGCCCGTGATTGCGACGAACAACTCCTGGGGAGGAGGGGGCTTCAGTCAAGCCCTCTATGACGCCATCGCTGAGCACATGAATCAAGGGATTCTCTTCATCGCGGCGGCGGGCAACGACGGGACAGACAACGATGCAATCCCCCACTACCCAAGCAACTATTACTTGCCCAACATCATTGCTGTGGCCGCTACGGACCATAACGATGACCTCGTGGTTGATTTACCCATTTGGGCTTCCAATTACGGTTTGCGCACAGTACACGTCGGCGCTCCGGGGAAGAACATCCTCAGCACACTTCCCAACAATCAATATGGTTGGGGGAGCGGGACTTCGATGGCTACCCCGCATGTGACAGGCCTCGCAGCACTGCTGAAGGCCCACAATCCCAGCCGTGACTGGATCGCCATCCGAAATCTGATCTTTGCTGGGGGAGACTTTAAGTCTTCTCTCGATAACAAGACCGTCTTGGAGCGCCGCATCAATGCCTATCAGTCGCTGAGTTGCTCCAATAGCCCGACTTTTGGGATCTTGCGGCCCTTCACTACCGTAGGCGGTGGCTCTCCCGTGACGATCGCTGTGATCAATATTAACTGCGCCACCCCCGCCGGTGCCTTGACCGTCACTATCAACCCCGGTGGCACCGTCGTCAACTTGGTCGACAACGGCGTCGGGCCCGACATTGCAGCCAACGATGGCATCTATTCGGGAACCTGGACCCCAGGCGACATCTGCCAGATCGGCACCTACACACTTGATTTCTCCAATGGCCAATCCACGACTGTACAAGTGGGCGGCGCGCAGGGCAGCTATCACTGCACTACCCCGTCTATGAGCTGGCGCACCATCACCGGGACCAATCTCAACTTGGGAGATGATACCTGGGGCACGATCAACCCCGGCTTTGCCGTGCAGTTCGGCACAAGCAGCTACAGCACCGTCTACGTCAACGCGAACGGTCTGGTGAGCTTCACCAACAACACCGGCTCTCAGTATAACAACCAGCAACTGCCCTATGAGTCGTTCACGACGCTTATAGCTTCCTTCTGGGACGACCTCTACCCTTCGGGATCGGATAACGTCTACTGGGCGACGCTCGGTTCAGCCCCGAATCGAGAGTTGGTCATTGAGTGGCGCAACGTGCGCGCCTATGCCTGCCGGACTGATCCAGCGGCGACAGTGCGCTTCCAAGTGGTCTTCTTCGAGAGCAGCAACCAAGTACTCTTTAACTATCAAGACGTGGACTTCGGTGGCGCGTGCACCTTCGCCGACAAGGGAGCCAGTGCCACCGTCGGCGTGCAAGTCAACACAAGCGACGCCACACAGATCGGCTTCAACTCAGCAATTCTGAACAACAGCATGGCCGTTCACTGGAGCACCGTAACTCCTTGCACCTCGACAGGGGCGATCTTCAGAATTGAGCGCACGACGGGCAACGCCTGTGCCGACGGCTCGTGGAACTCCGGAGGAGCCGACCTCGCCGAGTATGTCTTGGTCTCTGAAGCCGTTGAGCCCGGCGACGTCGTCGAGCTCGATCCCCACAATCCCCGACAGTATCGCAAGG
>JBBIGZ010000208.1:3263-3589 GCA_037447295.1 Chloroflexota bacterium | reverse complement strand
CCTTCTGGCGCCACTGCCCGATGCGATGGCCATCTATAGCCCCCGCATCGCTTTCATGCTTCTTCTCACCCTCTTCTTCGCGGCCTGGTCGGGGTGGCGACGCCAGGTGACCGCCATGCAAGAGGAACGCGCGCGCTGGCTACAGACGTATCTGGACCTGAGCAAACAGCTGGCCACCTACGACGAACCGGAGAACCTGCTGCGCCTGGTGGCAAGCGAAGCCCAAAGGCGCCTGCGCGCCGAGACGGCGGCCGTCTTCCTCCTCAACGGGGAGCGGCTGGAGCGGCGCGCCGAGGCCGGCATCGAATCCGACTGGTTTCCCGAAG
>JBBIGZ010000208.1:0-3237 GCA_037447295.1 Chloroflexota bacterium | reverse complement strand
GGCGAGGGCCTCACCGGAAAGTGCCTGATCGCCGCACCCGGTGAACGTTATGGGCGACCGGTTCGTGAAAACAACGTCGATCTGAGTCGTGAGGTCATCCCTGCCCACCTGGACCGCTATCGTCAAAAATTGGCTTCGCATCAGGTCAAACACCTGGTGGCCGTGCCTCTCAACGACCGCAAGCGCTCATTCGGGGTTCTGCGGGTGGTCAATCGGCAGAAGGAAGGAGGCGGTCTCGACGCCCTGGGTTTCACCCAGGAGAATGAGGATTTTCTGGCCGGCATCGCCGCCATTACCGGTGTCGCCATAGCCTATGCGCATCAGGTTGAGGAGGTCAGGCGTCGCGCCGAGGAGGTGAGGCGCTTGTATGAAGCAGCGCAGGTCATCGCCTCGTCCCTGGAACGTTCGCAGGTACTGGAGCGCATCATCGCCATTGCCACCAAGGTTGTGGCCTCGGACTTGACCAGCGTGTTGCTCGTGGACGAAGACGGCAAGCCCATCACCAGCGTCGAGAGCCAACCGATGCCTGTGCCGTTACACCGACGCTTTCGTCCCAACGGTGTCACTCGACGCATTCTGAGCACACGTGAATGGTACAACGTCTCCGATACCCGCCAGCACCCTGATGAGCATAATCCTGTGGTTTTTCAGCAAGGCTATCTATCCTATGCCGGTATCCCGCTTATTAGCCAGGATCGAGTATATGGCGTACTTTTTGTTCATAGTTGCCAAAACAACGCATTTGACGCTCATAAAGAGATTTTGATGGCCTTTGCTCATCAAATAGCCGTAGCAATGCATAATGCGCAATTATACGAAGAAAAACAAGAAGAAACCAACGCTTTACAAAAATTTGCCGAAGTTGCAGAAATTTTAATAAAACACACATCTATCCAAGATTTATACAACTATTGTGTAAATGCAGGAAAAGATATTTTTAATGTAGAAGACTGCTCATTGTATATTATAGATGAAAACAAAAAGACCGTTGATATTGTTGCCTCAAGTACAATCCCGCCGGAAATCTGGCAACGACGCGAATCGCGGTTGGATGGACCGGGTCTGACACCCTACGTGGCCGCTACAGGCACGTGGCTCAATCTGGCCGGCGACGAAATCGAAGCCCACCCGGCCTGGGCCGGTCATCACATCGAACCCTTCCGTGAGCATCTGCGCTACCTCCCCTCCGGACAGAGCCATTCCCTCCTCATCGGACCGTTGCTCGATCGCCATGGCCGTATCGTGGGGGTCCTCAAGCTGGAAAACCGTCGGGGTGAAGCGGCCGGAAAACGCTTCAGCGCCTTTCAAGAATCGCTTCATCGGACCTATGCCTCGCATATCGCCACGGCCATTGAACGGGCCCGTTTGTGGGCCCGGCTGGACGAGGACGCGGCGCGACGGGCGCGCAAGAGCCTGGAATCCGACCTCCACGAGATGAAAAATTTCATGCACGGCGCCATCGTTCTGCCTATCGGCAACACCCGCAAACATCTGAGCAAAGGGCGTTATGACCAGGCCCATCGCGAGATAGAGCATGTCAGTTGGACCAGTCGTTCCATGATCGAACGTTTGGATTCCTTAATGAGTGATGTGCGCAAGTATTTACCTTTATTAGTAGAAAAAGGACTTGTACACACATTACATCAACTATCCGATACAATGGGAATTAAGATTAGAGTGCAATCAAGATTGGTAAAAAGACCAAATTACAATATAGAACATGCTTTATATCGTATATCCAAAGAAGCTCTGATAAATTACAAAAAGCATTCCTCCACCAGTGAAGAATGTCTCGTTACATTTTATGTCGATGAAAATGGACGGGTAGAACTAGAGATAAGTGACCAGGGCGTTGGTTTTGATAACGCCAATATCCTAGAACGGGAAGATGCCACCGGCATCCAATTGATGAAATACTGGGCCGATGAAATCGGAGCCCATTTCTGTATTCGTTCCTGTGGTGGCATTTGCAGCTCGACGCCCTGTCCCGGGCACAGGGGCTGTGAGGGTCAGGCGTACCGCCCCACCGGAGAGGAACAAGGGACAACCATCCGCGTCATCCTCATTGACAACACCCAGGAGACCGACCATGGCCGAAGTCATCTCGATCCTCGTCTGTGATGACCACTATTACGAGCGCAAAGGGTTTTTGCGTACCCTGGAATCGGTTGACAATGTCAGGATTAGCGGTGAAGCCAAAACACCTCATGAATCTATTATCAAAATCAAGGAAACAAAACCGGACGTTCTATTGTTCGATCTGTTTTATCCGGGCTTTCAAGAAAATGAAACCATAAGCGCTATCATGGAAATTCGCGAAATTGCCCCCGAAACACGCATCTTGGCCGTTACCAACTACTTCAATACCAGACCGGAGCTGGTCGAACGGGCCCGCCAGGCCGGAGCGCACCTGGTCCTCTCGAAAGATGTGGTCCACGATCCGGATTCCCTGGGTGAACGCATCCGAGAAGTTCTGGCCGTACCGCTGACACCTCCCGAAGTGCCACCGCTAGAACGGTTGACCGAGCGCGAACTGGAGATATTGAGATGGGTTGCCAACGGTTACCAGGATAAAGAGATTGCCCGCGAGCTGAAGATTGCCGAGGGAACGGTCAAAAAGCATTTGACCGACATTTTCCAGAAACTCGGCGTACGCAATCGCGCCCAGGCGATCGCCGTGGCTTATGAGCGAGGATTGCTGCCGCGGGGAACGGTAGAGGACAGGTTCCCTAAACACGAGTAAAAAAACCCACGCAGAAAACGCATAACCCCGTTGGCGTGAGAAAGGGGGGTCCTTCGTCGCGGCGGGGATGATCGAAAGGGGCTTTCTTCTCCATAGGGGCCATGCTAAAGTGGGGATGAGGTTGACCGGTTGCTGCCCCCACGAGGGTACCCCCATGAACCGCATCGAAACCCAACGCCACCCGTTAGCCATATTACCGGGTCTGCTGGCATTGGCAGTGGGCTTCTTCGGCTTCGTCACGGTTTTCCTGCTCCTCTTCTGGTTGGCTCCGGAGGCCGTAACGGCACAAATTCTCTGCCAATTGGCAGCCTTTTTCCTCGGTCTGGAGTTCATCTACGAGTTTCTGGCCTGGCAAGCCTATAGCGTTGTGGTGACGCCGGAGTGCGTAACGGAAAAGTGGGGTATTCTTTTTCGCTATTCGCGCAATTACAACCTGGCCGGCGCCATTGTGGATACCCACCAGGGCCCCATCGGCCGTTTGCTGGATACGGGCG
>JBBIGZ010000207.1:0-4413 GCA_037447295.1 Chloroflexota bacterium | reverse complement strand
GCCCGGCTCCATGAGGTGATCGGCGCAACGCCGAAAAAATATTACGCCATCCTCTATATGGATGGCGACCAAATGGGTCGCTGGCTCAGCGGAACGCATGAGAAGCTAGCCACTTTCGAAAGCATTTTGCATCCTGAAGTTGCAAGCGCCCTGCGAAGCGACCCCCAGTGGCAGGGAATCTTGGACCAGAGGCGACTGATCACGCCCGCAGTTCACGCAGCTATTTCGGGTGCACTGGCAAGCTTTTCGCTCAAGCTCGTGCGTTATGTAGTTGAGGAGCGCTATGCCGGCCGCATCGTGTATGCCGGCGGAGATGACGTGCTGGCGTTTCTCCCCATAGACCATGTTTTGCCGGCTGCAAGGGAGCTGCGAGCGCTCTTCTCAGGCCAAGTGAAAGTTCCAAATGGCACCCCAAACTCCGACCTCCGACAAGCGAGCCGGGAAGTCTCTTTCGGAGACGATCAGTGCACAGGCTATTTGGTCTTTGATGGGGAGCCAATGCTCACGATGGGCCCCAGCGCCACAGCCTCTATCGGTGTCGCACTCGCGCATCATTTGCAGCCGCTCGACTTGGCCCTTCAGGCAGTTCGACGAGCCGAGCGCCGCGCCAAGCAGGTTTACGGCCGGAATGCCATTGCCATCGAGGTGCTCAAGCGCTCTGGCGAAGAGCTTACCGTTGGGATGAAGTGGTTTCGCGAAGGGATGCAGGATGCTGTCGGCGAGCTCATCGCCTTTTGCAAGCTCCTTAAGGAGGGGAAACTCAGTGGGAAGTTTCCCTATGCCGTGCATGCGACCGCTCGCGCACTAGGCGGTGTGCCGGAAGAAGCGCAAAAGGCTGAACTCCGGCGACTCCTCAAGCGCCAGGCCGGAGAAAGCCTGAACCAGCAAGAAAAGGAACACCAAGCTGGCGAATGGTCGGAAAGACTGATGAACTTGGTACGAGCGATGAGATTTGAGGAAGTCGCCCGATGGCTTCTGGCATGTTCATTCATCGTGCGAGGAGGAGAGCCATGAGCTTTGAACTTCTCATTGAGCCCCACGATGTATTACTCTTCCGCGATGGAAAGCCCTTCGCAGCAGGTGAAGACATACGTGCACGCAGTCTATTCCCACCAGCTCCCTTTACTGTGCAAGGTGCGATCCGGGCGCGGGTGCTCTTCTCGAGTGGGGTGAGCCCGGCCGATTACGCCAGCTTGAATCCTTCTCCAAGAGCCCAACAATTACGCCAGAAAATCGGCGTACCGGGAGAGAACTATGGAAGCTTGCGCTTGCAGGGTCCACTTCTTGCGCGCAAAGAAAATGGAGTTTGGAGACTGTATGTCCCTCTTCCAGCGGACGTCCTCAAGAGGGAAAACGGCAGCTACCAGCTCCTCGCGCCGTTGCAGAGCAACGAGCTTGAGTTCAAGTCTAATTTGCCCAATAGCCTGTTGCTTCCTTGGGTGCGAACCATTGACCACCTTGAAGAGACACGTGGTTGGATCAGTGTCGACGATTTCAAAAATTACCTAGGAGGCAACCCGCCGACGCAGGTGTTAGGTGAAGAGGATTTTGTTATTCGCGAGCCGCGCATAGGCATTGGCTTGGAGCGTGGGTCTCGCGCGACACGGGAAGGTCACTTGTACATAGCGGAGTTTCTACGCCTTCGAGAGAACGTGGCGCTGTGGGTGCGCGTGGAGGGGATACAGCAACAAGACTTCGGACCACCAAATGGCTTCCTGCAACTTGGTGGCGAGGCTCGCGCGGCATATTACCATATATTGGATGGAACGCTCAATGGGATACCTGCTCGACCCAATCCGCTCCCAGAACGCTTCAAGGTAGTGTTGCTCACCCCCGCATGGTTTAGCGGAGGCTGGCAGCCAGGAAATGGAAATTGGTTGCAGTTCTTCAGCGGTTTGGTGCGGCTGGTTTCAGCCGTTGTGCCGCGCGCTCAACCGATTGGTGGAGCATATGTGGATGAGCGGCGTCGCCGTGCAAATTTCCAGAAACCGATGCGTCGCTTCGTGTCGGCCGGCAGCGTGTTCTTTTTTGAAAGTGACGGCACTGTCGCCTGGAACGGCAAATCCTTCACTGAAACGCCTCCAGGCGAAGGCGATTTCGGACAGATCGGATTCGGGTTCTGTGCCATTGGTCAGTGGAATTACGCCTAAAGGAGGTTGCTATGTTTGACAAAAGTGCGATTCTGTTTCTCTACACCGAGACCCCACTCCATGCAGGGAGTGGAACAAGTCTCGGTATCGTTGACTTGCCTATCCAGCGCGAGCGCACCACAGAGTATCCGATTGTGCAAGCATCGGGACTCAAGGGATGCTTGCGGGATATAGCCAATGGTACAAGCAACGCACAGGTCGACATTGTCTTCGGTCCCGAACATGATCCAAGCGCCCACGCAGGTGCTTTATCTGTAGGCGATGCACGCATTCTGCTCTTCCCGGTGCGTTCGCTCGTTGGCGTATTCGCTTGGGTGACAAGCCAGAATGTGCTTGCCCGATTTCGACGCGATGCCCAACCGGCAGGACTCAATGTGAATTGGACTGAAAAGGGACCGAGCGGAGAAAATGCTGCCCTCGTTGCAAACGATAGCATGGTGGTTGCGAACGAGAATGTTGTGCTCGAAGAATTTGCGTTTGAGGCGCAAACGGATGATGGCGTCAAGCAGATCGCAGAGTGGCTTGCTCAAAACGCACTGCCCTCCGGGGATGAGTACAATTACTGGCGTGAGACACTTCCCAAACGTCTGGTTATCCTGCCGGAAACGGCATTCCGCGATTTTGTCCAGTTCTCTACCGAAGTCATCAGCCGTGTGCGCATTGACGATCAGAAAAAGACCGTAGCACGCGGAGCACTCTGGACCGAAGAGCACCTACCCACCGACACGCTGTTGTATGCTACACTCTTTGCCAGTAAGCCACGAGTAAGCGGTTCCCCACAAGATCTTCAGGATGCGCAGGCTGTCCTGGATTTCGTGAAAAACTGCGTGGACGGCAGGCGGCTGCAACTCGGTGGCGATAGCACCGTTGGACGCGGGTTTGTCAAAGTGCGGATAGTTCAACAAGGAGGCGATAGTCATGCCGAGCCAACAGCAAACTCTTGAACAGCAGCGGGCACAGCAAGCGTGGATCGACATCCAGAGTGTCGTCAACAATTCCGACGACTTCAAAAAGAAATACAGCAGCCTTGCCCGTCGCGTGCCGATGCTCGTGCTGACGAACGGCTTGGGGCAGACGCTGGCGTTTTTGCGAGCAAAGGGCAAGAACGACCCAAGTGATGAACACAACGTTCTGTTCAATCACTTATCCAGGTGGACGATGAGTCAAGTGGCGCCCAATGCGGGTAACCAAAACCTGCTCGATTGGGTGCTCAGGAGTGACAGCGTGGCCTACCGCCGCGCCACGGCGGAAGCCCTGGCGTATCTCGTCTGGCTCAAACGCTTCGCCGAAGCGGAACTGCCCACGGAGGAGGAATAAGTCATGCCACAACAACGATCGCAACAACGCCAGAGTGGCCCTTCTCCCCAGCAACCCCAACAGACTTACCCGCTCCCGCAGGATACTCGTGCTCTCGCCCAAGCGCGTGCGAATCAATGCCTCAACTATGGCTTACGCACGGAAAAGCTGTTGCCTTGTGATGCGCAAACGTGGGAGCTGACCAAACAAGCCAAAGAACGATTCACCAGACAAGTGAATGGGCGGAAGGTCTTAGAGTTTTCGCAATCGGACCTATCACGTCTCATTAGCGCCTACAAAGCACGCTGGAAAGCCACGCTTAACAATTACCGCCAGTGCGGCTACGAGGTGAAATCCTTCTCGATGCGTGCGGCCAGCCGCGTGATCGTGGGCTTGGGTGCGGAGAGCGTACTGGAAACGAGCATCCGCCTGCAGCGCATATACGGATTCCCGATCATTCCTGGAAGCGCGCTCAAAGGCTTGGCGCGGGCTTATGCGGAACTTATGGAAGGTAAGAACGAAACTGATGCGACCTTTGCCGCCGTATTCGGCAAATCTCCGCCCGATGCCAGCGCGGGCCAAGTCATCTTCTTCGATGCCGTACCTGCAAATCCCGCCAACCTGCGATTGGACCTGGACGTGATGAATCCGCATTACAGTCAATACTACCAAGGGGGCAGCACACCACCCGCCGATTACCTGAACCCCTTCCCTGTTTTCTTTCTTGCTATAGCGCCGGGCAGTGAGTTTCTCTTCGCCGTCGCCTCCAAGGATAAAAAATTCGCTCATCAAGCCCAGAAATGGCTCCAAGAAGGCTTGCAGAAAATGGGCATCGGTGCGAAGACGACGGCAGGATATGGATACTGGGGAGAATGGCAGGAGGACTAACGATGCGCATCATGCTGATGTCGTTGGGGACGGGGCCGTCGGTCGAGCACGGGATCGCCGCTTCGATCCGCATTCATCG
>JBBIGZ010000206.1:0-1395 GCA_037447295.1 Chloroflexota bacterium | reverse complement strand
GTTCCCTTTTTCCGGCGAACGGCTCTCGACGCCGGGAATGGGCTGGCTCAGGTTGTCAAGGTGCGGCTCGATTGTAGGTTGTTCCTGCCGGGCTGTAAAGCGGGAGGTGGTGGGCCTGAGGTGAAGCGGGTGGCGCCGAAGGCCCGGTAGCGTACCTCGCCCACCTCCGCCGTCCTGTCCAGATGGTCGCTCCGGGTGCGGCCGGCCTGATAGGTGTCCCATGCCGTCCAGCCGCCATCCGGTAGATGGCGTTAAACCAGAGTCAGCGGCTTCAGCCGCACCCCACGCCAGCCCTCCTCTAGAATTAGTTTCGCCAGTCGGTGGGAGATCAAGATCTCCCGATGCCCTCCATACCCCCCACTGCCGAACCATTCGTGCGTCTGTAAAATATCCACATCGCCCCGCAGCGCCTCCCGCGTGAAGTGCATATACCCGCGCTTGTGATACCCATATTTCGTCAGGCCGCATTGCGGGCAGGTCTCCGGCTGCAATGTATCCTTGTCAAGCAGGCCGGGCGCCGCTATGTGGGGGAACACCAACTGCGAAACGACCCTGGATGGCTGCCCCGTCTTGTGTAAGAGGGCCTCCCAGACTTCGTAGCCCTGAATGTTGTGCGTGCGCAACGCTTCCAATACTCTAGGGGTACAGAAGACAGTATAGGTCCAGTAGAGACACAGAAAATCGTGCTTGCCCAGGCGGGGTTCCTTCGCCAGCCGAAAGGGGGCAACCTGGCGATACCCCGCACCACACTGCGGGCATTTGCCTTCGTAGTTGATGGGGTTGGTTACCCAGGTAGCCTTCGGCTGCGGATACCCCTGCTCAAATGTCGGGATCAAGCGCAGCCACTCGGCGCTGAGAATCTCTTCTTTACCGAAGATGGTGTCGTAAATATCAGAAGCCCCTTTTGTTTCGATCAATTCCTTGACTTGTATCCATCTCGGATCTGACTCGGTAATATCAAAGTAGACCAGACCAATAATATTGTTGGGCAACGGAGCGATTCTATACTTTATGCTCATCTTATCAAGTGCCACCTTAAATTCAGGTTTGATGTCGGCGTTAAAAGCAATTCGATGCAAAATATGCATATCGGCTTTTACCTCTCGAAAAGAAATTGTCTTACGGCTTCTAATAACTCCGGATGCTTAGCGTAAACCCCTTGAGCGGCAGTCCAAATGTCTATTGGGGTAGCATTTGCGGTAGTGATCAAATTGCGATCACCTCTGTAGCCTATCGCTTTGCGCCACGCATTAGTGAAGACTTGGTGTTCCTCCCTGGTGAGGACAATACTGGGAATGTCGTCGGCATTCAGCCCCAAACGTTGCGCAAAGCGCTGCTCAATCAGGTGGTGCACCTCCAGCCCGGCTTCCTTGCGCACGCCGGCCAGGATGTCCG
>JBBIGZ010000205.1:0-2742 GCA_037447295.1 Chloroflexota bacterium | reverse complement strand
GCCCATCTTAGCCTTGGCCGGGCGCGTCCCCGTCAAAGTGACTGCGAAGTATGGCTCTATCGAAGTCGGCGATCTCTTGGTAAGCTCGCCCATCCCCGGCTACGCCATGAAGTGCCCGGAGAAGAGTCAGTGCATCGGCGCGGTCATCGGGAAGGCTCTGGAGCCCTTGAAAGAGGGCGCAGGTCTGATCGAAGTGCAAGTGATGCTGCGGTGAGAGACAGCCAGAAAAAAACAATGGAGGCTCTATGCGCTCTTTGAGAAGACACATCTTGCTTGCATTGGCTCTTCTCGTGAGCTTGCTCACTATGGGGTTGCACGCGCAAGACCAGAAAGATCAAGAGCCCTACCCATTCGTTCCCGGTGAGGTGTTGGTGCGATTGAAGCCTGGCGCGGGGATCGCTCCCTTGACCCAGGTGGTGCCGGGAGCAACTATCGAGAAGACCTTCGAGATCGTGCCGAACTTGCAGCTCGTCCGTCTTCCGGCAGGTGTGGACGTGCGTGAAGCCATCAGGCTGTACGCGCAACGCCCGGAAGTGCTCTACGCGGAGCCCAACTACATTCACAAGGCCGTGCAACACCAGATACACTTTGTTCCAGACGATCCACAGTTCTCCAATCTATGGGGGCTCCACAACACTGGCCAGACCGGCGGCACCCCCGATGCTGACATTGACGCTCCCGAAGCCTGGGATCTCTCTACCGGTAGCACCAGTGTCGTGGTCTTCGTCATTGATACTGGTGGTGATTATAATCACCCGGACTTGATCGCCAATCGCTGGGTCAATCCCAACGAGACCGCCAACGGCCAAGACGACGACGGCAACGGCTACATAGACGACATTTACGGCATAGATACGGCGTATAATGACTCTGACCCTATGGATGGCGATGGCCACGGGACGCACGTGTCGGGGACTATCGGAGCGCGAGGAAACAATAGTATCGGCGTCGTCGGGGTCAACTGGCAAGTTCAAATTGGGCAGTGCAAGTTTCTCAATGACGCCGGAAGCGGCAGCACCGCTGATGCCATCGAATGTTTGCAGTACATTCGCAACTTGAAGGTGAACGCGAACGTGCCCGTGATTGCGACGAACAACTCCTGGGGAGGAGGGGGCTTCAGTCAAGCCCTCTATGACGCCATCGCTGAGCACATGAATCAAGGGATTCTCTTCATCGCGGCGGCGGGCAACGACGGGACAGACAACGATGCAATCCCCCACTACCCAAGCAACTATTACTTGCCCAACATCATTGCTGTGGCCGCTACGGACCATAACGATGACCTCGTGGTTGATTTACCCATTTGGGCTTCCAATTACGGTTTGCGCACAGTACACGTCGGCGCTCCGGGGAAGAACATCCTCAGCACACTTCCCAACAATCAATATGGTTGGGGGAGCGGGACTTCAATGGCTACCCCGCATGTGACAGGCCTCGCAGCACTGCTGAAGGCCCACAATCCCAGCCGTGACTGGATCGCCATCCGAAATCTGATCTTTGCTGGGGGAGACTTTAAGTCTTCTCTCGATAACAAGACCGTCTTGGAGCGCCGCATCAATGCCTATCAGTCGCTGAGTTGCTCCAATAGCCCGACTTTTGGGATCTTGCGGCCCTTCACTACCGTAGGCGGTGGCTCTCCCGTGACGATCGCTGTGATCAATATTAACTGCGCCACCCCCGCCGGTGCCTTGACCGTCACTATCAACCCCGGTGGCACCGTCGTCAACTTGGTCGACAACGGCGTCGGGCCCGACATTGCAGCCAACGATGGCATCTATTCGGGAACCTGGACCCCAGGCGACATCTGCCAGATCGGCACCTACACACTTGATTTCTCCAATGGCCAATCCACGACTGTACAAGTGGGCGGCGCGCAGGGCAGCTATCACTGCACTACCCCGTCTATGAGCTGGCGCACCATCACCGGGACCAATCTCAACTTGGGAGATGATACCTGGGGCACGATCAACCCCGGCTTTGCCGTGCAGTTCGGCACAAGCAGCTACAGCACCGTCTACGTCAACGCGAACGGTCTGGTGAGCTTCACCAACAACACCGGCTCTCAGTATAACAACCAGCAACTGCCCTATGAGTCGTTCACGACGCTTATAGCTTCCTTCTGGGACGACCTCTACCCTTCGGGATCGGATAACGTCTACTGGGCGACGCTCGGTTCAGCCCCGAATCGAGAGTTGGTCATTGAGTGGCGCAACGTGCGCGCCTATGCCTGCCGGACTGATCCAGCGGCGACAGTGCGCTTCCAAGTGGTCTTCTTCGAGAGCAGCAACCAAGTACTCTTTAACTATCAAGACGTGGACTTCGGTGGCGCGTGCACCTTCGCCGACAAGGGAGCCAGTGCCACCGTCGGCGTGCAAGTCAACACAAGCGACGCCACACAGATCGGCTTCAACTCAGCAATTCTGAACAACAGCATGGCCGTTCACTGGAGCACCGTAACTCCTTGCACCTCGACAGGGGCGATCTTCAGAATTGAGCGCACGACGGGCAACGCCTGTGCCGACGGCTCGTGGAACTCCGGAGGAGCCGACCTCGCCGAGTATGTCTTGGTCTCTGAAGCCGTTGAGCCCGGCGACGTCGTCGAGCTCGATCCCCACAATCCCCGACAGTATCGCAAGGCTCGGTCAGCGTACAGCACGTTCGTTGCCGGGGTGATCTCGACGCGACCGGGGATGATCTTGGGCGCGCGCGACTACTCAGAAGGGCGAGCGCTCGTGGCATTGG
>JBBIGZ010000204.1:0-3229 GCA_037447295.1 Chloroflexota bacterium | reverse complement strand
GCTCCCCCAGCTCTTTCTCTAACACAGCGCGACAGCGCTCATAGGCCCTCACCGCCCGCGCCCTCTCCCCACCACAGAACGCATAGACCATCATCTGACGATAGAGCCTCTCGTCCAACGGGGATTCGCTCAGGGCCCGCTCAAGATACGAGATGGCCTTCGCATACTCCCCACGGCGCGCCAGACAGTCCGCAAGCAAACTGAAGAGCTCAACGACGCGCTCGCGCCAGCGCTCCCGAATCTGCAAGGCCCATTCTTCATAGCGGTCTTCGGCTAAGTACTCCCCACGATAGAGCGCTACCGCCCGCTCAAACGCCCCCTGCGCCGACTCGAAATCCCCCTCACGATAGGCACGACGGCCCAGCTCCTCCACCTTCGAGAACTCTTCCGTGTCTATCCAACAGTCGCTCTCAGCGCTCAGAGCATACCCCCCACGTCGGGTGAGAATGTAGCGCGACCGCTCCCCACGAGAGAGATCCGGCTCGAGAATCCGTCTCAGCTCAGCGATGCGACTGCGCAGGTTCGACGCGGCGCTCCGCACCGACAGCTCTTCCCCAGGCCAGAGATGCTCGATCAGCTCATCGGAAGAGAAGACTCGGCCGCGCTCGCTCGCCAAAATCTTTAACAACGCTTTGGTCTTCGCGTTCTTCCAAACCTGCGAGGCCAGCAGCTCGCCCCTCGCGCTCCACAGAGAACTGCCCAAAGAGAAAGATTTTTACCCCATAAACGACCCCTTGCCAATCCCCTCACCCCTGTCTCCCCTCTCCCCCCGGAGGGAGAGGGGACAAACGCGAAAAACGATTTTTGATTTACTGCTCATCGGGAATCGGCTTGGTGTTTTCGGCATTCTTGGCTTCGATCACGCCGAGGCGCTGCTTGAGCGAGATGCCCGGCTGGTCGAACAGTTTGGAGTAGTACACGGTGTTGCTCATCACCTTTTTGACGTAATCGCGCGTTTCGTCGAAGGGGATGGTCTCGGCGTAAATCGCGCCTTCCAGCGGCCTGTCGCCGCGCCATTGGCGCGCGCGTCCGGGGCCTGCGTTGTAGGCGGCGGATGCCATGGCAGCGTTGTTGTCGAACGAGGACAGCACGTTTTTCATGTAATAGGTGCCGAGTTTCAGATTCACTTCGGTGTCGTGTATCAGCGCATTGCGGTAGTCGCGCATGCCCATGCGGCGGGCAACCCATTTGGCGGTGGCAGGCATGATCTGCATCAGACCGGCGGCACCGACGTTCGATTTGGCCTGAGTGGCGAAGCGGCTTTCCTGACGCATCAGGCCGTAGACCCAGGCTTCTTCCAAGCCGTGTTCGCGCAAACGCCCTTGCAGGGTTTCGCGGTATGGGGCGGGAAAACGCAGGTTGAAATCGTGCTGCGAGGAAGTACGGTCAGCGGCGTTGATGGAGCGGTCGTACATGGCGTTGCGTCCGGCCAGCTCGGCGGCAATCAATAATTTTCTGTCGTCGAACTTGCGCGTCGCCCACGCCCACTCTTTGGCCGCCTCGGTGCGCAAATCCATGTGGTACAGCAGGAAAGTGCGTTGGATGCCCGGCAAGTTTTGCATCCAGTTCAATTCCTCTTTGCTCGGCTGGAAACTGGCGGTCACAACGCCGGATGCGGGTGCATTCCCCAGTTCTTCCGCCGCAAGCTGGCCGTAGAAGTTGTATTCCCGGCTCAGGCCGGTGAATATGGTTTCGGCATCCGCGGCTCTGCCGAATTCCTTGAGAGCACGCGCTTTCCAGTAGCGCCAGGCACCTTCCTGCTGTTGCTGCGGCGTCATGGCGGTGATGCTGGCCCATACTTCATGCCAGTCACCCGCGCGCAGGGCGGCGCGGGTGCGCCAGGCCAGTTGCGATTCGTTCAGCGGTGTGTCGCCCGCGGCTTTGTACCAATCCAGCGCGCGCGCATCCTGCGTCCGCGCAGCCTGATATGCCAGCCAGCCGTAAAAATAATGCTGCTCGGTTTCGGGGAAGTCGGCCGCAATTTTTTGCCAGTGCGAGTAAGCCATCTGCGGCGATGGTTTGGCCATGCGCAACACGGCGAACAGCGCGATCAGGCGTTGCGCGTCGTTGGCTTTGTCCAGTTTGTTTTTGGCCAGATAGCGTTCGGGGTCGGCGGCCGCCTTGTCCAGTGCGGCAACGGGGAAGTCGTATTTCTTCGGCAGCTTGCCCGCCAGTTGTTTTGCCAGCGAAACATTGCCGGATTCCAGCGCCAGACGCATGCGCGTCCAGATGTCCTGCTCGTTGATGATGCCTTTGTCGATGGCGGCTTCGAACAAGGTAGCGCAACTTTCCGGTTGGCCTGCGGCGCTGAACCATTTGCCGCGCGCCTCGCGCAGCGCGGTTTCTTCATCGCTCAATTGCCGCCATTGCAGGGCATAGCAAGCCAGTTCGGCATCCACATTGAGCGCGCGCGGAAATTCCGCGGAAAATTCGCTCCAGCGCTGGCGCAGGCCCAGATATTTGAGCCATTCAATGCGGAATTGGTCGATTACCGGCGTGTCTTCGGGGCGCGATAAAAACTGCTTGATCGGGGTGCTGTCTTTTTCGTCCCAGTGCATGCGCAGTTGGTAATAGCTGAGGTAAGGCTCCAGCGGCGAATTTTTCATGCGTGCGGCAATGCGCTCCAGCTTGGATGCGTCGCCGGAGCGAAATGCTTCCCGCGCAGCAAGGAAATCTTCATCCTGACCTGCCTGCGCTACTGCGGGGAAAAATAGTAATAACAACCATGCGAACTTCATTGGGAATACTTCCAGACTAACCGGGCGAGAGGATAACACAGGCAGGGCTTGCAGCTGCTTTGCTGAGGGGGGGATTAGGTCAAAACATAACCCCTCCCAGCCTCCCCTTGTCAGGGGAGGAACGGCTCGGCTCTCCGCCTGATAAGGGGGAGTTGGAGGGGGTTAGGTTTTAGGAGGGACAATTGAATTCAGCGTATCCGCCACCATCGCATAATGCAGCTTCACTTTCAGTTCTGCCTTCATGCGCCAATTCGTCAGTCGTCGCGACTCGTTCATGAATGACCATAATGCGGGCGATACTGCGCGCTGTACTTCGTCTCGCGGCAGGCGCGGTGGCCGCGGCAAGTGCAGGGCATCGGCCACCGCATCGAAGTAGTCGCCCATCTCCATCTGGTCGTCATCGGTGGCGTGATAGACCCGGCACGCCGCTCCGCGATGCAGCGCCGCCACACAGATGCGCGCCAGATCGTCGGCGTGGATATGGTTGCTGT
>JBBIGZ010000203.1:0-1005 GCA_037447295.1 Chloroflexota bacterium | reverse complement strand
TAACGTTGCCTTCTTGATCACCCCAGGGTGGTTTCTGCCTTTCCTACGGGCCGTGGCCTTCAACCTGCGACAGGGCTTTGGGGTGGACCTGATGGCGGCGTTGGGCGAGCTTTTCCCACTCTTATCGTTTTTGCCGGCCTGGGTTTTGCGGTTGGGGGTATATGCCTGGCTTATCTTAGAATGGCGGCTGACTTCGCCGGAAGAGCGCTCGCTGGCCTTTTATTGGACCTTGAACTTGACCCTGGCCCTGACGCCGCTTCTCGGCCTGCGCACGGACGCGCCCGAACTGACGATGCTTTTCCCCTCGTTGCTCGTCATTGCCGCTTTGACCTGGAAGCGTTGGCCGCGTTATGGGCTTTGGCTGCCCCTTCTGCTTTTGCTACTCGGCTTTTTCGTCCCGTGGGCGCTTTGGCGCCGGGCACTCACTTTTCCGCAAGAGCAGCGCTGGGTTCAGGCATTTTACCTTTTTCCCTCGATCTTTGCGCTGATCGGGCTTTACTGGCTGCGTTGGTCACTCTTCCGCCCGCGCCCTTGGCTTGATCGTGTTCGCTCCGGTGATGTGATCTGAGAGGGCGAGATGTCACGGCAAGGATATGCTTTGCTTTGGCTCTTGGGTTTGGCGCTGGCACTAGGAGTGGCGGCGCTCCAGCCTTTTCCCGGCTATCTTGATGCTGCGTATTACTTTGGGGGTGGGTTGCAACTGGCGCGTGGGCAGGGCTTCAGCGAGCCTTATATCTGGACCTATCTGGACGATCCGGCCGGGTTACCGCACCCTTCGCATGGCTATTGGATGCCGCTGGCTTCGATCCTGAGCGCGGTGGGGATGTGGTTGACCGGTCAACAGACTTTTGCAGCCGGTCGGCTTTGCTTTATTTTGCTGGCTTCGTTGCTTTCGCCGTTGACGGCGCGCTTGACGTTTGCGCTCACCGGTGAGCGCGTTTTAGCTTGGATGGCCGGCTTTTTGGCCCTGTTCAACGGTTATTATGCTTCCTTTCTGACTACCAC
>JBBIGZ010000202.1:0-1006 GCA_037447295.1 Chloroflexota bacterium | reverse complement strand
AGCAGCATGAGGTGTTGAGAGATGTATGCCTGCCGCTGGCGGGTTTGTGCCATAATGTCGCATACGCAACGCGGTCCCTGCGCCAGGATTTCCAAAATCTGCAAGCGCACAGGGTGCGACATGGCATGTAAAATCTTCGCCCGTTTGCGATATTCACTCATGGAGAGCCTTCTTTCTGAGTAATGAAAAAAAGAAACTCTGATACATTCACAGCGAATCTCCTCAAGACACCACGTTATATTCATTATTTTGAATATCTTACGATGTATTGTACAACTTTCGTCGGTCAGGGTCAATATGACTTAAATCACAAATAATAAATGATTCATGCTGGTTTTGCTCGCCTCGCGACTGAAAGATGGCCTCCCTGCCCGCAGGCTTCGCACTCGAACTGGATCGTGGTGTGTTCGATGCCGAATTTCTTCAGCCGCGCTTTGAGTTCGGCCATGATGCCGTCGCTATCGGTGAGTGTCTGGTCAGCGGTGACGACATGGGCGCTGAGGGCAATATGCCCGGAGCAGATGCTCCAGACGTGAAGGTCATGGACATCTTTCACGCCGTCCACGCCTGCCATGCTTGCGCCGATTTTTTCGATGGAAAGATGCTCAGGGACGCCTTCGACCAGGATGTGTAGAGACGATTTCAGCACCCGCCAGGAACTGACCACGATGAGAACCCCGATGAAAACCGACATCAACGGGTCGAGCCAGTTCCAGCCCGTGAGCCAGATCAGTCCCGCCGCCACGATGACGCCAACAGAGGAAATCGCATCGCCCAGCACGTGCAGGTAGGCGCTGCGGACGTTCAGGTCTTCGGCTTCTTCGTGTTCTTCTTCGCCTTCTTCGTGTTCGTGTTCATGGTCGTGTTCGTGGGTGTGCCCGCCGAGGACGAAAGCCACCACCAGATTGACCACCAAACCGATGACGGCGATGACCAGCATTTCCACGCTTTTGATGGGTTCGGGGTTGAGCCAGCGATGCCATGATTCGCTGAAAATTTCGATGGC
>JBBIGZ010000201.1:0-1014 GCA_037447295.1 Chloroflexota bacterium | reverse complement strand
TGCTATATAAGCCTCAGGTGCTCCTCCTCCAGCAACTATAGCTGGGTTCTCTACAACATCCTTCACTACCATTATAGCATCATGTATTGCTCTATCAGCCTCATCCACAACCCTTTGAGATCCTCCCCTTATTAGTATGGTAACTGCTCTAGGATCCTTGCATCCTTCTATGAATACCCACTTATCTGTCTCTATCTTCCTCTCTTCTACTAAATCAGCATAGCCTAGATCATTCTCTGTTAACTCTTCTATGTTTGTAACAACTCTAGCATTTGTGGCCTTGGCTAACTTGTACATATCACTCTCCTTAACTCTCCTTACAGCAAGTATACCTGCTTTAGCAAGGTAATGCTGTGCCATATCATCTATACCCTTCTGGCATATCACAACATTAGCCTTTGTTACTGCTATCTTCTCTACCATACTCTTAAGCATCCTATTCTCCTCCTCAAGGAAGAGCTTCATCTGCTCTGGAGTGTTAATCCTTATCTTAGCATCAAACTCAGTCTTCTCTATCTCTAATGGTGCATTTATGAGTGCTATCCTTGCCTTCTCTACCCTCTTTGGCATGCCTCCATGAACTACTTCTTTATCAAGTACTATACCCCTTATCAACTGGGTATCATGTATGGAGCCTCCAGCCTTCTTCTCGACCTTTATGTTATCTATATCAACCTTGTACTTACCATCCTTCTTCTCTGCTACTGTTAGCACTGCATCTATAACAAGGTCTGAGAGCTTGTTCATAGCAGCTGCTGCTATCTTTGATGCTAAGGTTGTTAATGAAACCTTCTTAAGAGCCTCTTTATCTGTATGCTCTACCTTAGTTGCAACCTCTTTAAGTATAGATGTTGCCTTATCACATGCCTTCTTGTATCCATCAACTATTATTGTAGGATGTACATCCTTGTTTATAAGCTCCTCAGCCTTCTCAAGCAATGCCCCTGCAAGCACTACTGCTGATGTTGTACCATCACCAACCTCATTATCTGTAGCCTTTGCTACCTCAACCAT
>JBBIGZ010000200.1:0-1058 GCA_037447295.1 Chloroflexota bacterium | reverse complement strand
ATCGGCGGACGCGTCGGCAGCGCCCTGGGCAGCCTGGATTGGGAAGCGCGGCAGAAGGCCGGCGTGGACGGGCAGGTCAACGAGGCCCGCAACCGGGCCCGTGCCTTGGCCGACCAGGCGGAGGCGCTGGCGCGCTATCTGACCACCAAAGCGCAGGCGTTTGAAGAAGCCGATCGTGTAGGCTCCATGGCCATCTCAGGCGTAAGCACCGCGTGGAGGTCATGGGAGGCGAGCTATCGGACGGCCCTTCCCGATCTGGACAAGGTGAGAGATTCAGCGTGGTGGGGGCAAATCGGTCGCTCCGGCTGGAATACCCGCTTCCGGGAACGGGACCGGTTGAAAGCCGAGCTAGAACGAGAGGACAACGTATGTGCTCCTCCCCTACAACGCATCCACGACCTCGATCGGCGCATTAAGGTGTTGGAGGCCCAACGGGAAGCGCTGCAGAAACAAGCCGGCAATCCACTCAACCAGATTATGCCCGAATGGCCTCTGCGTGCGGATGACGACGGCCTGCCATGGCGAGTCCGGGCGGACTCTTACGAAGACCGGATCGCCCAACTGGATGCCGAGATCGCGAGGCTTTCGGCTCTCAAAGAGAAGTACGCCCAGTACTATCTACTGGAGGACTTGATCAAACAAGGGATACCCGCCGATGGACCCTCCAAGCGGATGTCGCTATACGGCTGTACCTATTATGCGGCAACCAGGAGGAATCTGGACTCATGGAACGCGTGGGGGCATGCGTACGAATGGCCCAAGAACGCCCAGGATGCTGGGTGGGAAACCGGTTCCACACCGGTGAAAGGAGCGATCGTCTCATTCGACAAAGGGGGCGTACCCTACCTCGACGAAGCTACGGGAAAAACGGGTCAGTTCAACGCGGAGTACGGCCATGTGGCCTATATCGAGGAGGTGGATTGGTCCAGAACGGACGTGGTCAGGATCAAAATCAGTCAAGGAGACTATATCCAAGGTCAAGGCGTGGGGCCCGGCAATGTTCGGGAAGATTTTTGGATCGTTCTTGACAAGAACATAATAGAGCGCGGCGATGTTAC
>JBBIGZ010000199.1:0-1105 GCA_037447295.1 Chloroflexota bacterium | reverse complement strand
AGTCTGCAGGCGGCGCAAGCGCGCTCCGTCCAGCCCGTACTTGCGGGCGGCTTTGGAGAGGGGAAAGATGGTCGGGAGGGCAGATAGGGCGGCCATCGGTGCACCGCGCCAGGAGACGCACAACGCCTCCAGGGAACGGGCGCGCTGTACGCAGGGAGGTCCCCTGTCGTTTCAGTGCCGAGGGTGAGATTTGAACTCACGGCCAAGGGCTTATGAGTCCCCTGCTCTACCGCTGAGCTACCTCGGCATTCGATTTTGAAACGCCACAAATCCTACTATGGATGAATTGTTTGTCAACCCAAGCAGTTTTTGTTTTTTGTCAAAAAACCTGCTTTCAAGGCACAATCGAATCAACCAGTGGCAAAAAGACCGTCTGGTAAATCGCCTCGTGCTCATCCTGGTTGCAGAACATCACAACTACCAGGGAACGCCCCCGGTAATCCGTCATGGCAATGTCGACCGGGCGTCCATAAGAGGTAGAGGTATAAAGCGTCCACGTCAGGCCGTGTGCCCGCCGCTGGCTTGTCTGGATCGGGGCCATGTCAAGCCCTCGGTATCCATACGCCTTGGATGAGAGCCAGTCCTTGAGTTCCGCGGCACTCACATTGACCTGCAAGACCCCCACTTGCGTGATGTCCAGGGGCGAGCTTCCCCTCAGGTAGAAACCATCCCCGCTAGATGTCCACTCTTCAGGAACTCGAGCCGAAACCCCATTCACACTTACCCATTTCAGGGTCAAGGCGGGATTCCCCGTATATGGAACAAGGAAACGAACATCCCCTTTCTGATTCAGGCAGGTGGCATCCGGCCTTGCCTCGGGGTGGTCAAGGAAAGCCAGCGCCATCTTCATCGCACATCCAGAGGCGTCTGTGGCTGTTGGCGCATGGCCCTGATCGGGAAATTCGAAATAATAACTGCGGCTCAAGCGACCGCCCACCTCTTGAGCAAACCTCGGCGGTGTAGTGGGGTCATATTTGCCGGCCACAATCAGGGTTGGGATGTCACTCACCAACGCGGTGTTCTCGCCCAGTGTGGGTCCTGCCGCGCCCCACGACTTACACTCCCGAAGCAGATCCTCTGCGTTCCCGTAGAACGGCAGCCAGGC
>JBBIGZ010000198.1:0-1148 GCA_037447295.1 Chloroflexota bacterium | reverse complement strand
ACTCCTCCAAGTCTTCAAAACGCCGCCCTTTGAGCGCCAACGACTTCAACTGCTTCCACCATGGCTCAATCAGGTTCAGCCAACAAGCGTACTTGGGCAGGAACTGAATCTGCATTTGCGGCCAAGCGGCCAACGCGAGCCTGGTCTGGCGACTCGTGTGAATGCTCAGGTTGTCTTCAATGATCAGCCAACGGTCGGATGGAAACGCTTGCATCACCCTCTCCAATAGCCCGATATGGCTGGCACTGTCTCGCCTTGCACTGACCAGGATGATCGCCTGTCCCGTGGCAGGTTCAAAAGCGCCATGCACCCACACCTTGCCTCGCCTCCCATAGTCGGGTTCAAACGTCGCGCGGTGCTTCCCCTGATGCCACTCTTCGCCAGCGTACGTCTTGACCGCAAGGGGCCCCAGTTCATCCACGCAAATCACTCGCGTGCGCGGCGGCGGGGCCGTGTAGGCCGCAACGATGGCCCCCTTTTTTCCGCGAACTGCGGGTCATGTTTCTGCGCATCGTGGAACCAGCTCTGCTGGCGCTTCCATTCCAACCCCTCGGCTTTGAGCCACTCCCAGATGGTGGAATCGGATAAATGCACCCCGTGGCGCTCTTCGAACGCCCGCTGCAATCGTTCCAGCGTCCACAGTTTGAACGGATATCCCAGCGTATCCGGCCTTTGCAAGGCTAGGCCGATCAAGGCGCTGCGCACCTTCTGGTCATGGATCGGCCGCCGACCTGGTTTCGGCTTGTCTTCCAAGCCTGCCAGCCCCTCTTCGTTGAAGCGTTTCACCCATGAGACCCCCGATTGACCGTTGCGAAAGCCGGCTTTAAGGCCGGCGTGCGTGGCTTTCAGGTTAGGATCATCCAGCATGGCAACGAGGACCTTTGCCCGCTGGACCAAGCGATGAGGGGCTTTGCGGGATGCGGCCAAGCGGCGCACTTGGGTTTCCTCGTCGGTCGTCAAAGGGCGTAGTCTTATGGGCCTTCGCATCTCGTTCCCTCCTGTTGATTTCAGGAGATATTATACCATAAGAACCAGCCGAGAGCACCACTAAAAGACAGGATAGTGTTACAACTCGCAGATGGTTTACTGAGGGCATAGTCATGATAAATGGATGGATTTTTCCAAATTGTGTATACAATTAGAAAAAT
>JBBIGZ010000197.1:0-1193 GCA_037447295.1 Chloroflexota bacterium | reverse complement strand
GGTGGCGATCAATCTATCTGGACTGGGGAATGTGGCGCATGCCCTGGGCGAGTACGCGGCAGCGCGCGAGTACTACCAGCGCGCCCTGGCAATCTTTGAAGCCAGCGGCCAGGAACATTTTGCACAAACGGTTCGTGAAAAACTTAAGAATCTGGAAGACGGGAGGCCTGCTGATGACGACTAAAAGGAAAAAACAACCCCAAAAATCACCGGCAGATATTTCGGTTGGTGGGAATATCGAGGGAATTGGCAATGTGATTGGACATGGATCGAGCAGCCATGTTCAAATCCAGACAGGTTCCGTTCCAAAATCGAGCCAGAAAATGCGTGCGCCATGGCAGTGGGTGCGGTTGGTGACCTTTCTCATTGCCGTGGCCGGTTTGTTGGGAATGGTCACGATTTTTATGCGCTTGTTGCAATCTGTGGAAACCTGGGCATTGGTCCAACTGGTACTGGCGACCATTGTAGCGGCGTTGGGTATTTCCGGAACCATCAAGCCGCAGGCTGTCGTTGAGTTGCTGGCAAAACTGTTGGGAAAAGAGTAGCTCCACCCTTTTCTGGTCCATACCCAGGTTTCAGTCTTTGTTACCTGTAGGACAACTGCTTGCAGTTGTCCCTCAAGCAGTGTGCATGCTCTCGCCGCAGCACAGGCTTGTGTTTCTCAATTTGGTTCCATCCCTTCGTTTTTCAAATCTAACACCACTACAGCCTCCCTATATCACCAAAACGTGGTAGAATAAATTCCTGTAAATCGAGAAAAGAATTCGCATGAATAATGGAAAATCTCTCCACGATTTATATCGCCCGCCAACTGCGGCAACGTGACCTGTTCTACTTCACTTCCTCCCTCCTGGCCGACCTCTTCAGCCTGGAACGGCGGCAGGCCTATCGCTGGCTCGCCCGTCTCAAGGCCGAAGGGCTGGTTGCCGAGGTCGAAAAGGGCAAGTTTCTCCTGCTGGGTTTGGAGCCGGAACGCGTCCTTTCCCATCCGCTCTTCATTGCGGCCCAACTGGTGACCCCCGCCTACGTTTCGTACTGGTCGGCGCTGCACTTCTACGGCTTCACCGAACAGGTGCCTCTCACCACCTTCCTCGCCACCACCCGCAAAAAGCGCCCGCTGCAATTCCGTGATTTCCGCTTTTATTTCGTCCAGGTCAAACCGCACAAGTTCTTCGGCTACCGGCGGGAGGTGA
>JBBIGZ010000196.1:0-1245 GCA_037447295.1 Chloroflexota bacterium | reverse complement strand
CGGCCAGATGTTCAAGGTTGTGATGGAATACACTTCTCAGCACGCGGTTTAAGTCGCCCAACGTCTGCCCGCCTAGAATTTCCACTTCTCGCCAGACCTCCGGAGCATGATGCAAGACGACCTTGAAACGATACACGAGCGTCCTTTGCTCTTCGGTGACCGGCTGCAGCCGACGAGGGGGTGATTCGCCCATCTGTTCCAGTATCATGGCTTGGAAAGGGGGAAGCGGAGCGTCGAAGTACGAAATGGTATATTGATCGGCCCGAAAACGGCCATCCTGATTCAGGACTATCATCCAGTGATGGGGTGGACAACCGTCTTTATCTGGCAGGCGGGCATAGGCCAATGGGATGGCCTCATCGGTCTTGACGTACTGATAGTAGGCCTCTTCCAAAATTTGGTATAGCAAATCCGCTAGCAGACGGTCACGTTCTTGGATCAAGCGAATCGGGGATTTCTTGTGCGATTCGATTTCCAGTCGAAACACGCCATTTTGCCAATCGAGCACCGTTACCAGCAGGTCATCGTGACGGGCGACATTCTGCCGGCGCAACCACGTTCCCAGATCGATGTACACTACAGAATCTTTAATCGTTCCCAGGATGGTTTCTTTTCTCTCTACGACGGTTTTATACCTGACAGGAAGGAGATTTCCTTGGGAATCGGTGAAGCGCATCTTTTGGGGATCGAAATTACGCAGCAGGTAATCTTGAAACCAGCGAGCCTCGATCAGGCCACGTATGGCCGTAGGTTGCCCGATCGACAGGCGAAAGCGCGCTCCCTGCATTGCCAGCCGGGTCGGCAGCAGCGTCTTAGAATCGAGGAAGACAAACGGGCGAGGGTAAATCCAGCGTAATCTTTCCCGCACAATGGTTCTCGGATTTTTCGCCGTGCTCGGTTTGCGTTCTAAAACTTGTCGGAGCAACTCATCCATAGAAATCGGGCCATCCAAAAGGTTGGCTAGCTCTTGCAGAATACTTTCGTAAGTCGTAGATGGTGTAACAGGCATAGGAAAACTCCTTCAGGTCGTGGCTAACGATTGGGTCGCTGCCAGTTCATTTCAGGCGCGATGGCGCGTCCATCCGAGGCAATATCCATGAGGACCGCGCCCAGCACCCAGGCCAGCAGTTCCTGGCGCTGGGGAGAAAGCAGGGCCTTCAGGCGTCCCTGTGCGGCGGGTTCGGCCAGGCGCGGCACGGCGTAGGTCAAAAACGGCTGGCGACGGTCGAGCAGGAAGAGCAGGTA
>JBBIGZ010000195.1:0-1303 GCA_037447295.1 Chloroflexota bacterium | reverse complement strand
GGGTCCCTGGCCTTCGGGCAAGGCCAGCGGCTCCAGGCCGGCCGCAAGGTAGGTCAGGGCGGCGCGGCGGAGCAGGTCGGCCGCCATCTGCTGCAACCGTTCGCCTTCGGCGCCCAACGTCTCGGCGCGGCGCAACGCCTCATACAGGCGCAGGCCATCGTTTGTGATTTGTTGCCAGGTAGAAAAATCGGTGCTCATTCGCCTTTTCCTTTTCCTCGGCAGGAGATGCTATAGATTACCACGAAGGACACAAAGGGCATGACGTTTTTGATAAGGAGATTCCTTTGTGTCCTTCGTGCCCTTTGTGGTCATCTTACGGCATCACCTTCGGCCCCCACACCTTCACCGTCCCGTCCCCACTCCCCGAAGCCAGCAGGCGGCCGTCGGGCGAGAAGGCCACGCTGTACACCGAGCCCGTGTGCCCTTGCAGGGTGTGGATCGAAACGACATCGCTGAGCATGCCGGACCAAAAGGGATAACGATGCAGCCACTCAACAATGTCTCGATAGGCCGGATTGATCTCGCGCAGGGCGTGCAAGGCTTCGCTGGCTGCCTCCAATTGTTCGGATTGGATGGCTGCTAAGGCCTGGCGGTAATAACTCTCACACAGGAGTTCGAATGCCTCTGTGTCGCCCTGGTGCGCTTTCAGCCAGGTTTTCAGAACCGTGCGGGCTTCGTCGTCGCGGCCGGCCTCCAGGGCGGCACGCGCCGGGCGCAGGTGGGCCTCGCGCTCTAACCCGGCTTCAACCTGTTGCTTCCACTTTTTCAGGCGCGGGTCGTCGGGGTAGTGCCGTGCGAGCGCTTCCAGCAGGGCCTCTGCGGCTTCCCAAGCACCGGCCGCCACCTGGGCCTCGGCCAGGCGGTAGAGGGCCTGCTTGAGGTCGGCCCAGGCCTGCAGCACTTCGCTCCAGGCCGCAGCCAGGTCAGCGGCCTCTGTGGGTCCCTGGCCTTCGGGCAAGGCCAGCGGCTCCAGGCCGGCCGCAAGGTAGGTCAGGGCGGCGCGGCGGAGCAGGTCGGCCGCCATCTGCTGCAGCCGTTCGCCCTCGGCACCCAGCGTTTCGGCGCGGCGCAGCGCCTCATACAGGCGCAGGCCCTCACTGGTTATCTGTTGCCAGGTGGAAAGGTCGGTGCTCATTTGCCACTTCCTCTCATTCGCTCAACCGCCGGAGCAGAAAATGCTTCCCTTTGTGGTCATCTCACGGCGTCACCTTAGGCCCCCACAATTTCACCGTCTTGTCATCACTTCCCGAAGCCAGCAGGCGGCCGTCGGGCGAGAAGGCCACGCTGCGCACGTACCACGTGT
>JBBIGZ010000194.1:0-1332 GCA_037447295.1 Chloroflexota bacterium | reverse complement strand
CAATTCCGACGGTACCTTGGAATCCGGTGAAGCAAACGCCCGCGTGATGACCTATAACTTCGGCACGATTACCAATTCCGATACCGATAACAGCACCGCCGAGACCATCACCATCCAGTACACGGCGGTGGTGCTCAACAGCGCCAGCATCAACCGCGGCTGGGTGCGCAGCAACTACGCCGGCCTGTGGTGGAATGGCGGCAGCCAGGGCGCCAATGTCACCTCGGTCACGGTGGTGGAGCCGACCTTGCAAGTGAACAAGACCGCCGCCCCCACCTCCGGCGATGCCGGCGATACCATCACCTACACTGCAGTTATCTCCCACACCGCTGCCAGCAACGCCGATGCCTTCGAGGCGCACCTGCGCGATGACCTTTCAACGCTGCCGGTCACGCTAAACGTAGCCAGCATCAGCGTCACGCCCAGCGGCTGTACCCCGACCGTCACCAACAACTCTACCGCCACGCTGGTGGACCTCACTCTCACGCCCTTCCCGTTGGGCTGTTCGGTCACCGTCACCTATCAGGTCACACTCGACGGCACGGTCTACCCCGGCCAGGCTATCATCAATACGGCCAATATAGACTGGACCAGCCTGCCCGGCGATGTCAGCGCTCCACAGACGCCCAACAACGGCCTCTCCTGCGAACGCAGCGGCGATTCGGCCGGCTGCGGCGGCACGAACAACGATTACACCGCCAGCGATCCGGCCCTCGTGACGGTGACCGTCGCTCCGCTCAAATCCATCGTCGCCACCTCTGAAAACAGCACTGGGCCACAGAGCGGCGTCGAGCGCCTGGTGATCGGCGAGATCGTGCGCTACCGCCTGCAGGTACAGTGGCCGGAGGGGACTTCCGTCAACGCCATGCTGCGCGACAACTTGCCGGCCGGCCTGCAATTCCTGAACGACAACACGGCCAAAGCCGCCTTTGTCTGCAACGGCGGCGCCGCCTGTATGAGTTCGTCTAACTCTGGCATTGGCTCATCCCCGGTGGTCAACGGTAACGAGACCAATGTCGCCAGCATCACGCCCACGTTCGTCCTGCCCGATGACGCCGTCTCGGCCAGCGCTACAACGAACGACGATACCTACGGCAGCGGCACCGATCCATATTTCAAGTTCAGCGACCTGGTCAACAGCGATAACGACCCCGATCAGGAGTTCGTGGTGGTGGAGTTCAACGCCTTGGTGCTGAATATTTCGAGCAACCAGAGCGGCACAGGACGCGGCAACTCCTTTGCCGTGATGGTGGATGGAACGGTGCGCGCTACTTCTAACACAGTGACCCTGCGCATTGCCGAACCAACCCTCAGCCTGACCAAGGCCGTGAC
>JBBIGZ010000193.1:0-1368 GCA_037447295.1 Chloroflexota bacterium | reverse complement strand
CGATCAGCAGCTCGAAATCATCCGGACGCAGTAGTGTCCCAACGTTAATCGAAGAGAATCAACTGGTTGGGGTTTTCCGGTTGATCTGGTGAAGGTGGGATGCGCGCAAGTAGTTGATCCAGTGGGGTTCGCTCGAACATGGTGAGGCTGAGGATTTGTAGGATTTCGTAGAGCGAAGCGGAGAGATTCAGCCGCTTCTTGATGATGGCGACGAGCACATAGACGGACACGGCGATCCAGATCTGGGACTTGACTGCGTTCTCCGAAGTGCCGAAGAAGGACTTGATACGCAGATGCTGCTTGATCCACTTGAAGAACAACTCGATCTGCCAACGGCAGCGATACAGTTCGGCGATGGTGCGCGCCGGGAGATCGAGATTGTTGGTCAGGAACACCAGCGTCTTGCCCTCGGCATCCTTGACGCGGATACGGCGCAACGGGGTCGGGTAGCCGCGTGCCGAGTAGAAGACAGTCAGCGTGCCGATCTGATCGCAGATGATGCCGTTGGCGCGATCCGATTCGCGGGAGTAACGCCGCTGGAAGCGCAGGTTCGACTTGGCGCGGATCACGAAGAAGCTGCCGGCCAGGTGCAGCCGGTGCAGCTGTTCGAAGTCGATGTAGCCCCGATCCATGACGTAGAAGGCACCCGCTTCGGGCACCAGCATGTCGAAGATATTGACCTCGTGCCACTTGCCATCGCTGATGTGGATGAAGCTCGGGATGTTGCCGCGCAGGTCGAGCAGCGTATGCATCTTCACCGCTGCCTTGGTGGAGCGAAACGGCGCCCAGGGGAAGACCGACAGGCACAGGTCGATGGTCGTCGCATCCAGCGCATAGACCGTATCGGCCAGATCGATGCCGAAGGAGTCGTCGGCATAAAGTCGTCGTGCAATGCCGATCAGGCTCTGGGCGAAGTCGGCATAGATGCGCCAGTCCCGAACCGCATTGGCATTCGCCAGCGTGTTCCTCGCCACAGTGCTGCGAAAGCCCATGTGGTAGAGCTTGGAAGCCTGACTGCGCAAGCAGGCTTCGATGTCGCGCAGGCTTTCTCGGTAGGTCAATTGCGCGAAGGCCATACACAGATACTGGTCGAGGCAGGTGAAGTGTTTCACCTTGTGCTCGCCGTCGTAGCGAGCAACGCACCGACGAAACGTGGTCAGCGGCAGATGCGCCATGACCTGCGCGAAGACGAGTTTGCCCGTGTTCATGAATGCGTCCAGCAGTCTGGTTGGAAAAACCGGAAATGCTACGAACGCAGTTCAAATCGAGACCAGCCTCAAACACGGAATATCTCATTTCCTTCAACTTGTTATTCAACTCCGGCGTGAAAACGTTGGGACACTACTGATTTTACAGTGCAGGTATGTC
>JBBIGZ010000192.1:0-1466 GCA_037447295.1 Chloroflexota bacterium | reverse complement strand
CCGGCGAACGGCTCTCGACACCGGAAATGGGCTGGCTCAGGTTGTCAAGGTGCGGCTCGATTGTACGTGGTTCCTGCCGGGCTGTAAAGCAGAGCCGTTTTTTCCCGTCGGTTTCCTTTCCTTGGGTCACCAGGCAGCCTGGAGGATTGACGGCCGGTCTTTACCTCACCTTCTCAACGCCAAAGTGAGCTTTGACACGCTCAACCGGTACATGGTCATCGGCCCATCCCGGGCAGGAAGCAAGCACGTAGAGGAGTCCTCCATCAGGCAGTTCTTCAATTCGCCAGGCAGGTGCACTGAGTATTCTCTCCCTGCCGATCTTCTTGACGTACGCCGGACCGAAAAAGTTGGCCCAGTACAAAGTCGGCAGTTCCAAGGCTTCGATATCTTCATGGGTCGTGCGTAGACCGTAGTCGAAGTCGATCCACCCAAAAGAAGGGCGTAGAACCTCGTATAGCCCTTTGCCAATATCGAGAAAGAAGCGGGAGTATCTCTGCGGATTGTACTCCATACGCCAGAAGTAAGGCGTATTGTCGGTGGTTGCACATATCCAAGCCTCCTTTTCTCCTTTTGGGGAATCCCAAGCAATACGTTGGCGAATCTCAAGACGCCACTCAGCATTCCAGACAAGGAAATAGCAATCTCTCGCCTTATGAGCCAACGCAAGCAACTTCCGCATACACTCAGCTTCCCTTTCCCAGACCACCGGCTGATTGTTAACTTCGAACTCTTCAATACTGAACCCCATACCCAAAAAGACTTGTACGACCCTCTCTATGGTTTTAGAGTCTCCTAAAGTGTGCGAGTCAAGGAAGAGGATGTCTAAAGAAGCGCTCATGGTATCACCTCCACAATGATCCCTGCCGCTTCCAGAGCCTGACGCACGCTATCGGGCACGCTCCCTTTGAAAACATACTTTACGGCGCTGGGGTTGTACTTGAAGAAGCCTTGAGCCTCCTTAGTAAGCTTAGCAGTTGCCTCACGTATCGCAAATTCGCTGTATGTGGCCCAATTGTAATTCTTCACATTCACGAAAACATTTCCCTTCAGGACGAAATCGATCTCCTTGTTCCCACCCTGGATGACTTCTAACACCCTGCCCATCTCTTCGATTTCGTCGGCATGTTTGAGCGCAAACTCCAACTCAAATTCTGCTCCTTTCAGGGTAGTGCCAGAAGTGCTCAGCAACTTCTTCAGCAATGTATCCGCACCCGGAATGTGTGCTACTTTGGTAAAGTCCTCAGCTCGCAAACCAAGTCGCGCCGCATCCACCACCTCATCGGCATGGCCGGCCGCCTCGACGGCCGCCTTGGCCGCCTTGCCGCCCCGCACCACCATGCCCACGCCTGCCGGCACGAAGGGCAAGACCGCCGCGCCCACATCCACCACCAGCGCGCCCCAGTTGAGCAGCGAGGGGTCGCGCCTGACCTCGTAGATATCCCATCCGATGTTCAGGATGTCCCACG
>JBBIGZ010000191.1:0-1500 GCA_037447295.1 Chloroflexota bacterium | reverse complement strand
GGTGCGCACGAAGCCATGCAGCAGGGTGGGTTGCGCAGCGGCGTCCAATACCTCAAAGGTGCCTTGGGCGAGGCGGCGCCGGGAGTGATCCGGCACCTGTACGACCAAGGCATGTTCCGGGGCATCAAGAGCGCCGGCGAATGGGCGGACATCCTGGCCGGCGTGCGCAAGGAAGCCGGGCTGGAGGTGCATCACCTGATTGAGCAGCGCTTTGCGCAACGTTTGGGGCTGAATGCCGACGACATTCCCAGTATTGTCCTCACCAGGGAGGAACACCAAGTCTTCACTAATGCGTGGCGCAAAGCGATAGGCTACAGAGGTGATCGCAATTTGATCACTACCGCAAATGCTACCCCAATAGACATTTGGACTGCCGCTCAAGGGGTTTACGCTAAGCATCCGGAGTTATTAGAAGCCGTAAGACAATTTCTTTTCGAGAGGTAAAAGCCGATATGCATATTTTGCATCGAATTGCTTTTAACGCCGACATCAAACCTGAATTTAAGGTGGCACTTGATAAGATGAGCATAAAGTATAGAATCGCTCCGTTGCCCAACAATATTATTGGTCTGGTCTACTTTGATATTACCGAGTCAGATCCGAGATGGATACAAGTCAAGGAATTGATCGAAACAAAAGGGGCTTCTGATATTTACGACACCATCTTCGGTAAAGAAGAGATTCTCAGCGCCGAGTGGCTGCGCTTGATCCCGACATTTGAGCAGGGGTATCCGCAGCCGAAGGCTACCTGGGTAACCAACCCCATCAACTACGAAGGCAAATGCCCGCAGTGTGGTGCGGGGTATCGCCAGGTTGCCCCCTTTCGGCTGGCGAAGGAACCCCGCCTGGGCAAGCACGATTTTCTGTGTCTCTACTGGACCTATACTGTCTTCTGTACCCCTAGAGTATTGGAAGCGTTGCGCACGCACAACATTCAGGGCTACGAAGTCTGGGAGGCCCTCTTACACAAGACGGGGCAGCCATCCAGGGTCGTTTCGCAGTTGGTGTTCCCCCACATAGCGGCGCCCGGCCTGCTTGACAAGGATACATTGCAGCCGGAGACCTGCCCGCAATGCGGCCTGACGAAATATGGGTATCACAAGCGCGGGTATATGCACTTCACGCGGGAGGCGCTGCGGGGCGATGTGGATATTTTACAGACGCACGAATGGTTCGGCAGTGGGGGGTATGGAGGGCATCGGGAGATCTTGATCTCCCACCGACTGGCGAAACTAATTCTAGAGGAGGGCTGGCGTGGGGTGCGGCTGAAGCCGCTGACTCTGGTTTAACGCCATCTACCGGATGGCGGCTGGACGGCATGGGACACCTATCAGGCCGGCCGCACCCGGAGCGACCATCTGGACAGGACGGCGGAGGTGGGCGAGGTACGCTACCGGGCCTTCGGCGCCACCCGCTTCACCTCAGGCCCACCACCTCCCGCTTTACAGCCCGGCAGGAACAACCTACAATCGAGCCGCACCTTGACAACCTGAGCTAGCC
>JBBIGZ010000190.1:0-1582 GCA_037447295.1 Chloroflexota bacterium | reverse complement strand
GGGGTCGGCCAGGGTGCGGCCGGCCTGATAGGTGTCCCACGCCGTCCAGCCCCAGTCCACCGGTTTGAGGACGCCGACGGCCACCGGGATGCACCACGGGCAATGCCCGCTGGGGTCGGTGTATTTCAGCGGGTTGTTGTAAACGTACGCGTAGCGGTTGAGGCTCTACGGGTTGCCCGGCTCCGGCACCAGGGCGTGTCGGGCTGGGTGAAGCGCAGGAGGGCCGGGTCGTAGTAGCGCGCCCCGTAGTACAATAGCCCCGTGCTCCCGTCCAGCCGCTGGCCGGTGTAATTGTAGCTGGTCAGCGGCGTGCCATAGGTGGAGCGCATCAAGCTAGGGGGTAGCGCTGCCAGGTGTACAGACCACCCGTGCACTATTCCGGTTCTGAGCCAGCAAGTTGTAAAGGTGCTCTTAACTTGTGCCTAAAAATCTAAATCAGTTTCACTGGTTTCAGCCCGTTCCTCTGACAATACCTTGGCAAAGAATTCTACCATTTCTGGTTCGGGGGGAGGGAAGCTCAGCAAAGCTCGAAGTGCATAAGCTTTGGCTTGCTTATGTTGCCCTATCTCTTGAAGTTCCCTTACAAGCCAATGAAGTGCCGGTATTGGATTGCGATATTCAAGCTCAACAACCTGCTTTAGAAAATCAATCATCTTGTCACGGCTGATCCACTTTTCCCCTTCATTTTCAGGTAAGCCCCATAGGGAAGCTAACCCCCGAAGAGCATCCACGCAACAGGGGTCCAGTTCTAAGGCACGCTGAAAGGCGCGGTGAGCTCGCTCATAATCTAAGTGCAACTCGTAATCCCATCCCAGCATAGCCCATAGCCATCCAATTTCGGGAGCACTATGCACGGCTCGCTCTGCCCATCTAATGGCTTCCTCTTCAAGATCCCAACCTTCCTCACCTGTGGTTTTCTGAGCAATAAAACCATAGAGAATAGAGACCAAGTGAAGCAAGTATGGATTATCTGGCATCCTGGCATGTAATTGAAGGGCCAGATCTAGACTAGTGTGATAATCCATCTCTTGAAGAAGGTTAACCAATTTGAGGATAATCTCTAGCATAGCGATCTCCTGCTACGGTAACGTCTTAACATAGGCATTAGAAATTTGATATAGATTTTCGCCGAGCTCGATTGCTCGAACCACAACTATTTCCCCGTTCACTACACTTATGAACTCCAATATTCTTTGACCTTGGTCAGTCATACCTTTAAGCTCTGGTCTAGAAGCGCTTTCAATAACTTGCCTGAGAACGGGTTGGATAGCACGGTAATCCTGAAGCGCATTGCCGCTCAGGTTGATCAGCCGGTCCCAGGCATGCTTTTGGGCCATAATGTGTTCTACCCTGGGTAGTTGCTCCTCCAGCCACAGAATCGTGCGCTGTCCGGCGGGTGAACTGGCTGCCGCCCCGGCGGTGGTGGCCGCTGTCCCTGCCGTGACGGCCGCTTCCGTCCCCAGCGCCCCGGCCACCCACTGGGCCCCCGCCCCAAACGTGGCACCGACCACTGCCCCACCCGCCGTCCACAGCGCCGCTTGCCACCAGTCAAAATTGTCTCGATGGGTGAGGGCGTAGGCCC
>JBBIGZ010000189.1:0-1624 GCA_037447295.1 Chloroflexota bacterium | reverse complement strand
GCTTCCAGCATTTCAAAATCCGGCTGACCGTTCTCATCCAACGGTGTCTTCTCCCGATCCACAAAGTAGTTATCCAGCTCCAAGGGGAAAGGATCGAACCCAAGCGCCAGCAATTGTACCGCCAGGCGACGCGAAAAGGTCGTCTTGCCGGAAGAGGAGGGACCGGCAATGAGCACGATACGCTGACCACTTTCGGCAATCTGACGGGCGATTTCGGCAATATGCTGTTCGTGAAGCGCTTCTGAAACCAAGATGATCTCGTCGATGCGACCTTGGGTGATGACTTCGTTCAACGCACCAACACTATCAATCCCCAGGCGCGTCAGCCAATCGCCATACTGACGAAAAGCGGCCAGTAACTTGGAAGATTCGGGAAGAGGAAGCAATTCGGTGGGACGATGGCGACGCGGATAGCGCACCACAAAGCCATTCCCGAAAGGTTGCAAATCAAACCAGCGTAAATAGCCACTGGAAGGGACCATATAACCATGGTGATAATCCATGCGCCCACGAAAACGATAAACGGTGAGATAGTCCTTGGTGCGATGTGCCAGCAAACGAAGTTTATCCTGAGCGCCTTGTTCCCGGAAATAGGCCAGCGCTTCCGATAAGGGAATTTCCAGGCGTTCAAAAGGCAGGTCTTCATCTACCAGACGGCGCATGTGGGCTTCCAGGGCCTGCAACTCTTGAGAGGAAAGCGGTGGACGTCCGCTCACCTGACAATAATAGCCCCCCGAAGTGATGGAATGATCCACGGTGAGCGAAGCTTGCGGGAAGAGATCGGCGAAGGCCATATCAAGCAAAAACGTCAGGGATCGGCGATAGATGCGTGCTCCATCGGCATCGGCCATGGTCACCAGACGCACATGCGCTTCGATCTGGATGGGATAAGTCAATTCCCGCAGCTCGCCGTTGACCACTGCGGCCACGATCGGCGCGCCGAAATCTTCGGCCAAGGGACGCAGAAAATCCATTAGCCGCGTACCGCGCAAGGCGCATAAGGTGCGTCCATCCGGCAGGTGGATTTGCACTTCAGGGGATGGCTCGGTAAAGCGAACTGTAGCGTTTGCCATGGAAAAAATTGTATCACTCTAGATAGTCGATTTGTGGCGTGGTTGAATGGTCATCAAACCCTAGGTCGAGAAGCGCTCCGCTTCCTGCAAGGTATGCACGCTTTTCCACACCAGCCAGCCGATCGAAAGCAAAAAGTAGAGTGAAAGGAGCGCAGCCTGCACCAAGTAGCCACCTCGTGGCACGAGTAGGAAGGTGAGCACAATTTCTAAAAGGCCGGCCAACGCACCAGCAATCAGCGGTAAAGAAGGTTTGCCCAGCGCCAACCAGATCGGGCGATTCCAATGAAAAATATTGGCGAAGCCATACCCGATGAGTAGGATCACCAATGCGGCATAGGCCGGACGCGCCTGCTCTCCATAGATCAGCGGAACCAACCAGGGACCTAGGACAATCAGCCCCAGGGAAACGGGCACCGTCCAAGCCGCGGCGATCAGGCTGACGCGACGCAACAAGCGGCGCGTGATCGCCCATTGACGCTCGGCAACGGTGCGGGTGATCTCGGCGTAGGTCGGCCAGATAAAAGGCCCAATGGGCAACATCACCAAATTGA
>JBBIGZ010000188.1:0-1634 GCA_037447295.1 Chloroflexota bacterium | reverse complement strand
GTGGAAACAGGAGAAGCTGTACCTATCTTGACAATGTCATATTAAGGCGGAGCCCGATGTCTGGCTTGAGACTTCAAGCGGCTACTGGTTGAACGCGCCCGATTGACAAGGTGCGTGACAACCAGCTCCATGGCCTGTTCCAGCGTGAGTTGCGGCAAGGGTAAGGTTGCTTTCAACAACTCTCGTACGTTGGCCGTCGAGAGGGCCGGCAAGACCGCAACTTCCAACTGGCGGGCCAATTCGGGATCTCGGGCATACGTCTGTGCCCACTCCAACTTGGTCTGGGCAACGAACCATAACGACAAGGCGGTGAGGGCCAGGTGATGCTCCCACGCACGGTACTTCTGGGCCTGGAACTCATCCCAGCCAATCTCGGTCTTGGCGTCCTCATACGTGCGCTCGGTGAAGTAACGTTGGCAACTCCACTCAATCAAGAGGACCGCCGGGGTGTCGGCGGGGGCATTCAGCAGCGTGTAGGTATGGCTTCCATCAGGGTCGCGGCGGATCACCAACCACTCGGCACGCACGGCCTGACCCGGGGCGAGGGTCCACACCCGCAGCACGGCGAAGTTGGCTTCCAAAAGCCCGCGTTCCGTGTGACGCACCTGGACATGCTGCCATTGGGTCTGGGGACTGCGGGCCAGGGCCTGCACCTCATGCGGTTTGTCACCACCCAGCACTTGCCGTCGCACAGGCCGTCGTCCTTTCCGGTGGCGCTTCTGCGGGACCCCTATCCGCGGTTCACTCAAATAGACGCGGGTGTTGGCCGGCACCTCCGCCGCATACAGCACCTTTTCCGCCTCCAAATCGGCCCGAAACTGGCTGTCCCGCCCATACAGCGTGTCGCACGCCAGCAGGTCGAACGGCAAGCCATTGGCTTTGGCCCGTTTGACCATCTTCAAGCCCAACTCGATCTTGGTCTCAAACCGGCGCTCCTGGGGGATGCCCAACGCTTCGCGCTTCCCGGCAAAGTCGTCCCTGAACCATTCGGCGGGCAAGAACAGCTCCCCGTCCACTATGGTCCACAACCCAACCCGGGCATTGGCATAAGCCAGACAAGTATCGACCCGACACAAGTCCACCTTGCCCATCCGGCCATTGTACTGTCGTGTCGCGCCGGCATTGTGCGTGCCTGCTTTTTCGTCCGCACTCTCGTCCAGGATCAGCACGCTGCCCTGCTGCAGCACTGGGGTGGCCTTAATCTCGTCCTGGATCTGGCGGAACACCGCCTGCCCCGACCAGGGGGAGTTAGACATAAAGTGCTGCAAGGGTTGTCCATCCCCGCCGTTCAGGGTCCAGTCTATGTTGGCAAAGTTCCTTTTGGTGTCCATCGTCAACTGGCCGCGCAGATAGTCGTACGCCCTCTGGCTGGTGTCGCGGGTCTGGGTCTTGAAGCAGCCGCGGAACCGCAACCAAAACTGGTACAGACGGTCGGCCAGTTGGCCGACCACTTCAGGCGGAAGCCCCCAGCGACGGGGGTCGAACAAAGCTGTGGAATCAGATACATGTGCCATACCCCAATAGATACCACAGCCTGTGTCCTTGTCAAGCAGGTACCAAGGCCAGGTGGGCCATAGAACGTTTGTCTAATGTGACATTGTCAAGCTATTCAATGCCCCTTATCCCAATCCACC
>JBBIGZ010000187.1:0-1657 GCA_037447295.1 Chloroflexota bacterium | reverse complement strand
GCCTGATCGCCACCTTCTTTTCCTTCACCATCCTTTCGGGTGGCACGTATGAGCTCAAGAGCTTCATCATCGGCGTTTTGGGAGGTCTGGGCAATCCGCTTGGCGCCCTGCTCGGCGGGTTGATTCTAGGGCTGATGGAGGGCATGTTCCCGTTGGCCATTCCCAACACCTGGGTGCCGGTGATCGAATTCCTCTTCTTCGTCTTCATCCTGCTCGTCCGCCCCAGCGGCTTGCTCGGAGGAAAATCATGAAAAAGTGGACCTACCCCAGTCTCTGGTTGACGCTTGGCATTCTGCTCTTGCTCAGCATACCGCCCCTTCTCACCCGCGATGCGGCGCTGCGTGAACGCACCTTCACCATCTTGCTGGCGATCGTCATGGCCTCCAGCCTGAACATCATTCTGGGGTACACAGGGTACGTTTCGTTTGGTCACGTGGTCTTCTATGGTCTGGGCGGTTACATGGGAGTATATGCGATCGACAAATGGGGATGGCCCCTGCCGCTTGGCGTGCTTCTTGGCGGTCTGACCTCGGCATTGCTGGCCTTTCTGCTCGGACGCGCCATTTTGCGATTGCGCGGCGCCTATTTCGCCCTGGTCACCATCGGCATCAACGAGGCCATGCGCACGTTTGTCTCCAATTTCAAACCGTTCGGCGCTTCCACCGGTATTGAGCTCCACTTTTCGGTCTATAAGCCCTATGGTGGAGCCGCAGAGGCGCTCTGGCTCACCTATTACTTTGTTGTGGTTATCAGCCTAGCAAGCATTCTGCTCAGTTACTGGGTGCGGCAGAGCAAACTGGGCCTGGGCCTGATGGCCATCCGCGAGGACGAAGACGCCGCCGAAGTGATGGGGGTGGTTACGCCACAATACAAGACAATCGCCTATGTTCTCTCGGCACTGCTGCCGGGCATGTTGGGCGTGCTCTTTTTCTTCAAAAACGGCACCGTGGAGCCTAAAGATGCCTTCCGGCTCCATTTCTCGATTGAGGCGATTGTCATGGTTATGCTCGGTGGGCAGGGCACGGTGCTCGGTCCTCTGCTGGGCGCCTGGGGATACCAGCGATTACGTGGCCTGTTACTCACCACGGATTGGAAAGTCGCCGGTCTTGCCATCAAGGACTTTCAGCTGGTGATCGCCGGCATCCTGCTCTTGTTCATCGTGCTCTTTGTGCCCGCCGGCCTGGTGGGATGGCTGCAGCAGAAATTCTCCAAGCTGCGGAGGGTGTTGATATGAGCGTGCTACTCTCAGTTCAAGGCGTGACCAAACGCTTCGGCGGTTTACAGGCACTCACCCATGTCACGTTCGACCTGCCGCAAGGCCAGATCCTCGGCCTGATCGGCCCCAACGGCGCCGGCAAGACGACTCTCTTCAACGTGATCAACGGCGTCTACGCTCCCGAAGAGGGACGGGTGATCTTCCGCGGCGAAGATATCACTGGGCTCAAGCCCTACGAGGTGGCGCGACGCGGCCTGGCACGTTCACACCAAGTGGTCCGTCCGCTGAATCAGCTCACGGTGCGCGAAAATGTGATGGTCGGCGCCTGCTTCGGGCGCGAAAACCATTCTCTCTCGAGTGCCGCCACAATCGCCGATGAAATTCTGGAATTGGTCGGGCTAAAGGAACGCGCCGATCAGCTGGCCGGAAGCTTGAACATCG
>JBBIGZ010000186.1:0-1714 GCA_037447295.1 Chloroflexota bacterium | reverse complement strand
GCCGAATGGATTGCCCACCGCGAGCCGAATTACATTTGCGTCACGCCGGCGCATTCGGTGATGGATTGCGTTAATAATCCCATGTTATACCCCCTCTTCAACCAGAGCGGGATGACTGTGCCGGACGGCATGGCCATTGTCTGGTTGTTGAAACTCTATGGGCAAACTCACGTTGGGCGCGTGTGTGGCCCTGATCTCATGGATGCTGTAATGGCCGTTTCCGTGGAAAAAGGCTGGCGACATTTCTTTTACGGTGGGCATCCAGGGGTGCCGGAGCTACTAGTAGAGCGTTTCTCCTATCGCTATCCGGGCTTGCAGATTGCAGGCTGGTATTCGCCACCCTTTCGGGATTTAACACCGGAAGAGGATGAGCAGGTTGTTACTCAAATCCGTGCGGTCCGGCCACATATTGTCTGGGTGGGGATTAGCTCCCCACGGCAGGAGCGCTGGATGGCCGAACATCTGGAACGTTTGAACGTTCCGGTGTTGATCGGGGTCGGCGCGGCCTTCGATTTTTGGGCCGGCACAAAGCGCCGTGCGCCGCGCTGGATGCAGCGCGCCGGGTTGGAATGGCTCTTCCGCTTTCTTTCCGAGCCAAAGCGCCTTTGGCCTCGTTATCGTCAATACCCGCGGTTTGTCTGGCTGGCTTTGCGTCAGCTTATGCAGCAGAAGTTCGTTTCCCCCGACACGCGCTGATCCTTTCTCATATCTGCTTTCGATCAGATACCAACATCCGTACTCATTAGTAGTATAATCGAGCCCAGCCATACTGTATGGCAGAGCATGCGGTTGTCGGAGAGATCATGAATCGGTGGAAGGACTGGTACGAACAAGGCAAAAGGGATCTGCAACGAGCGTTACTGGACCTAGAGCACGAATACTACGAGTGGGCTTGCTTTACATCTCAGCAAGCCGCCGAAAAGATCGTCAAGGCTCTTGGGCTGCGATTCGGGATTACCCTTTGGGGACATTCGTTAACCGAGATGTTCGCTCTCTTACAGGAATACCTAGAAATACCCAGAGAGATCGAGGATCGGGCAAGACTTCTCGATTTGTATTACATTCCACCTCGTTATCCGAACGGTTTTGCGGCGGGCAAACCGGCGGATTATTTTACCGAAAAACAGGCCCGGGAGGCGGTTGATGCGGCAGTTGCGATCCTCAGGTTCTGTGAAAGCCATTTCGCTGAACAGGGATGAACTTCTTCAAAGGTTGTATCAGATCGCCGAGGAAGCCTTGATTGCCTTTCCGGAAATCATGGAAATCCGGCTGTTCGGCTCGCTGGCGCGGGGAGAAGAAACGGGTCTGAGCGACGTGGATATTTTCATTCTGACCAATAGCGGCGAGAAGAACCCACTCGAACGGCTGAGACCCTATTTCGATTTCTTCTCCAGACGATTGGGCATGGCCCTGGATATGATCGCTGCGACACCCGAAGAAAGCGATGAGCTGGAAGATCTTATCCGAGAGAGCCTGCTCTTGAGTAAATCTTGAGACGAATGGCTTCTTTATCAAGGGCCTTCGAGAGAGGCCACCGATTCGGTATACGTTAGGGTGTGCGGCCAAGAGGCAGCAGAACAGGAGGAGAGGTTATGGAAAAGAGATGGGGATCGACGCTACGCGTTGCCTGGGTAACCGCTCTGTTGCTGGCTTTTGATTTATCCGTGTTGCTGCTCGCGTTCTATCTGGGGGGAAACCTCCGCAATACATTGTT
>JBBIGZ010000185.1:0-1793 GCA_037447295.1 Chloroflexota bacterium | reverse complement strand
ATAGCGCGGTGAAAGAATCAGCGCAAAACCACCCGGCGGGATAATGGTTGAAGATGTAACCAATTGCGCATCCGGTGCAGGCAGTTTGGGATCGTGTGCATCCCAAGCGATAATCCTTTGGGTAATGCCAGTATAGAGCCAGAGCCCATCTACATTTACAGGCTGGGGACCATAGTTGTAGAGCTCAATGTACTGGTTGTAGACGGTCACATCATCTCCACCGCATGGATTGCCCATGAACTCCGTGATTGCCAACGGGATCGGGGCAGGGGTAGGCGTAAAAAGATGGGTAGGCGTAGGAGATGGTCTCGCAGGTTCGGCTGTGGGGATGGCGGTAAAAGTCAAAGCGGCTGTGGCAGTAGCGGTAGAAGTCAAAGCGGCTGTAGGCACAACCGGCATAGATGTCGGCGTATTTTCAGGCGATTTCGCCGTCAAAGACAAACCGACCTGACAATCTAGCCAAGCAGAAGCGATCACTTTTTCGCCCTCCTCAAAGAGAACGGTGATGCGATACACACCAACCCCAGCAGGGGCCGTATAGGTAGCCGCGTAGCCCGTTGGAGTCTGAACGATCGTCCCTCCATTTGCCTGCCAGGTGATCCTCGCATTGGGCGGAACAATGCCCTCCACAGACAAGGCGATAGATTGTCCCGGAGCCAGTTTGCACTGTTGCGGAACAATGCGAGGGCCTCCATTGCTGGTCGTCGGAAAACCACCACAGGAAACCAAAAAGAGTAACCAAAAGAGCAAAAGGACAAAACGCATCATGGCTGAACTCGCACTTGTAAGGAAAAGAGGGAAATTTGAGTGCAAAAATTTTGCCTCACCGCCACGGTAATCACCCCTTCCCCACCCTCAGGATTGAATTTCAGACTGATATTACAACCAGAAACTTGATTTTTAATCCCTCCAAAAGCACTACCGCTGTATTCCCAGGAACAGTTCAAGGTCTCATTTTCGTCCGGTGTCTTGGCAATCAGGGTAAGCGCCTGGTCGGCTTGTATCTCAAGCACCGAGAGCGGTGAATAAACTCGTTCCGTTCCACCAATCTGAAATTGTACTCCCGTAGGTGGAACACAGGTTGGAGAATATTGCCAGAAGCTCAGCAAACTAAAGAAAAGGATTAGGATTAGGAACCACATCGGTAGACCGGCAACATACGCACGTAGCTTATCAGAATGGATCCATTTGCTAAGCGGGAAGACCTCAAATCCAAAACGGGTGAGCAAGAGAAAAATGGCGGCCAACGCGCTCGAAAAAGTGACCAACGCAAGGCGTGGCTCGCGACTTTGGCTCAACCATTTGGCCAAAGTATCAAACGGGGCTGCTAACTGTAAGTACGTCAGAGACGCGATCAAGATAAAAATCAGCAAAAAAGAACCTATGCCACGAAAAAAGCTTTGGATTCTATCTATCATCGTAAACCTCTTCCAGCCTCTCTACCGAGTTTGTCCGTGTGCCAGATCAAGCCTATATGGCAAGACGTGGTTTTTGCATGACGTCAGGAGTTAATTATAAAGAAGTCAGAATAACCGCAGCTTTACAATTTTGTAGAGTATTTGCCGGCCCTCCCTACTGAATGGGACACAAATCCCGCGAGAATCTTCACCCGTGACATTTGTGTTCATCCGAGCCCCATTCCATGATTGATCGGCGAGCGGTGCTTCCACTGCACCGGCTTCTCTTGCCAAACTCCCTAAAATCTTCTATACTCTTACCAGGAGGTTCCTATGAAAACCGTGCGTGAGCTCATCTCTCAGGGGGCCAACCTCGTTACCATCTCTCCGCAAGCC
>JBBIGZ010000184.1:0-1818 GCA_037447295.1 Chloroflexota bacterium | reverse complement strand
ACTATCTGAGTCGCAGCCGCACTCTGTTTGCTCGCTTCCTTTTCGTCCTGGTTGGAATCGCTCTATATTTGCCGTATCAGGTGGTGATTATCCCTCTTTCGATCATGATGTCACGAACCGGTCTGGGGCAGTCCTACGGCGGCCTCATTTTGAGTTATCTGATCCTGAACATGCCACTGGCATCAGTCCTCTTGGGAACGTTCTTCTTGTCCATTCCTCGGGAATTAGAAGAGGCGGCTGAGGTGGATGGGGCCAATAAAATTCAGACATTTTTCCGGGTTGTCATGCCGATTTCACTCCCTGCCTACATCTCCGTTGCGATTATTGTTTTCACCCAAGTCTGGAATGAGTTTTTCCTGGCACTTACCCTCTCTTCACGTGCCACGCAAACCGTTCAGGTAGTCATGGCCGAGGCCAAGGGCACGACTCTGGTATTGTACAACTTGCAAATGGCCGCTGCGTTGATTGCGGTTTCGGTGCCGTTGCTGCTGTTTCTATTCTTGGGACGTTACTTTGTGCGGGGCATTTTGGCCGGCGCGCTTAAAGGATGAGCACACTTGCCAGTCTCAAGTGACCTCAATTCATGTAGGGAGAGACGGGAGAAAAACGGTCGCCTGATCGAGTTCCAAACGTCTTGGTGCAGACATTTGCACGATAGACATGTTTCCCCTTCAATCACTTTTCGTGCCTCCTTGACATTCCTTTTCAACCGCGATCTTGCGTTAGTACCTGGTTAAATTCCAGGCTGGGTTATTTTTTTGCAGGTGAAAGGCAAGATGTCTAAACGTTATCCCAGAACCGTCAAGTGGTTCAACGCTACCAAGAGCTACGGCTTTATCGACTGTGACGATGGTGGTGAGAATGTGTTCGTTCACTTCAGCGCCACCTAAATGGAAGACTACCGCAATCTGGGAGCCGATCAGGAAGTTGAGTTCTCCATCGAAGAAGAGCCGAAGGGATTGCAGACAGCCAACGTTTTGCCCCTTTCCTAGGGTTTCTCACAACGCGAGGATGAGCCGGGCTGCTGAGAGGCAACCCGGCTTTGCTCCGTGTTTATCCGTAACCCATTGATCAAGCCTATGTCGCAAGACATGGTTTTTGCAGGGGAGTCGAAGGTATAATTGACCCCATGATCGCCACCGTGCGCGGCCAAGTGATCCACGTTGAAGAGAACGCACTGATCTTGGAAATAGGCGGGATCGGCTTGCGCATCTTTGTCCCGCGAGCCCTGCTCGGAAAAGTGCGAAACGGAGAGGGTCTCTTGTTACATACCCATCTAGTCGTGCGCGCCGATGCGCTGACCCTTTACGGGTTTGAAACCACCGCCGAGTGCGAGGTCTTCAACCTGCTCCTGGGAGTCGAAGGAATCGGCCCCAAAACAGCCCTAGCCATCCTCTCAGCACTCAATGTGGAAACTATCCGGCGCGCCGTGAGCGAAAAAGAGCCGGAATTGCTGGCACGCGTGCCGGGTGTGGGTGCCAAAACCGCCCAACGCATTATCCTTGCCCTCCAGGATCGCCTCAAAGCCGGGGATGTCCTTTCCCAGATAGCCGCTCTCTCAGATGTAGATAGTGAAATCCTGGCCGCCCTGACCGCTCTAGGTTACAGCGTAGTCGAGGCCCAAACGGCCTTGCAATCCCTGCCACCCGATGCGCCGCGCGAACTCGAAGAACGCCTGCGACTGGCTCTGCAATTTTTCCAAAAGTAACACCGGCCTCATCTATGTCCCCCTATGCGGCTTCCATCTACTACACCCTTTCGCCGGCCCCAGGAAATGCCTCCCCCATCCTGCTTTTGCATGGCGCCGGTGGGAGCCGT
>JBBIGZ010000183.1:0-1891 GCA_037447295.1 Chloroflexota bacterium | reverse complement strand
GGCCCTGGCCGTAAACCTGACCGGCGTATTTCTCGTTACTCAGGCCTGTGTTCGGCCGATGCTCGAACAAGGAAGGGGCAGCATCATCAACATTTGCTCTACTTACGGCTTGACCGGCCCGGATCAACGCCTATACGTGAACGCCGAAGGAAAGCGCATGGGCTATAAACCGGTCTACTATACCGTCACCAAGGCCGGCATTCTTGGTTTCACCCGCTATTTGGCAGCCTACTATGCCGGCACGCAGATCCGTGTCAACGCCCTGACCCCCGGCGGTGTCTATAATCAACATGATGAGCATTTTGTCCAGAACTATTCGGCCCGCACGATCTTGGGGCGCATGGCACAAAAGGACGAAATGAACGGTGCTTTGCTCTTTTTGGCCTCTGATGCCTCCTCCTACATGACCGGCGCCAACCTGATCGTGGATGGTGGCTGGACAGCCTGGTAATCCTGTGATAAAGGGGAACGCAATGGAAGTTCTGGCTATCATCCCGGCGCGCGGCGGCTCAAAAGGTATCCCGCGCAAGAATATTCGCCCCTTTGCGGGCTACCCGTTGATCGCCTGGAGCATTGCCGCTGCCCGTCAAGCGCGCTCGGTGACGCGCCTGATCGTCAGCACCGATGATGCCGAGATCGCCGCCGTGGCGCGCGAATACGGCGCCGAGGTTCCCTTCTTGCGCCCGGCAGAGCTGGCTCAAGATCAAACCCCGGATTGGCCGGTCTTTGAACATGCCTTGCGCTGGTTGGCCGAGCGCGAGGGCTATCGGCCGGAGATCGTCGTCCAGCTGCGCCCCACATCTCCCATTCGCCCACCGTGGTGTGTGGATGAGGCGGTGCACATCCTGCTGGAGCACGCGGAAGCGGATTGCGTGCGTGGCGTGGTGCCGGCCGGTCAAAACCCCTTTAAGATGTGGCGCATCGATCCACAAAGTGGAAGGATGTATCCCCTCCTTACCCTGCCGGGGATTGATGAACCCTATAACGCGCCGCGGCAAATTTTGCCCTCGGTCTTCTGGCAGACCGGACACATTGATGCCATCCGTGCCCACACCATTCTCGAAAAGCGGTCGATGACCGGGGATGTGATCTACCCCCTCCTGCTCGATGCTCGTTATACGGTAGATATTGACACACCTGCTGATTGGGAACGCTACGAACAAGTGGTGCGCCGCGGTGAGTTAGAGATCGTCTGGCCTGGCCGCCGACCGCGTCCGATGCCGTCTCGGGTTTCCATGCTCGTCCTGGATTTCGATGGCGTACTCACCGATAACCGCGTCTGGACGGATAGCGAGGGCCGAGAGCTGGTGGTCTCCTCGCGCAGCGATAGTCTGCTCCTGAATGAGCTAAAAGCACGCGGCGTACAGATTCTAGTACTCTCTTCCGAGCCCAACCCGGTCGTGCAAGCACGGGCGCGTAAACTGGGGCTGGATGCTGTGCATGGGGTGGGCATCAAAGAAAAAGGCGAAGTACTGCGCCGCCTGCTGAATGAGCGCGGCATTCCTGCCGAGGAAGTGGTCTATGTGGGAAACGACCTGAACGACCTACCCTGCTTTGAGATCAGCGGCTGGGCGGTCGCCGTGGCCGATGCTTGGCCCGAGGTGCGCCGCGCTGCCGATTACGTACTTTCACATCGGGGCGGTCAGGGAGCAGTGCGCGAAATCTGCGAATTGCTTTTGCAGTCCAAAGACGAACAGCATTAGAAAAAAGGGCTACACTGCAAAGATCATGGCTGCTACATGAGCTCGATTGAATAGGACACGGACAAACATGGATGACACGGAAAGATGAACGGGTCTATAGCTAAGACTATTTTTACCAAAAATCTCACAAATAGCACTAAATATTGTAAATACTGGATTTTCTTGGAGATATTTGGAGATCGGCATTT
>JBBIGZ010000182.1:0-1919 GCA_037447295.1 Chloroflexota bacterium | reverse complement strand
GCTGCTGCCGAAGCACGTGCCCAACTGGTGGAACGCATCGCCGAACTGGACGATGATCTGACCATCAAGTTCCTCGAAGGCGAGGAGATCACCGTGCCTGAACTTAAAGCGGCGTTGCGTCGTGCGACTATTGCCGGTAAGGCCTCGCCGGTCTTCTGTGGTTCCTCATTGCGCAATCGGGGCGTGCAACCATTGCTCGATGCGGTGGTGGATTATTTGCCATCTCCCCTCGATATTGCTGCCGTACGGGGCACCAACCCCGATAATCCTGAAGAATTTATTGAGTTGCCTGCCAGTGATGACGCGCCGTTGAGCGCGCTAGTTTTCAAAATCGTCACCGATCCCTACGTTGGGCGTCTGGCCTATTTCCGCGTCTACTCGGGTGTGATTACGCAAGGGCAGATGGTATATAACTCCACCAAAGGCAAACGCGAGCGCATTGGACGCCTATTGCGCATGTATGCCGATCGGCGCGAGGATATTACCGAGGTGCGCGCCGGCGATATCGGTGCGGTGCTCGGCCTGAAGGACACTTTCACCGGTGATACCCTGTGCAGCGAATCGCGTAAGATCATTTTGGAAAGCATTTCCTTCCCGGAGCCGGTCATTTCGGTGGCGATCGAGCCGAAAACGACCGCCGATCAGGATAAAATGGGCGAGGCCTTGCGTAAGCTGGCGGAAGAAGATCCTACCTTCCGTGTGCGCACCGATGAGAACACCGGTCAGACAATTATCTCCGGCATGGGCGAGCTGCACCTGGATATTATTGTGGATCGCTTGGTGCGCGAATTCCGGGTGCAGGCGAATGTAGGTCGCCCGCGCGTGGCCTATCGTGAAACGATCACCCGCCCGGTGACGCGCATGGAGCATCGCTATGTCAAGCAAACCGGTGGGCGCGGTCAGTACGGTCATGTTGTGATTTCCCTAGAACCGGCACCGGCCGGCAGCGGCATTCTTTTTGAAGATAAGATCGTCGGTGGTGTTATCCCGCGTGAATACATCCCGGCGGTTGAAAAAGGAATTCGCGAAGCGGCCGAAAGCGGCGTGATGGTCGGTTATCCGGTGGTAGATGTGAAGGTCACACTCTTCGATGGTTCCTATCACGAAGTAGACTCTAGTGAAATGGCCTTCAAGATGGCCGCTTCCATGGCCTTCAAGGAAGGTATTCAAAAGGGCGCACCGGTTTTGCTGGAGCCCATCATGAAGGTGGAAGTAGTCGTGCCGGAAGAGTACCTCGGCGATGTTATTGGACAATTGAACAGTCGCCGTGGGAGCATTCAAGGCATTGAAGCGCGCCCCGGTAATGCGCAAGCCATCCGGGCGATGGTGCCGCTCGGCGAAATGTTCGGTTATGCTACGGAGCTACGTTCCGCCACACAAGGACGCGGTGTGTTCTCCATGGAATTCGATCACTACGCCCCGGTTTCGGAATCGGTGGCGCAGGAAATCCTCAAAGCCTAGTCTTTTTCAAGAAGGAGATTTTCTTCTATGGCCAAGCAGAAATTTGAACGAACGAAGCCGCATCTGAACGTGGGTACGATGGGCCACATTGACCACGGGAAGACGACGTTGACGGCGGCGATCACGAAGTACTGCAACCTGTTGGGGAAGGCCGAATTCAAGGCCTATGACCAGATTGACAATGCGCCGGAGGAGAAAGCCCGCGGCATTACGATCAACATTGCGCATGTGGAGTATGAGACGGAGAAGCGTCACTATGCGCATGTGGACATGCCAGGGCATCGTGACTACATCAAGAACATGATCACGGGAGCGGCGCAGGTAGATGGAGCGATCTTGGTAGTGGCGGCTCCGGATGGGCCGATGCCGCAGACGCGGGAGCATGTGCTGTTGGCGCGGCAGGTAGAGGTGCCGAGCATCGTGGTGTTTTTGAACAAAGTGGACCAGATGGACGATCC
>JBBIGZ010000181.1:0-1961 GCA_037447295.1 Chloroflexota bacterium | reverse complement strand
TCGTCGTGCGGATCGACGCCGAGGAATTGCTCAACCTGGGCGATGTGGACTACGCCGACCTGTTGGTGATGATGGGCTTGCAGATCTTCCGCCGCGCCCGCGAGAGCGGTATCGGCTTGAGCGAAGGGAGGGTCCAAAATCTGCAATTCTGGTATCGGACGCATATCCTGGAGGAAGAAGAGCGCCCGGCGCTGGATGCAGAGATTGCAGCGCAGCTAAATGCAGGCATCGCTTCCATCGCGGCCAAACTGCGCACGGATGCCCCGCGCCGTCAACGCGCCCGCGCCGAAGCCCAGGCCAATCTTTCCGATCTGCTGGAACGCCTGAACGAACTGCTGGAAGACCTACAGGATAAAACCAAGCAGCGCATCCTGGTGATCGTGGATGGCCTGGACAAGATGTACGATCTCGATCAGGTGTCCAGATTGTTCCTGCATGGGGCGAACGCGCTGATCGAGCCCCGTTGTCGCGTTATTTACACCGTGCCGATCGCCATTTACTACACCAATGATTTCCAGCAGGTGCGCCTTTCCTTTCCCCGCAATTTTGCGTTACCGAACATCAAGACCGAAGAACGGGATGGAAACCCTTGCCAGGAGGGCCGCCAAGCCCTGCGAAAGGTGCTCGAACGTCGGATGATGGGAGAACTGCTGGAGCCGGAAGCAACGGAACGCCTGGTGGAACTCTCGGGTGGATTGCTGAAGGAGTTGATCGCCCTCACCCGCAACAGCGTGCTGCGCGCCCGTCGCCTGCAAGGGGAACAAGGGCCCGTGCGCGTGGAGGACGTGGAATACGCCGCCCGGCAGGTGCGTAACACCTATCAGGCAAGTCTCACCGAAGCGCACTATCATGAACTGCAACGCCTGGCACAGGGAGAGCGCTTTACCAACAGTCCTATGATGCGGGAACTGCTCCACAACCTGAGTGTACTGGAATACAACGGGGATGGGGCATGGTGGACCATCCACCCCGTAGTCCGCCCGTTGGTGGAGGAATGGATCCGTGAACACGCAGGCAGATAGCTCACGCACGATCCTGGATGCCGGCCTGGACCTGCTGCTCTTGCAGGATGCCCTGGAGCTGGCAGAAGGGACCGTTCTCCTGTTCGCCGTATGCGAAGGGGGAACTTGGCGACAGCATGTGATTGCGCTTCTGGAAGGTCATCTCAAGGCCCAGGGGCGGGAGATCGTGCGTGTGGAGCTCTCGCCGCAGCATCCTGACCTGATCGCCACCATCACCTCGCGTTACGATACGGCTTCTTCTGTCTCGCCCTCGGCCACCCTGTCCCTCCGGGATCGCGCTCTGCCTGTGGTGGTCTTTGTGGAAATGGAGCGCCTGGATCGCGCCGGGCTGGATATTTCTTACCTGCTGCCCGATTCAGAAGCGCGAAAGGAAAGCGAAGCGGCGCGACGCGCCCTTCAAGCCCTGAACCTGCAACGGGAGCAGCTGGCGCACCTGAACCTTCCCTTCGTCTTCTGGCTGGATCGTCCGACCCTGACCCAGGTCATCCGCTATGCGGCCGATCTCTTTGCCGCCCGCAGCGGCATTTTCTACCTGGAGATGCCACAGCCGCCCACCGAATATGCCCGAATGGAAGCGATCGAGATGGAGATAGCGCGCTGGATCGATCGCGTCGGACGCACATTCCTGCCGCCGCAAGAGGTGAAAGGGCGGATCAGGCTTTATGAGGAGCGGCTTGCTCGAGAACAATCGGCTCCCGAACCGCATTGGCCCGGCCTGGCCTGGACGGCCCATGAACTGGCCGATCTTTATCGCGAGCAGGGAGAGCCGGCGCGGGCTGCTGAATACCGAAATCAGGCCGCAGCGATCTATCGCCGTTTGAGCGCTCAACAGTCTCCGGAGTTTATTTCTCTTCTGGCGAGAACCCTGGGAGAACTTGGGAGTGATCTCTCCGACTTGGGCCGGCGGGAGGCGGCGCTGGCGGCGGCGCAGGAAGCGGT
>JBBIGZ010000180.1:0-1966 GCA_037447295.1 Chloroflexota bacterium | reverse complement strand
GATTCAAAACGCATACTCCCTCCATTCCAGTATGCTGAGCGAGTCCGGGTGTCGTCCTCGGACTTGCTCCACTTAAACCGCCAGGTCGTGTAGAACATCGCCGCACCCCAGGCTGCCACCGGCAAGGTGGCCAGGGCTGCGCGCGGCAGACGCTCAAGCGCCAAGGCCAGGCCGAAGAGGGTGAGGGTGGCAAGCACCATCCCGCTCCAACGGGAAACCACCACCCAGGCAACGGCAATGACGAGCGCGGCAGTATCGAGCGCCAGGAGGGGAACAGGTTCCGTCCAACCGCCGTAGGCGCGGCCGATTGCCAGCCAGGAGTACGCCAAACCGACCAGGTACGCTGTCACAAGCAGGAATCGCACCAGCCAGCCCAGAGCGGGCAGAATGGCTGCTCGCAAGGACGCCCTCATTTTCTGCATAGAGGACACTCCTCCTCGAATGCCGCATTGTGGCGCGCGCAGTAATGCACTAAGCGATTCACGCCGAGTCCCCCCTCACGTGGAATGTAGATCAGCACCAGCAAACGACCGCGCTCATCTGCGCCATGCCCGTACGCGCATGTATCTATCCACTTTTCCCCGTCATGGTAGCGGATGGTCGGAAAGGGATTTTGACGCGAGCGGGTTGTCATGCCTGGACTCCACTAGCCGACTGCCTACCGGCGGACCGGAATGGCGTTGGGTAGCACAACATGATCATCTCGTACTTTGCCCCCGCACCGTGGACACGTGGCGCGCTTCTGATCCCCGGCAAGACCGGAGCGCCAAGTACAGCGAGTGCATCGCACGACATACAACCCGCCGCCAGGGTGGGTATAGCCCACTCCAGGCACCCAGGTCAGGGGGGCGTCGCACCAGTAACAGCGCAAATTTTCTTTTGGCATTTCAACACCTCGTCAGCATGGCTCCCCATTGCGCCACATGGTGGAGAGACGCTTGCAGTCATCCACGGATCGACCAAACAAAAACCCCCTGCATGGGCTTGCAGGGGGCTGTCATCTATGGCATAATCATAACGGGGTGAGCAGAGCCACCTGCTTGCCTCACCGTGAGCGTGCAACCACACGGCTCACGGAACGCCCTGCGGGGCGCAACGCCCTGCAGGGCGTTGCGCTTGAGGCAGGTAGGTCGGGGATTGGAGCGCTTGGGAAGGTGCTATGGGGAGTATAACATTAATCTGTACATGTGTCAATACTTGTACATATTAAAAGATAAAAAAAAGCGGCTTTTTGCCGCTATATTGCTAATGGCCCTGTTTTTGGTTTATAAGGTGTTCCATCAGGGTTGAATAAAATGCGCCCTTGTTTCCCCCTCTTTCGATATATCTCGGAACAATAAGCGATATCTGCTTCATCTAATAGAACCTTGTTCCCCTTTAGACCTAACTGTTTTATATAACCCGCCTTGACCCACCTCACGATTGTCGGATGGGGTATTCCATACTTCCTCGAAGCCTCACTAATCCAGATTGCTTTGCCTTTCAAATGTGCGTGCATCTGATACTCCGGCAAATCCTCCTTGCGGAGGCCCTTTTGCTCAATGGCTTCGCCGCGCACTTCGTCTTCGCTCACGACCAGTTCTCCCATGGCAATACCTGCGCGTATTTTACCCGCCTCGACCAGGCGGCGCAAGCGCGCTTCGTCCAGCCCGTACTTGCGGGCGGCTTCGGAGAGGGGAAGGAGGGTCGGGAGGGCAGATAGGGCGGCCATCGGTGCACCGCGCCAGGAGACGCACAACGCCTCCAGGGAATGAGCGCGGCGAGGCTCGAACTCGCAACCAATGGCTTAAAAGGCCACTGCTCTACCATTGAGCTACGCGCCCTGAAACGAATTGCATTCTATCATGAGGAAATACAATCGTCAACGCAAAGCGAAAGCGGGATGCGTCCAGAAGTTGACATCCAAAAGGCAATTTATTGGCCCAACCGCTTGCAGGGCGCGGGCAAATTGCCGATCCGATCCACA
>JBBIGZ010000179.1:0-2034 GCA_037447295.1 Chloroflexota bacterium | reverse complement strand
AGCCTTTTTAGGCTTTCCGTGAATATCACCTGGCAATTCTTTCCCATTCGCCAGCATGACCAGACGGCGCAGGAAGCCCGCCAGTGCAGTTGGCGGCGCAAAGGGATAAGTCGGGAAGACCGTTGTGGCAAAGGGAATGCGCCGAAATAGAAGCGAACCGGTCGGGACGATGACCAGTTTCAGTACATACATTTCATGCTCCGCTGGTGAGTATTTGCTCGACAAACTGATCGGCCCATTGCTGTAAAACGGTCAATGCCGCGCTGCCAATCCAACGTTCAAAGCGTTCACGCCGAATGTAGGTCTCCTTTCGCTCTTCGCCTTGAACTGTATGAGCCAACTTGGAAAAGCGAGAGAGCGCTTCTTCAACATTGGTAATATGCGGTGAGATGACCGGGCGGCTGCCTAGGGGAGAGAGATATTTATCTACCACAATCATCGGCTCCAGGCTGCCGGTCAACACTTCGCTATAGAAAAGCGCCATGCCTTTCGGGTTGCCCGCACCCAATCGCGCCAGGGATTGCAAAAAGGCATACGCCGCTCCGTCGAATTCCTCTTGGGAAACGCTCAGCGCATGGTTGTAGATAGGGTAGAGCAATCCCGGTTCGTTGTATTCGCGCTTAAAAGGCATGGGGTTTTCACCCTCCCTCCGCAGGTTCGAGGGATGCATGGCGCGCTGTTTTTCGGACGGGGCTTGTTCCTGCACTGCCGTGCCGCCGCCATGGGTCAGGCGACCGACATAGGTGACAGGTGAACGTTTTTCCTCTTTACCATCAGCGAAAATTACAGTCATTTCACTTGGTAACATTGCACCGAAGATACGGCAAATTGGGCAATCCTCCTTGCCGCAGGTATGCGGAATGCCGCAGCCCAATTTTTCGCCCAGCAGTTGGCCTTTGATATCCATGTTGATGAGCGCGCGCCGCTCAATGCCACGTCGCTTAGTCGGCGAAAGGTAACACTTCTCTAGATCGCGTTCCCCCTGCGGCGTGGCAATCCTCACAGTTTCTACCAGATTGACATTCACTGCCACATCATGACCCAGGTATACTTCCTGCGCGCCTTCTAAAATGGCATAAATGTCATAATGGTAGCGCTGTTCCTTGCTGGCGGGCAACCCGCTGGATGCTTTTGCTTTGTCAGCCATGTTATGCCTCCTTCTTTCCAAGATATTCGGGGAATCGAGCGTACAAGCTCAATTTGACCTGATAGGTGAATTCGCGCCAATCTTTCTCGGTCTTATAGCGTGTTTCGGCCAGGTAGGTATACACCTTGCCAATATCATCAAAGAAGAACTGCAAAGAGGGCCTACCGTTTTCGGTTGTCTCTCGCACTTCTATGCCGGCTTCTTCTGACAAGGCTTTTGCCTGGTCATAAATGAAATGTGTAGACGGCTCGCGCCAGAGCCTTGCAGAAACACTCTTCAAGCCTCCAGCTGCCTCATAGATAAAGTGATTTGGCTCATCCACTTTCTCGAGCAATTTTTCCACTTCTCTTTCCGCGTTCTGCGGATTGGCCTCACTTCTCACACGAGTAGCAAAGGCATACAAAAGACCTGTCATGCCGGCCACATCGCGGAAAAAGCGGGCTTTGCTCATCAGATCACCCATACGGGACCTCCTTTCTGCTTCTGCAAAGGGATCGTTTTCCAGCCACCAGACATGCAAGGCGCGCAAGTCTTCCAGGCGGCCGGCTTGGACGGTAGTAAAACCACCCACTCGTTCTGCCATTAGGGCTTTGGTTAGTTCGTAAATAGCGAAAATCACCTCCTCATGCTGAATATGGCGCAGTGCTTTTTTCACTGCCATAAGTTTACTTTTATCGTTTGCAAGCCGATAAGGCGCTTTGACCTCGTAAAAAATCTCCATCAGAGCGCTCAGCCAGGCCAGATGTCTGGATGGTAGAACAATTAGGGCACCGTCAATCACAGCTTCTATCAGATAGCTGCGAAAAACACTGGCAGGAAACAGGGTGGCAACCTTCCAAAGCGCATACGGCTCTTTACTGAGATCTTCAATTAGAAAACTTTTGCCA
>JBBIGZ010000178.1:0-2158 GCA_037447295.1 Chloroflexota bacterium | reverse complement strand
CGACCCCGTGCTGGGGCGCTTCACCCAGCCGGACCCCCTGGTGCCGAGTCCGGGCAACCCCCAGGCGCTGAACCGGTACGCCTACGTCTACAACAACCCGCTGCGGTACACCGACCCCAGCGGGCACTGGCTGGAGACCGCCTGGGACCTCGCCAACATCGCCTGGGACCTCCACGAAATTCGGCAGGACCCCACGAACCTGTGGAACTGGGGCGCGCTGGTGGTGGATGTGGGCGCGGCGGTGCTGCCGGTCGTGCCCGCCGGCGTGGGCCTGGTGGTACGGGGCGGGAGGGCGGCCAAGGCAGCTGTCGAGGCGGCCGCCCACGCCGATGAGGTCGCCGATGCGGCGCGGGCGGTTGAAAAGGCCGTCTCCCAGGTTGGAACTAAGGTGGCGGAGGAGGTAGCTGAAGAAGCCGCCGAGCGGGTGGGGAAGGAGGCTGCGGAACAGACCACCCAGCGCCTGGTTCGCCACCATATCGCCACCAACAAGAACTGGGTCCGAGATCCACAATGGTCGAGGAAGTTTCAAGAGCTATTTGCCACGGGGGGTATGTCCCTAAAGGATAAGGCGAATATTGTGGAATTACCAGCGCAAGTGCACAAGGGGGCGCATTCCCAGGCCTACCATAAGTGGGTGTACGATGAACTTGAGAGAGCGGTTGCAGGCTTGGAGCACCCGGCTCAGATTCGGGCACGTTTAGAAGCGAAATTGCGGGCTATTGCCGAATGGCTCAGGGCTCATCCGGAATGGTTGAGGAACCCCCCGATGTGAGGAGGACGATGATGCGGTTCTATAATTGGTGGGCGAATTCTGAGAGGAATAGCAGTGTAGATCACCTTCGGATTAAGGGGTACAAGGACGACTTTGTCCTGGCGCAGAGGCTGAGGGAGGCGCGCCCTTTCCGTGAAGAAGAATGGGAGCAAGAGGCGCCTGCGGATTGGTCTGAGGATGGGCCACTGACGGATCTTCTGTTTGATCCAAAGTTCCACGTGTGTTCGCCTCGCCTGAAAGCGTTATTGGAGGGGCTGGAATTAGGTCCGGATATTCAGTTCTTGCCGATTCGGATAAAGGGTGAAAAGAGCGGACGGGAGGTGGGCATCTACTATGTGGCCAACTTCCTGCGGCGCATCCCCTGCCTGGATCTGGAACATTCGATTTATGGCCGGTATGGAGATCATCTGGAGGATTTCCAAGTTTTTCCTGAGAAGATAGGACAGATTTGCCGTGTCGTGAAAGCGGTGTTGCGAAAGGAGGCAATCGGAGAAGCTCGCTTGTTCCGGGTGGATGAGTGGGAATATATCGTGGTGATCCGTGAGGATGTGAAGCGAGCGATGGCGAAGGCGCGCATCACAGGGTGTTATTTCCTGGAATTGGAGGTGGTGTAAATCGGTCTGGAGCGTAAAATGACCACAAAACGCAAACGCGCACGCGCTATCTATTACGACCTCTGGTTCGCAGAGACCGAAGGGGCGATCTGCACGCGGGCGGACTTAAAAGGAGTGAGCGAGTACTTCGTCTATCAGCCGGAACCGGTCAAAGAGTGGCCGGAAGGGGTTACTCTCTATGCCGGAGAGGGGCCTTTAGAAGACTACCTATTCCCTACCGTGGTAGATTGGGTTCCCATTTCCGAGCGGGTGAAGCGGGCCCTGGAGGAGTTGGGGGCAACGGAGGGGGTGCAGTTTCTGCCCATCCGGGTGGTGCGGGAAGCAACCGGGGAGGAGGTGCCCGGCTACTACGTGCTCCACGTGTGGCGGCATATTTCCGCGCTGGATAAGGAACATACCAAGTTCATAAAAGAACCGAGTGACGACGATCCCTACCCTCAGCTGAACATCGCGGTGGTGGCCTTGCGCTGGGAAGCAATCAAAGACGTGGATATTTTCCGGCTCAAGGAGAAGAACGTTTCGATTTACGTTTCCCGACGGGTGAAGCAGCGGCTGCAGGAGATTGGGGCGACGGGGTTCAAGTGGATCCCGGTGCGGAGCTACTGAGCCGGGGTTGCGACGCTACGCGGCCACTGGGTGGAGACAGCGTGGGACATCATCGGCATCGGCTGGGACATCGAGGTCTGCCGGAACCCGCGGGATGCCTGGAATTGGGTGGCGCTGGCGGCGGATGTGGGGGCAGCGGTGCTGCCCGGCGTGCCGGCGGTGGCGG
>JBBIGZ010000177.1:0-2178 GCA_037447295.1 Chloroflexota bacterium | reverse complement strand
CACTGGCACTGCTCGATGATTCGCTCGGTGTCCAAGCGCTGCGCGAGATCGCCGAGGCCTTGCGATTGGTGATGCCGGAGATAGCCTTGGCTTTCCTCCAAGGAGAGGAAGCGTTGCCTCCCATGCTCTCACTGCGCCCATACGCGATCTTACAAAAGCCGATCTCGCCGGAAAAATTGAGCGCCTTTTTGCAAGGCGAAATAGAACCGGTGCGCCCGGCTTCGCCGGTGAAACAAACGGGAGAAGAGGGAAAAAGCTGGCTGGAAGATGCCAATCGCGCCGCCCGGCACCTGACACAGCTTACCCTCGAATCGGCAGCTCAGGCAGCGATGCTGCTGCAACAAGGCCGCGTTTGGGCTTATGCCGGTCAGTTGACGCAGGAGGCGATCACCGAGCTGGAGCGCCTGGTAGAGCACATTGCACGGCAAAAGGGTGGTGATATTCTGCGTTTCATTCACCTGAACAGCACCCGCGCCGAGCACCTGATCTATATCACCGAGATGGAGGAGGGGATGCTGCTGGCGCTGGTCTTCGATGCCGAAACGCCCTTCAGCGTGCTGCGCGCCCAGGCCAACCGCCTGACCACGATGCTACGCCAAGGGCCAGTCACGGGGACGCCTGCGCCACCCGCGGCGCCGGAACCACCGGCACAACCTCCAGCACACTCCCAAGCACAACCGCCGTCACCAGCACAGCCCCCATCACAACCCGAACTTTCGATAGAGGAAAGTCCCGAAACCTCGCTACCGGCCTTGCCATCCATTGCCGATATTCTGGGAACGGTCCCTTCACCGGAGCCGGAAGGGAGAGCGGAGATTCCGCCTGCGCCGATCGAGGTTGAGGAGAAATTACCCATCGAGCCGGTAGCGCCACAACATCCCGTCAGCATAGAGAGCTCGCCGGCCATTCCATTGCGCAAGACCTCCCCACCGGCGGTGGAGGTAGAAGAGCTGGCCGAAACGCGTCGTCACGAGCCAGAGGAACTGGCCGAAACGCGCAAGAGCACCAAGAAAATGGCCGAGGAGCTTGTTCAGAAAATGGATGCGCTGGGCGAAACGCGGCCGCACACGCCGGAAGAAGCCCGTGCTCACGGGCTACCCGAACCGATCAGCCCGGCGCGCGCCGAGCTGACCTTCGCCTGCCTGCTCATCCCACGCTTTGCCTCCCATCATCTGACCGGCGATCTCGCCAGCCGCCTGGCCGAATGGGTGCCTTCGATTTGCATTGCCTATGGCTGGAGGCTGGAACACCTTTCGATCCGGCCGGAATATTTGCAATGGGTAGTCAGCGTACCGCCTTCCACTTCGCCGGGCATGCTCATGCGCCTGATGCGCATGCAAACTTCTGAGCGCATCTTTGCCGAATTCCCGCGCTTAAAGCAGGAAAACCCCTCCGGCGATTTTTGGGCGCCGGGCTATCTGATCATGGGAAGCAACCAGCCCCATCCTCCACAGCTTGTCCGCAACTATATTCTAGAAACGCGGCGGCACCAGGGCATTTCTCATCCGCGTTTATAATCCATGCCTCCCACGCTTTACCTTCTAGACGGTCATGCATTGGCTTACCGGGCCTATTTTGCCCTAACGGTCGGCTCGCGCCAGCCGCTCCAGACCTCACGCGGCGAGCCGACGGCAGCCGTATACGGGTTTGCCAGCATTCTCTTGCGCATTCTAGAGCAGGAAAAGCCGGAATACCTGGCGATTGCCTTCGATGCCGGGCATACGTTCCGCGATGAGATCTTCCCGGAATACAAGGCAACGCGCGCCAAGATGCCGGATGAGATGCGCACGCAGATGGAGCGCATTCGCCAGGTGGTGGAAGCCTTCGGCATTCCGCGGTTGGAGATCGAGGGCTACGAGGCAGATGACATCCTGGGCAGCGCGGCCTGGCAGGCGGTGCAAGAAGGCTACGGGGTCAAGATCATCACTGGCGATCGCGATCTGCTCCAGCTGGTGGGGCCACGCGTGGCGGTGGTGTTGCCCGGCAAGAGCCTGAGCGAATCGGTGACCTTCCTGAGCGCCGAAGAAGTCCTGGCCTTTATGGGGGTGCGTCCGGAGCAGATCGTAGATTTCAAAGCGTTGGCCGGGGATAAATCCGATAACATCCCAGGCGTGCCAGGGATCGGCGAGAAAACGGCACAACAGCTGTTGCAGCAATACGGCTCGCTGGATGAAATTT
>JBBIGZ010000176.1:0-2189 GCA_037447295.1 Chloroflexota bacterium | reverse complement strand
TCTGGCTACAGCGCCGCCTTGACTTGCGCTACCGTCTCCGCCTGATGCTCTACCTGCTGATCGGCGGCCTGAGCGCCTACGCCCTGGGCAGCTTGCTCAACCCGAGAAGCGGCAGCTTCGCCACGCCCTCCGCCTGGCTGGTACTGGTCACCCTGGGCGCTGTGCTGGGATTGCTCATCCGCTGGGCAGGGGAGTTTTTCGGAGAGAAATAGAATCTCTTATGCTAACACGGAGTAAAATATACATATTGAACACTGGAAAGGCTATATGAGTTTAGAAGTTAATGAAGTACCTTTCAATTGGCGTCAGCTAATCCTCGAAAATACAGCAGGAGTAGCAGAATGGAAACAAATTATCCTTCTCGTATATCCACCGGTATTGCTGGGTTGGATGAAATCCTGGCAGGAGGACTGATCCCAAACCGCACATATCTGGTACGGGGTGGACCGGGCAGCGGCAAGAGCACGCTTGGACTACATTTCCTAAGCGCTGGCGCTGCAAGAGGCGAAAGAACACTCTACATCTCTTTGGAAGAACCGGTTGAGCACACCAAGAAGAATGCTGAGAGGCGCGGGCTCAACATCGAGAATGTAAATTTTCTCGACCTTAGCCCAACCTCAGAATTTTTCAAAGATGCATTGACCTACGACATTTTTTCGCCGGCTGAGGTAGAAGGTAGTCTCCCTCTTGAGAGCATGCGTTACAAGAGGTATACTTAGGCAAACTAAATTTGGAGGAACACGATGGAACAGTTCGCCAAACCTGGAGACTTCTGCCCCCACCAAGGTTGCCCAGATTACCAGAAATTACAAAGTGCTCAGTCGAAGCGAAACATCGTCAAAGCCGGCAAGACTCGCAAGGGTGTTCAGCGGTATCGCTGCAAAACATGCGGGAAATATTTTGAAGAGGACTTATAGACCACCAGGACTGGGAAGAATGGGGCAAAGAAGTGTAGACGGCTCTTCAATGCTCTGTTCAGATACAGCCATCAACCGTCACGGCATCACGGCAAATTCTGCGGATCGAAGCAGGGTTGATAATCGCGTCCTAGGATCAGGCGATAGGCAATGGGGGAAGATTCTGAGGGTTGTGAAAGCACACGTGAAGGATCAAGACCCAAGGCTTGCAAGAGAATTTGACGGGCTTGGGCATCCTGTTGAGGCGTCAAATCGATCAAGAGGGTAGTGAGCACATCGCGGCGTTCGGCCGGTGCGAGCTGTGTTTGAAAACCGGCATAATTCAGGCGCGAGGCGGCCAGCATTTCCCAGCTTTCCCATGGGGTGCCGTTTTCCACCCGCACGATGAGCGCTTCACGCTGGGGCAGATCGGCCGCCGGGTTGAGGGCCTCGCCGAGCAGTTCGTTGAGTAGAGGGGAATTCGGTAGCAAGAGATAGGCACCTCCATCCCCGATCGTCGGAGTGACATAAGGCGGACGGATATAGTAGCTGCGCACACGAGCGTTGCTCAGGGAAGGCGCATAAAAGCTCAATTGAAGCAGATCGTTAAGGCTTAAATCGGTGGTGACCATGCCGGAAACCTGACGATAGAGCTCTGGCAAGCGCGTCAACGTATCGGCTTGAAGCAGGCGGGCATAGATCGCTCGCAGGACCTCCTGCTGACGGCGACCACGATCAAAATCGCTGGAGCGCTTGCGCGAACGCGCATACCACAGCGCCAGGTCTCCATCCATGTGCACGTAACCTGGCCCAACGGTATAGAGCCACCAGTTGTTTTCGTTATTCGGGTCGAGCTCGGGGGAGATCAGTCGCCAATCGGTGTAGGCGCAGGCGACCGGCACGTCAATGCCGCCGAGGGTATCGATGATGCGCTTGAAGCCATCGAATTCCACCATGGCAACGTGATCCACCTCAATCCCCAGATTCTCGCGCAGCGTATCCTTGAGCAAGCCAGCCCCACCACCCGGATAGCCGACAATTTCCCCGTGCTGATACGCGGTATTGACGCGCTGCATTCCCCAACTGGGGATGGAAACCCACAGATCGCGCGGGATGGAAAGCAAGCTCACCTGCCGCTGACGCGGCCAAAAACTAGCGACGATGAGTGTATCGGTCCGGAAAGAGCCTCCTGGACGACGATCAGAACCCAACAGTAGGAAACGGATGCTCTCATATTGATCCAATGGTGGGGGGATCGGGGTGGGTCGCCAGGATGGATCGAGGGTGGGCACG
>JBBIGZ010000175.1:0-2194 GCA_037447295.1 Chloroflexota bacterium | reverse complement strand
GGTCATCCTCGGCGGCCGCTACACCCTGAGCGAGTACGACGCCGACATCCTCACCCCGCCCTCCGGCACCTCCGAGGCCTGGATCACCATCACCGGCGAAGAAGGCAATCGCCCCATCCTGGCCGGCCGCAATAACCTCGCCACCGCCATCAACTTATCCGGCGTTCAGTATGTGCGCATCGCCAACCTGGAGATCACCCACGACGACACCGCTTCCGGCGAGGCGGCCTGGTTCCGCGAGGGGGTAGAAATCCTCGGCGCGCCCGCCGCTCATATCATCCTGCAAAACCTCTACATCCACCACGTGGACGAATTCGGCATGAACATCCAGGACGTGGAGGACCTGCAAATCCTGAACACGCGCATCGAATACGCCGGATTTGGCGCCTTGGGCGGTCCGGCCGGGGAGCATGGCGGCTGGCGGGACGTGGTCATCCGCGGCGCCTCGCTCTCCTGGAGCGGACACTACTACCAGGGCGGCGACGGCTCCAACCGTCCCTATGACCGCCCCGACGGCTTCGGTATCGAATCCTCCCAGGGGCCGATCCTGATCGAGGACACCCTCGCCGAGCACAACTACGGCGACGGGCTGGATTCCAAAGCCGCCAACACCACCATCCGCAACACCATCGTGGCGAACAACTCCTGCGACGGCGTGAAACTGTGGGGACCGAACAGCCGCATCGAGAACAGCCTCATCTACGGCCGCGGCGATGGCAACCCCGAACCCTCCCCCTGGTCGGCCATCGTCATCGCTCCCGAAGAGCAAGCCAACGCCCGGTTTGAGATCGTCAACGTTACCGTGGACGACTACCTCGGCCACAATTACCTGATGTACGTGCAATACGATTACCCCAACGTCCCCGCCCAGGTCGTGGTGCGCAACACCATCTTCAGCAGCCGCGGCCCCGAAGCGCCGATCTTCATCGCCCCGGCCAGCACCGTGACCATAGTTCACACCCTGTTCTTCTTCCCGCAGAACGAGATCCTGCTGACGCATGGCGAACAGACCTATACCTGCGCCAATCTTGCCGGGTTGTGGGCAGGCAACCTGTGCGGCGACCCGCGCTTCGTCCGCCCAGCTTGGGGTGAGGCAGGAGATTATCACCTGCAGGCCGGTAGCCCGGCAGTGGATAGGGGCACGTCCAAAGGTGCTCCACGTGTGGATTTGGAGCATTGCCTGCGTAGCACCCCACCGGATATGGGCGCATATGAGCGTTGTGGTCGCTAATTGGGAACAGTGCTTGCGACACCGATGAGCAATCGAACGATTTTGAATAAGATGCCATCCTGAAAGCGCTCAAGAGCGTGCGCGGCAGTCAGCGCGTCACCTCGCCAGAGCCGGAATCCACTTACCAGGCCCTGGAGAAATACGGGCGCGATCTCACCGACTTGGCGCGCAAAGGCAAGCTCGATCCGGTCATCGGACGGGATGAGGAGATCCGCCGCGTGATCGAAATCTTGACCCGCCGCACGAAGAACAACCCGGCCCTGGTCGGTGAACCCGGCGTGGGCAAGACGGCCATCGTCGAAGGGCTGGCGCAGCGCATTGTCAAGGGAGATGTGCCGGAAGGTCTCAAGCGCAAGCGGTTGATCCAGCTCGATATGGGCGCGCTGATCGCCGGGGCCAAATACCGTGGCGAATTCGAGGAGCGGCTGAAGGCTGTGCTCAAGGAAATCGCCGAATCCGAAGGGGAGATCCTCCTCTTCGTGGATGAGATGCACACTGTCGTCGGCGCTGGCAAGGCCGAAGGCGCCATGGACGCCGGCAATATGCTCAAGCCGATGCTGGCGCGCGGTGAACTGCACATGATCGGCGCCACCACGCTCGACGAATATCGCAAGTACATCGAAAAGGACCCGGCGCTGGAACGCCGCTTCCAACCGGTCTACGTGGGTGAACCGAGCGTGGAGGATACGATCAGCATCCTGTGCGGGCTGAAGGAGCGCTACGAGGTCCATCACGGGGTGCGCATCACCGATGCCGCCGTGATCGCCGCGGCCACCCTCAGCCATCGCTATATCTCCGATCGTCACCTGCCGGATAAGGCCTTTGATCTGATCGACGAAGCCGCAGCGCGCCTGCGCACCCAGATTGACTCCAAGCCGCAAGCGCTGGACGACGTGGACCGCGCCATGCAGCTGGAGATCGAGCGCGAAGCGCTCAAGAAGGAAAGCGACCGTGCCTCCAAAG
>JBBIGZ010000174.1:0-2209 GCA_037447295.1 Chloroflexota bacterium | reverse complement strand
CTCCAAAGCATTCTGCAGCACCATCTGCCCCTGCAACCAGTTCCGTATCTTCAACATCTCACGCAAGCGTTCTCGCCGCGCCTGTTCGGCGGCGTTCTTGGCTTCCACCGCTGCCCGCACCGCACGGGCTTGGGTCTCCTCCTGCTCTTTCCGCCGCCTGGTCTCCAGTGCGACCACCGTTGCTCCCGCAATCACAACCAACGCCACACCACTACAACACATTTGTCAGCGAATTTGTCCCGTCTTCGCGTCCACTTCTAGCATTAGAAAACTGTGATTGCTAAAATAATTGATCAGCCAATTGTCATCATTTGCTCCCTTATGCACAGTCGCTGAAATCGTGCACTCGTCAATTCCTGCTCTGGCAGTTCGTCCGCCGTTTTCCTCAACAATCCTAAGCGCTTCTTCCGCAGGAATAATTGTTTTTACGTCAAGACCAATATCTCTTAGTTCGAGCGGTGAAACAGGGAAAATTTCAGTTTCACGTACCCAGATCAACTCTTTTTCAGGAATAATAAATATATCTCTTTTTTTACGCAGATATTTTCCTGTTGTTTCATCCTTAAATATTCTATAAAATGTTAAATCCATCCTCTGATAACCAAGTCCTAATCCAGTGCAATTCGTTTGCACTTCAAATTGCTCGAGTTTCCAATTTGTCGGTGTCTCTCCCCAAATTGCGAGATAAATGGCGTCAACAATCTGGAAATAGTCTGCCTGCCTCCATGGCACCACAGGATTGTCAGATGGTTGTATCTCCGGTTCACCTGGAACTAGAGTGAGCTGAGCCGGCTTGCCCTCGACAGCATCTTGCAAGATCGTTTGCGGATCGAATGCGTAATATTCATCTTTTTTGAGAATCACATCAGGGTGTTCTTCAAGTCCTAACGGATCTATAAAGCCATACAATCTACCGCATATAAAGCAAAAAGAAATGGCGAACAAAATCCCTAGCAGAATTCTCAAGTTCCGTTTTTTCATCGCTCTTCTCCACGTACAAAGATTCATGGATTTGTAGGCGTGCAATTTTCATCCCCATACGCCAAACAATGGAGATAGACAGGATCATAGCCCGGTGGAGGTGTCCAGCCTTGCTCTTCCACCAGCTCTATCAAGTCATTCGTGAACAAACGCAGCATGTACTGCGTGTTGTAATTCTGCCCCCCGGCACGAAAATTGTGAAACCAATCGCTCCAGGGATGCTCCTTCAGATGTGTCTGATCGCGGAAGTACCTTTCCCAATTAATTCCGTCTTTGCTACGATATTTGTCAGCAATCCACCCTACATCCTTGGAGCTTATACCTCCATTTTGTGCTATCGCCGCGAGAATCAGCTTATCTGTGTCGTTGCACTTTTTGCACTTACTCACCACTTCTTGAATCCTATAATCCATCCCGCGTACCGAGGCATCCGCCTGGAAAGGTGTGCCTTCTATCCCCCATTTGTCCAACTGCTTTTGAGTAAGTTGGGCAATTCCAAAAGAGGGACTCGCGTTTTCGCCATTGATTGCATAATCGAACGCCGCCAGGGCATAATCCACGGGAGAGGGATTCCACTGGCTCTGCACAGCAATGCTCGCCGCTATCACAGTCGGGTCGGTTGCTCCCGCATTGTCCAGAATATCTTTCTCATGTTGTTCCGCAATGCGAACCCCACGATATTCGGGACTGTTCCCCAAAGCGATGCTTACGGGCGGAAAACCGTAATTCATGCCTATACTAAAATACAACGTTGGTACAGCAAGAGCCAAGACTATATCCGCTGTGATTGTTGCCCATTTGGGCCAGCCCTTTTTAGGCGGCGGTGGCTCATCATCCTGCAAAGCAGGCGCAGCCAGTTTGTACGAACCCGTCTTCTGCGGGGACAAAACCCCCGCCACAGCACCTGTCACTTTCTGCGCGGCTGTTGTGATCCCCTCCCACATCCGCCCCCAGGGTGACTTTTGGACTGCTTCCGCTTCCCCAGCCTTCCGCCCTTCGTAGAGCGCCTGCAAGCCGGTCTGCAAGTCTGGCGCAGGCTGGGACGGGGGAACATAGGTTGTCTCTTCCACCCGCCAGGCGTTGGCTGCGGCGGCTTCCATGCGCTCGATCTTGGCATCCTGGGCAGCATGGGAGGGGGTGACCGGCTTTGTTGCCGCTGCCTCCACCTGCGCGATGTATTCGTTCGCCGCAGCCAGCGCCGCACCGATGCCTTTCGCCTGCGATTCGG
>JBBIGZ010000173.1:0-2228 GCA_037447295.1 Chloroflexota bacterium | reverse complement strand
GCCGCAAACTGCTTATGCGCATCTATGTCGTCCTCAAAGAGCAACGTCCTTATCAGGTGAGGACTGCCCAATGACTGGTGGTTGATCTTTTTAAGGTTCGACTTCTTGACTTCTCATAGCAGGTCTTTCATTTATCGTTAATGTTGCAAATGTGGCAATTCTTTCACTCCATAAGAGATTCAATATCCTAGATTTGATACAGACATGACTCCACTGCAAAAAGGCTCTCCTATCTCCCTGTACTCTCCTCAAAATGACGGAAGTTGGATATAATGCCACCAACCCATTTGGAGAGGGATACCATGTTCAGAAAAAACACCCGTCACCTGCAAATCCCGCTCACCAGCCATGTGGATGAATTGCTTGAAGTGCTGCGCAATCGGCTATGCCGTTCCTGGGCAGAGACCTTCTACCGGGAATTCTTCTGTCGGCTGGACGAAGAGCCGTTCAGCGTGCTGTACGCCGATGGGCCATCGCGGCCGAATGTACCGGTCAATGTGTTGGTTGCGCTAGAGTTTCTCAAAGCGGCCAACGGTTGGACGGATGAAGAGCTGTACGACCAGGTGTGTTACAACATCCAGGTGCGCTATGCGCTGGGATATCGGCAGTTGGGCGAAGGATACTTTGACCTGCGCACCCTGTACTATTTTCGGGAGCGCCCGAGTCGCCACATGCAGGAGACGGGGGAGAAGCTGCTCGAACAAGCCTTTGCCCAGGTGACGGAGGAACACCTGCAGGCCTTTGGGCTGAAGACGGGCAAACAGCGCATGGATAGTACGCAGCTGGCATCCAACATTCGCCAGATGGGGCGGATACAGTTACTGGTAACGGTGCTGCAGCGGGTCTGGCGCATGCTTTCGCCCTCGGAGCAGGAGCGCTATGCGGAAGTATTGGAGCCCTATCTGGTGGGTCATGCGGGGCAATATGTCTATCGGCTGAAACAGGAAGACTGGCCTGTCCATTTGCAACGCATTGGCGAAACGATGCTGCGGCTGTTGCAGGAGTTGGAACAGAACTATCAAGGGAATGCGACTTACCAGGTGTTGGCGCGTGTATTTGCCGAGCACTTTCGGCTGGAGAAAGAACGGTTACGTCCGAAAGAAAACGGCGAGCTGCGTGCCGAGAGTCTGCAATCGCCGGATGACCTGGAAGCCACCTATCGGGAGAAAAACGGCAAAGGCTATCGTGGGTATGTTGCGAATCTTACCGAAACCTGTGACCCGGAGAACCCGTTGCAACTGATTACGCAGGTGAAGGTGGCGGCTAACACCGTGGATGATAGCCGCTTGCTGGTCGAAGCCGTGCCGACGCTCAAGCAGCGCACCGGCGTGGAGACGCTAGACACGGACGGGGCCTATGGCAGTGCCGAGGGGGACATGGTGCTCCAGGAACACGGCGTGACGTTGGTGCAAACGGGTATTCGTGGTCGCAAGCCGGATGCGCAACGTCTGTGTCTGGAACACTTTGAAGCCACCCAGGAAGAGGACAACGGTCTCCCTCAACAGCTGCGTTGTCCGGCCCAGCATGGGTTAGCGGTGACATTGGGGCCTTCCGGTAAGCGCTTGCAGGCGGATGTGCCTGCCGAAGTATGCGCTGCTTGTGTGTTGAGGAGGCATTGTCCCGTTCAGGAGCGCAAACGGTTGGGGGTGATGCGTCTGTCCTCCACGCCGGAAGATTGGCGGCGAACGCAACGTTTACGTCGAGCGCGTCGGCAAAATGAAGGGCGCAATCTGCGGGCGGCGATTGAGGCTACAGTACGGAGTCTAAAACATCCCTTTCCGGCCGGTAAATGGCCGGTCCGTGGGCGCTTCCGCGTGGCTTGCATGGTGATCGGTTCGGCGGCCGTGATCAACGTACGGCGGATTCACCGTTACCTGCAGGCCCAGCTAGGGGGTGAACAAACAGCAGAATGGCCGAAATCGAGCGAAAATCGCCGACCAGGGAGCGGAGAAGGGAGCCTTTTTTTCTTTTGTTTCTGCTCTGGTCCAGGCGTTGCGGGCTTTGGGACTGCGCCGACGTCCGGCTTTCTGTTGGTAAGGTGCAGGTTTTTGCGGAGGAGTCAAATATTTCGAGTTTAGACTAACGCCGAACGACTCGGACGTGCCGAGTTGATGAATTTGCACCTTAAAATTGAAAACGAATCGCCAAACGGGCTATTTCTTGCTCTTCTTGATAATCGGAGGCCGTTCTGCCCGTTGCCGCCCCTTGCCTTTGGGCCATCCTTTGGA
>JBBIGZ010000172.1:0-2305 GCA_037447295.1 Chloroflexota bacterium | reverse complement strand
GCCAGGGGCTGCGGCACCTGTGCGAGGCGGCCGGCTCGAGGTCCGCTCCCGCCCCGGCAAGGGGACGGAGCAAGGGGACGGAGATAGAGGCAACCTTTGCCACGAGAGTAGGACACGGACGAACGCTGACGAACACGGACTTGATCTAAAAATCCGTGTCCTTCCGTGTCCAGCAGTTGCGACACCAGTGCGAGGCGGCCGGCTCCAGGTCCGCTCCCGCCCCGCTGAAGGGATGGAGGTGGTGGAGGTGTGACGAGCGGGAAGGGTGGAGCGTACTTCAGCCGAATTCTCACTGGTTTTCCCCTTTTCGATGCCAAGATTTTTGTGTATAGTATCTCCAAAGAGCGTGCATCGCTGCTTACAAAAAGGAACCAGAAAGACAACGATTCGTAGGCCAATGAGGTGAAAAGCCATGAAGGATGAGCCATCCAATTCCAGCATTCGAATCGGCGGTAATGTGAACGGCATTGGCAATGTCATCGGCCATTATTCCAGCGCTCATGTCGAAATCCACAAAACCTATAATTTGTTTAGCGTGATCAAAAGCGGCGAGAGGGGCACGCGCATGGAGCACGATCCGCGTCATATTGCCATTTCGCCTACACCGTTTGATTCTCATCCTGATGCTATATTCCCTGAACTCAAACATTTGATAGGACATAGGAACGAAATCAGCCGTCTCTTACAGTTCTACGATCGCGCCAAAGCGGAAGGAAATGGGGCGGTTGTATTCGTTACCGGCCAGCACGGGTATGGGACAAAAGCCTTGGGACGTACCATTGTGTCGGCGGTCAATCGTGGCGGTGGACTTGCCCTATACACCCGTTTCTGGCCGGAGAAAATCGAAGAGAGAACCCGCCGCGATCCCCGCTGGAGAGAGGACTTCGAAACGTATGCAGAGATGTTGCAATTTGCGCCTGAGTTTCTGCAGCAGCCTGAGTATGCGCCATTCTGGCCGCTGATCTTTCAAATTTGCAAGAAATACGAATGGCTGCAATACAATCTGCCCCATCAGGAACGCGAAATTCCTTCTTTTCTGCGTCAACTGGCGTACCCCGGTCATCCCCTGGTCATTGCGTTGGAAGATTTTGAGCACGCCTCCCAAGACTGGCTAACTTTACTGCGTTTCCTGACCCCGGAACTGGCAAACGGCCTCCCGGTACTTTTCATCGTCAGTATGCATACCGAAAAGCCGCTTGACCGGATACCGGCAGAGCAATTATCCCCGCACGAGGCGCTGGCGCTGGAACTGGCGCGAAAAAATCAGGCCGAAGTTTATCACCTGAGCCGCGTTCGTCCTGAAGATATAGCCGACTACCTTGGCTCGGCTCATCCGGAGGTGGTTGAGCGCCTGTATCGTCTTTCAGGTGGGTTGCCTATTCTGGTACAGGACTTATGGGCCGAATGGATGCGCACCGCAGCAGTCATCCAAGATGAAAAGGATAAAAAAGGCCGCTGGATTTTGGCCGCCGAAAGCCCGCTCCGCACCCTGGGCAGTGGGCGTGATTACGTCCGGCGCATTCTGGAAGACCTGTGGCCCTTTGAAGACGAAGCCCCCTGGTCGCTGGAGCAAATGTGGGAAATGCTTATCCTGGCCGCTCGCGAGGGGATCGTTTTCACCCCAGAGGCGCTTGCGCTGGCCTATGGGGTGGAACTGGATAAGTTAATTTACGGATTGGAATACCTGCTCGATGAGCCGGATGACCCCGGCCTGGTGGCGGAAACAGATGCTGTCATCCTGAACCTGCCAAGTGCAAACTGGCAGAAAAGAGTCGAGCGCTTCGTCTTTTCCCCGCCTCTGGTGTGGTACGTCTTGCGCAGCGAACCGCTTGACCCGGCCCGGCTGGAACGGCTGGCCGATGCCCTACAAAAAGTGCACTGGCCTTTCCCGGAAAAGTGCGCCCAGGTGATGGCGCGTTTATACGAGCAGGCCGGCAACCAGGAAAAAGCCCGCCAATGCCGCAAATGGTTCGATCCCAAACTCTCGCGCCTCGAGGCTTTGATCTTCCAGGCTGAATTTCTCCTGTCTAACCCACCCACCCTCCTTTCGCTCTCACGGCTGTGGACGCTGGGCGCAGAGTTATATGGTGAATATGTCTCAAACATAAATCCCCGCTGGGCCAAAGGGTTTTACGGTCAATTGCTCGACCTGGCAACCGAGGCCGGCTGGCGAGAGTTCCAGGCAGATAGCCTGTTTTGGTCAGGGGATGTGGCGCGTGTCCTGGGGGAGTACGCGGCAGCGCGCGAGTACTACCAGCGCGCCCTGGCAATCAAGGAAGAACTCGGGCGCAAAGGTGGGATGGCG
>JBBIGZ010000171.1:0-2308 GCA_037447295.1 Chloroflexota bacterium | reverse complement strand
CTATCTGGCGTACATGCGGCTTGACGATCCGCCATAAATCCGCCGAAGTATATTCGGCGCCTGCCAGGAAGCGTTGCACTGGATCGTGGCTTACTTCACCGTCTAGCAGTGCTGAAAGCCCCGTTCCCGTCGTTTGCCCGAAGGCGCTGATCAGATAATCGCTGTACAAGTCGAGGAGGTTGCTGTTTTTCATGCTCTGAGTTTACCAGAAACTGCGTAAGGTGAGTTGGCCTGTCTGCCACTCAGTTTGCCGCCGACCCGACCTGGGAAAATGCGGGCTGGCTGGCGCTTGATGTCGTTCTAGCGCTCGCTCCCTACGTGCCGGCAGGCGTGGGATTGGTGCGCGGGGGCAAGGCGATCGCCCACGCCGAGGACATCCTGGACCTGGTGCGGAGGGTGAACTGGGCGGAACGGTTTGCGGGAGCCGGCCCAGAGATCCGGCGTGGGGTAGCGTACCTAGAGAAGATGGTGAACAGTGAACGGATTCCGGAGCGGTTCCGGCCCGGCTTCGCCGCTGAGTTAGTACGGGCAGAAGAATACTATAAGGCTAGCAAGCTACGGGCGGTGGAAGCGGTGGTCGAGGACGGCCGGGTGGATTTGATCTTGGTGACCGATGAGATCGTCGAGATCAAGTATTGGCGGGAGAGTTATGCGAGCGGACAAATCGGGAGGCTGTTAGATCAACTCCAACGCTATCATGAGACCACGGGACGTCCAGTTATACTCGAGCTGGTGCAAACGAAGACCGATCCCATAACTGAGGTCTTCATTGAAGACCTGCTGAAAGCAGCCCGGAAGGTGGAATTCCCGCTGACCCGGGAACAGATTCGGATCATCACATTAGGAGGTCCGTAGGATGCGTGGACTGCACGTTACGTTAAGTTTCTGGAATTGTGAAGCAACGGGGGTGAAAGATATAGTAGCCTGGATGCAGATCATGCGGCACTACGGGATCATTCCTCTGGCTCATTACACGCAGGAGTCCCTTCTTGAGGAGGTGTGGTTGGAAACCATCCAGAGGGAATTAGAGGAAGAATGGCAACTCTTTAAGTTCCGTGTTGGACACCCCATTGCCTTTGAGGACTGGGGAAAGCTCAGTGCACACTTCGCATTCGAGGAGTTCAGGAAAGGAGGCAATCGGTTCGAGTTAGGAGGCTATTTGGGTTTTTTTGATACCCAAGATGAGCGGCTGTTGGTGGAGCCGCTCGCAGAACGGCTGTTAGCCATCGCCCGAGAACTCTATCCCCTGGCCCGCCCCACCTACGGCGAGGTGGAGGGAAATCCTGGCGAATGGGAAGCCCGCGATGTGCTCCGCCTCCGTCTCAAACACATCTCCTGGGTCAACTTCTTCGGCCCGGCCTACGTGGAAAAATACGGCCGGGACTTCCTGCTGGGCCTGCCCGGCTACCGAACCGAACTCCTGCCCGACAGCGGCGTCTTCCACCAGCTCTCCCCCACCTTCGTGGCAACCAGCGAGGAGGAGGCCAAACGCCTGCGGCAAGAGGTCATCGCCTACTGCGCCGAACATGGCCTCAAGGTCACCTGCCGCGCCCCTTACGTGATCTCCGGCCTCACGCCGATGCCGGAGCCTAAAGAAGCCGCCACCGATGAGCAGGTTTGGGAGTATCTTCAACACGCCCTGGCCACCACCCTGGTGCTCAAAGACGGCACTCGGGTCAAGCCCATCGTCATCCCGTGGGCGGACCTGACGCCCAGGCAGCGGGAGATGGTGCTGGCGGCCATCCGACAAGCGGCGGTTGCCGAGCTCAAGCGGTCACAGGGGCACCGCATTCGCCTGGAGTTCAACGCCATCCCGGACGACCTGGACCGGATGCTGGCGGACCTGGCCGGCCGGGACAACCCTCACTTCGTGTGGGTGGAGGAACCGGCGCTGGGGTCATAGGGTGCGGTGCGCCCCGGCGATAGCACCTTCGCAAGAGAACAAACCCGGAGGCGTGCCCGGCGGGTGCGGCGACGCCTTGCCTCCGCGTTGGTCTTTGATGCCGAGAACCGGCTGGTGTGGGTCAGCAGGGCGGCCGGCATCGTCACCGACGGCGACGGTCGGCGGGTGAAGGCGACGGTCAACGGCGTGACGAGTGCCGCTTTACAACCCGCCGGGAACCACGTACAATCAAGCCGTACCTTAACAACCTGAGCCAGCCCATTTCCGGTGTCGAGAGCCGTTCGCCGGAAAAGGGGTCGAGCGTGCCCGAGCCCGGCAGGCTGCAGCCCCTGCGCCGTCTGCACCGCCCGGCGCCGCCTGCGGCGCAAACCCCCTCACCCCGCCCAGGCGCCGCCCCTACGGCCT
>JBBIGZ010000170.1:0-2342 GCA_037447295.1 Chloroflexota bacterium | reverse complement strand
CTCATACTTCCATCATACCACCTCCCCAGGGTCACAAATGTGACCTACTCCCCTGCGAGAGGCGGGGAATTCTGCAGATTGTGATACATGCCCTCGATCGCTTGGCGCATGCGTGCCAGCAATTCCGGGCCGCCCAGCACCAGGCAGTATTGACCGTAACTCAGCAGAATGCGCTCGGCGGCGAAGAGATCGTCCGTCACGGCACGCACTTCGAGGCTGCCACCTTCCAAATGCGTGATCTGCATCTCGTCAAAGTGCCGGCTCACCGCACCGCGCCCCAAGTGTCCCAGCAGGCGGTAATGCACCTCGTAGCGTGGCGGGCGGCGAAAGGCCCTGCCGATGACGTTCGGCAAAACCTGCAGGTACTCGTCATCCTGAATATAGCCCAGGCGAAAACGGCGATAGGGCTCCTCTAGAACCCGATCGGAGAGCACGTATCCCCAAAGGTAAAAATGTCCCCATTGAAACTTAATGTGCAAGGGTGCCACCCGAAAGCGCCGCGGCCGGCCATCCTCATAGCGCGGCGAAAGGTAGTTGAACTCCAGCTCGCGCCCTTCCAGCCTTGCCCGCCGCACCTTTTCCCACACCCGTTGCGGGATGTGATTCGGGTCGACATTCTGCAGAATCTCGTAGTTCACAATGCTCTTCGGGTCTTTCAGCGAAATGCGCTGCTCAGGCGGCAAAAACCGGGCAATCTCCTCCAAGAAATCCTGAACATAGGCGCGATCCACATCCCCCTCAAAGGTCACCATCAGGGTCATCATCGCTTCCAGGCTTTGCGGCGAAAGTCGAGCGTAGAAAAACGGTCCCACATCTTGCAGCGCATACTTTCCATCGGCATAGCTCAGATCGATGCGCAGAAGCTCACGCAGCTTGCGCCGATCGCGCTTGAAAGCTTCCCGACGCGCCGAAGGGGAGGAAGGATAAGCACCTGGCAACTTAGCCTCAACTGCCCGCATCAGCTCTTCCCCACTTGCCGGCCCCTGCTGCAAGCGCTCAAAAATTGCCAGGCAACGTTCCAGCACAAACCATTCGCTGCTGCGTTTGCCGTGGTACATTTCTTTCATAAAAACGCTTTAATTTTACCCAAATTCTGGAGAAAAAGTACCCTGTGTGAGATCTCTGAACCCTCGCAAACTCGTCTACACTAGATTATTGGATACGGAGAAACGGCGATCAAGGCAAAATCTCAAAAAGGCGGATCGCTCCGATCGCGCCCAAATGGCGAAAATGCGGCGAATTCGGGATAGCCTGATAAAAGGGGAGCACAACGGCATCGGGCTCCAAAGCTAAATAACGCACACCATACCGTCGGGCGATCTCCAGCAACGTCACCTCATCGGCATAAGGATGCACCACGGCAGGTCGGCCGGTCATAACGAAATAAGCCGGCGGGTTGAGCACCAGGATCGCTGCCTGCGTCGGAGCGTTGTTCTCCACCAGCAAACGCTCCACCGCTGGATAGACTTGTTCTCCTTCTCCCCAGCCCGAGCGGATCACTCGCCCCCAGGTCAGATACCCCGTCAGAAGGGCCAGGAAGAGGAGCAGCGCCGGACGAAAGACGCGTTGCGCTTCGGGAAGATACCAGCCGCGACGGTACGCCGCCCAGCGCAGCAGCGCCTCGAAACCGACCGTCGCCAAAGCAAACCAAAGCGGCTGCAGCGCCGCCCCAGCATGGAAGAAGCCCCCACGCGCCCCAGCAAAAGGGAAAAGCAGCGAAAGGGTCAGGTACATCGCTCCCCAAGCCAACATCCCCAGCTGCACTCGCTCATCCCGACGATACTTCCAGAGACCGATCAGGATCAAGGGAAAGAGCAAAATCAACCCCTGCACGGCGAAGGCCGTCTGTGCATTTTGCCAAAGAGCCCATAAGCGCGCCGCCCAAATGGCCTTCCAGCCGCTTTCTAAAAGATGTTGCGGCGTGAGCAGATCGGGTGGATAGATAAAAGTTTCGTTATAAGAACGCAACCAGAGTGCGCGCTGTGTGGCCGGGGAAAAGAACGCTCCGTATACCTGAAGGTTGCGCAGATACCACGGCCCCATAATCAGCAGAAACCCCGCGACGATCGCCGCCCCACGCCCCAAGGGCGCACAGCAGCGGGACCCGAAGCTATCCCCCTCTTTGCCTATGCGAAAAGCGGCCAGTAGAGCGATCGCCAACCAGAGCAAACCGTCACTGCGTGCCAGGTTCAACAGGCCGGCGATCATCCCCAAAAGGAAAAATCGCCCCCTCGCAGCGCCAGATTGCCCAAGGAGCAGGAAAAACAGCGCCCCCAGCACCATATAGGGCGAAAAATTATCTGTGGTGGTCAGAAAGGAAGCATAATAACCGCTGAACAGGG
>JBBIGZ010000169.1:0-2345 GCA_037447295.1 Chloroflexota bacterium | reverse complement strand
CCTCCGTCAGCGGCACGGTGACGATGACCTTCGAGTACTACATCCCGCTGCGTGATGCGGGCAGTGCCTCGGTCATTGACCCTGCCAGCGGCGATGACGTCACCTCCTGCAACAACGCCAGCGGCGGCGGGACGTGGACCCCCATTGATCCGCGCGATAGCGGCGGCACGTTCACGCAAAACCCGGCCGGTTGCGAACACACCTTGACCGATAAATCCATCGCCATCCAGAAATCCGTGAGTGTCCTCGGGGGCGGTCAGCCAGCGCCCGGCAAAACCCTGGAATACGCGCTCGATTTCCAGGTCTCCGATTTCTTCGCTTTCCAGAACGTGGTGGTGAACGATGTGATCTCGGATGGCCAGCATTTCGATCCGTCCTTCACCCCCACCCTGGAGATCAACGGCAACTCCTACACTCTCAGTGCGGCAGGATTCAACGCCGCCAACTATGACGTGACCTGCAACTACACCGGCGGCCCCGGCCCGGAATGCACCGCCAATGACCCGGCCGCCAACGACGGCACAACGACCCTCACTTTCCGCGTTTCGCAGGAGATCATCACCCGCGGACAGGATGGCAAACTCATCGGCGGCTGCGTGCCGACGACCGGCACGGGCGGCGGCGACCCTTCATGCGGAAGCTACGATGACGGACCCACCACCGGCCGCATTGTCTTCCGCACGGTCATCCAGGAAAACTTCACCGATAATTACCCCTCCGGCGATCCCAGCGTGGACCAGGGAGATGTTCTCAATAACGCCGTCACCATCAGCGGCGACTTGCTTTCCACCACCGATGCTTCCACGCCAACCGGCCAGAGCGAAGCGGATACTTCTGCCGCCAGCGTCTCCATCGGGCGCGGCCAGATTTCCAAGTCCGTCTATGCCGTCAACGGCAGCACATCGGTTCCCTCGCCGGTGCGCATTTCGCCGGGGGATACGGTCACCTACCGCATCACTTACACTTTGGTCACCAGCGATTTTGAGGACCTAGTCATTACGGACTACCTGCCACTGCCGATTTTCAATGCCACTGAAGTGAGTTCGTTTAGCAATACTATCTGTGGCGTGCCGGCCGCAGGCGCTTCCTGTCTGGGGCCCGGCGATACTTACCATTCCCTAAGTGGAGCTATCTCACCTACCTTGAGCACGAACGCCTCGAACAACTACGTGCGCTGGACCTACGGAGACTACGATTCTAGCTATAACGCCCCGTCAACGATCGACCTGCTCTTCACGGTAACCGTTACGAATCAACCTTTCGCCGATGGCCTCTATCTGGCCAACCAGGCAAACGCCCAGGAGGGCAGCACAAATTCAAGCAGTAGCACCAGTGATAGCATCGTTCAGGTACAGCTCCAGGAACCGGTGGTGGTCAGCATCTCGAAGGGCATCGTCTGGACGGACAATTCTGCCGGCATTTTCTCGCCATCCACCGTCGGGCCGGTGACTTTTGATGGGGCAGCCGCCACCTGCGCCGGCCGCTTAGGCGGAACGATTACCTCTTCCGGCCTGGCAACCAATCCCGTCAATAGCAATCTGAGCGGCGTGGACGCCGGTGACCAGGTGATGATGGCTATCATCCTGGAAAACACCGGGCGTTCGAGCGCGTTCGACGTGCGTGTGCGTGATAACTTGCCGGCAGGCATGACGTTTGTCTCCGGCTCGCTATGTGTCACCGATGGTACCGGCGCTGCCATCTCTTACACCGACCTCGGTAGCGGGCTTTTCGGCAGTGGCATCGAGTTGAACGATCCCGGCCCGACTACCTCGCCACCGGGTGCTCTCGATCCCGGCAAGGCCGGTGATGGCTCCCCGATCAACACCGGGCGCAATATCGCTGTCGTTACCTACCTGGTGACACTCGACACCTCCGTCACGCCGAATCAGACTTTGACCAACACCGCCACGCTCTTCAACTACGCTGGCACAGAAGGCGGCCCAGATCACACCGCCGTAGACCTCGCCGATACGGCCAGCGTGACAACCACCCGCCCATCACTGAACAAAGCCATCTCTGCAACTAACCAGACCTTCACTAGCGGGTCGAACGTGGCTGTGGGGGAAATGGTAACCTACACCATCACCATCACCGTCCCCGAAGGGACGATCCCGAACGCCGTTTTCAGCGATACGCTTGACCCCGGCCTGGCCTTTGTCTCCTGCGATAGCATCACCGCGTCGGCTTCGGTTTCTGCCACCGGCGGCTTCGACTGCGCCAACGCCACGTTCTCCAGCAATTCCGGCGGTACCTTGGAACCCGGTGAAGCAGACGCCCGCGTGCTGACCTATAACTTCGGCACGATTACTAATTCCGATACCAATAACAGCACCGCCGAGACCATC
>JBBIGZ010000168.1:0-2400 GCA_037447295.1 Chloroflexota bacterium | reverse complement strand
GATTACAGGCGATGTTAGCGCTTCGGAGTGCTGGGATGGGAGGAAGCCACGAATGGGATGAAGCCTGGAAGCAAATCCTGCAGGCTAATTGACCCTCTACCGACGATTTTGGAACACACCCTCGCAGGGTCGCAGGCAATTGTTCATGAATTGGTAAAAAATCGTGATAGTTTACTTTCTGGTAAAATCAGCGTGTCAGGAACACTATCACCTGGATATCTAAACCTGGAAGGAGTGAGAGTACTATGCGGCTACACTTGATTCTACCGGTTATTGAGCCAAAGACCTTTTCCCCAGCGATGTCGACTCTGTGGTTGCAAAAGCGTGTATCCGCGCCAGCGTGTGGAGAAGATGCGAGATACGAAGTATGAGCGGGTCGAAACTTGGTGCTATCAGTAAAGTGGTGAGTGCCGATGCCGGGATTTTGCAAGCCCCTTCGCACGCAAGGTGGTGGAAAAAGGGGGGGCTATATCGGGCTAATCAAAGACAATCAACCCAAACCACGCCAATCTTTGGAGAATTGGATCGATGATTGGCCCAAACAACGGGGGAATGTGGTTGGCTATACTCGGCAGTTCAACAAGTGTCATGGACGGGTGGAGTGTCGGGAAGTGTGGATGGTACCGTGTGAAGCCGATATGCAGGAGTATTTGCACACCTACTTTGGTTGGCCGGGGATGCAATGGTGTGGGCGCATTCGGCGTCGACGTTGGGAGAACGGTCGGGAAGAAGAGGAGGGATACGTGTGGGTGGCAGGAGTGGCGTTTGCCTGGTCGCTGGAAGTTCAAGACGCTGCCCACTTGTTCCGTGCGCATTGGACGATTGAGAATCGAGTGTTTTATGTTGGGGATGTGACGATGAAGGAAGACCGTCTCCATGGGCGCTGGATTGGCTTGGGGTTGAGCAGCATACGGAATGTAGCACTTTCGCTGTTGCGCCATTTCTTCCCCGATGAATTCATTCCGGATGCGCAACGGAAGGTTTGTGCCATGCTGGACGAGGGCGTTTCGTTACTACTTTTGCAACTAAAACAGTGAAAAGCCTACCCTCTTACCACTTGCCCCAAAAAGGGGGTAAACTTACATCATCATCTCACGTGGAGGTCCCTCATGAGCTCCCTTCAGTTCCCCGATCTCAACCCGTCTGCTCGCTTGCTGCTCGGACCGGGGCCCTCGATGGTCCACCCGCGTGTGCTACGGGCGATGGTGGCACCACCGCTGGGGCATCTCGATCCACAACTATTGCACATCTACCGGGAAGAACAGGCGCTGCTCCGCTATGTCTTCCAGACTCAAAATGAGTGGACGTTTGCCCTGAGCGGCACCGGCACCTCCGGCATGGAGGCGGCGCTAGCTAACCTGATCGAGCCCGGCGATGCCGTGCTGGTAGCCATCCATGGCTATTTTGGTGAGCGCATGGCGGAAATCGCCACCCGTCTGGGCGCCGAAGTTGAGCGCATTCAACGTGCCCCCGGCGAAATCTTCGATCCACAGGAGATCGCCTCTGCTCTCTCTCGCCGCCACTATAAACTCTTGGCACTGGTCCACGCCGAAACTTCTACCGGCGCTGAGCAGCTGCACATTGCCGAGATCGCCGAAGTCGCCCATCGCAACAATACGCTCCTCGTGTTAGATACGGTAACTTCGCTAGGCGGCATCCCGGTCAAAGTGGATGAATGGGGAGTGGATGTCGCCTATTCGGCCAGCCAGAAAAATCTGGGCGCGCCTTCCGGCCTGGCACCGATCACCATCGGCGAATGGGCACGCCGCGTCATCGAAGCGCGCAAAACGCCGGTAGCTAGCTTCTACCTGGACTTGAAGCTCTACGCCGCCTATTGGGGCGAAACGCACGCCTACCATCACACCGCCTCGGCCAGCCTGCACTATGCCCTGCGCGAAGCCTTGCGCCTGATCGCCGAAGAGGGCCTGGAACAGGCCATTGCCCGCACCCGTGCCAACGCCGAATTGCTCTGGCAGGGTCTGGAAGAGCTAGGGGCGCCCCCGTTTGTTCCCCTAGAATATCGCTTGCCACCGTTGACCACGGCGCGCGTCCCGCAAGGGGTCGATCCGCATCGCCTACGCTTGCGCTTGCTCGAAGAATACAACATCGAGATCGCTGCCGGCTTCGGCGCATTGCGCGATAAAGTCTGGCGCATTGGCCTGATGGGCTATTCCAGCCGCAAGGAGAACATCACCTTACTCCTGGCCGCCATGCGTGAGCTGTTGAAAGGCTAATGCGCCGGTTCCTGTTCCTGCTTCTTTTCCTTTTGGCTTGCACGCCCCGGCCGGGCCTACAAGTTCATATCCTGGACGGGGCACAAATCTTCTCCATCCGGACGGAGGCCAACCTGCCGCAAACCTGGCTACAGGAAGCCGGCCTCCGTCTGGAGGAGGGCGATCG
>JBBIGZ010000167.1:0-2409 GCA_037447295.1 Chloroflexota bacterium | reverse complement strand
AGTACACCCAGCGTGAGTCGACCGCGTCGCGTTCCACATTAACCAGTCCGGCTTCCCGCAGTTTGCTCAAATGGTGTGAAATCAGGTTGGGGGCCATTTGCAGGGCGTCGCTCAATTCGCAATTGCATTGCACACCTTCCATTAACAGATTGAAGATGAGCAGGCGCTTGGGCTCGGCAAGTACCTTCAAGCGTTCTGCCAGAGTTTCCAGGCTGACAGGGGAAGCGGCAGGGGGCGCTGAAAAATGGTTCAACATGCGTTGAATTATATTCCTAAAGGAAGTAATGTCAAGGAAGGATGTCATTTCATACAAGGGAATTTAGCATATTAATGCAATGACATCGAAATTTCTGTGATCAGTGAGGGGCCGCCTTACCCCCGCGCCGCACGGCGATGATCTCCGCCAAAATCGAGACGGCGATCTCCTCGGGCGTCCGGGCGTCGCGCCCACGTCGCGCATGAAGCGGTCCACGGCCTGATAGACCGATTCGGGTTTGGGCCAACTCGTCGCCGCGTTATCCAGGTAGGCGCTCATCGTTTTTCTCCTCCGTCAGCAGGTCGAGGGCGACGCCGCGTTTAAGGGCGGCGTCGCGTAGGCGCGGGGTCAGGATGTCGCGGAAGAAGGTCGGCGCGCCTTCTTCGTCGCGGTCCTGGTTGATGCGTTTCAGTTCGATGACTTCCTCCGCTTCGAGCGTGATCCACAGGGAACGAGGCGCAGCGCGGTTTGAGTCGGTCATAACATAGCCTCCAGGGTGGCGCGGCGGTCGGCGAAGGATGCGTCTTCCACAAGCGGGAGACATTCCTCCAGCGAGCGTTTGTGCTGGATCAACAGCACGGCAAACGCCAGGCAGGTGGCCTCGCCGCATTGTTTACAGTTCGTCTGCGGCAGGAGCGCCCAAATATCGAGGTGACGCGGCGCGGCTTTGGGTTTCATCACCGCTATCAGTTCCTCGCGTTTTTCCCACACCGCGTTGACCGCGTCTTTCACGCCCTCCAAAAGTTCCAGCCCCTCCTGCGCGTCCGTGACCTGGGTGATGTAAATTTTATCGGGATAGAGAGTCATAAATCCGCGCGGACGGCGAAAGGTCAGCGTGCGCGTTTGCGGGTTGTAGGCGATGATGCCAGGCAGGGTCGCCAGATAGGGGATGACCTCGTCCAGAGGGCGGTTTGGCTTGCCGATGACGATAATCTTGCCCGGCTCGGCAAGACAGGGCAGGGTTTTGGTGAGGGTAATGGAGTCGAGATAGGTCATTTCTTGAACAGGTTTCCGCTGACCTTCAACGTGCCTGTACCAGGCACTTCGATCATCACCTTTCAACCGCCTTCAAGCAAGTCGCGCGCTTTGCCTTTGAAATGCTCCCGCAGGAATTCCAGCGCGCCCTCGGCGTCGCTGTCCATCAGGATACGCATCAACTCGATGATGTCCTTGTCTTCCAAGACAACGGTCAATGCTTTTTTCATGTTGGCATCCTCATCCAATCGCGGACGCTTCGATGACGATCTCCTCCAGCGCGGCGCAGGTTTCGGCAATCTTTGCGCTGACCGAAGCGGGCGCGGCGGTCAGGACCACATCGGGGTTATACGGCAGGTCGGGCAGGGACGGATAGCAGGTCACGCCGTCTATCGCCGCGTATTTGGGGTTGACAGGCAGAACGGTATGTCCATGCCGCGTGAGCGTCTCGAAGACTTCGTAACCGTACTTGTTTTTGTCTTGCGAGGCGCCCACGATGGCGAAGGTGTGCGGGGTTTGCAGGAGAGGGGCAATCAGACTCATAGGGGGTTATCCCGCGACAGGCGCGCGTTTCTTCACATCATATTTTTCGGGGTCGGCGCGCAGCATATTCTTCGACTGTGTCACAATCTTGTTCTTCTTGATGACCTGGCGGATATAGCCCTGTGACGGGAATTCGATGGCGTCCTGGGTGCAGATGGTGGCGCAGGTGGTGCAGCCGACCATGCACATTTGCGGCGCGACTACCACAGGTTTGTTGGCTTCGTAATCGAAGGCGTACACACCGCGCCCGCAGGAGGTGACGCACAGACCGCAGCCGACACAACGGTCAGCGACAATGGTTGGATGCCAGTTGATTTGCTCGCGTGGAACGCCGTGCCAGGCGTTGTTATTGAGTGTAGTGGACATTTTCGTTTCTCCTTGATTGGAACTTTCACATGGCTGATCCTGCAAAACGCATTTCAGCATATTCTTTGTGATGGCAGGCTGGGCAAGTTCGTATTGCATTTGCAAGCCAAGCCGCGTGCTTCTGACCAAACCTGTCTGACGAAGCAGCATGAGGTGTTGAGAGATGTATGCCTGCCGCTGGCGGGTTTGTGCCATAATGTCGCATACGCAACGCGGTCCCTGCGCCAGGATTTCCAAAATCTGCAAGCGCACAGGGTGCGACATGGCAT
>JBBIGZ010000166.1:0-2548 GCA_037447295.1 Chloroflexota bacterium | reverse complement strand
CTATCTGGCGTACATGCGGCTTGACGATCCGCCATAAATCCGCCGAAGTATATTCGGCGCCTGCCAGGAAGCGTTGCACTGGATCGTGGCTTACTTCACCGTCTAGCAGTGCTGAAAGCCCCGTTCCTGTCGTTTGCCCGAAGGCGCTGATCAGATAATCGCTGTACAAATCGAGGAGGTTGCTGTTTTTCATGCTCTGAGTTTACCAGAAACTGCGTAAGGTGAGTAGAGTAACTGCAAGTAGTTGCCCTACGCATCTTCCCCTACGCATCTTTATCGTCTCCGACACGGGCCGCGGCGATAGGGATAAACGTCAATGATGTAGGTCCGCATGTACTGTCCCTTGGATTCGGCCTTCAGCAGGCCTTGGAAGACCTCCGGCGGGACGTCTTCGTAGCAATAGACCCGCCCGCTGGTAAAGACGACCTGGAGCAAGCGCCGCGCTTCATCGTAGCCGACCGAGTCCACCATGCTGGAGTCCACCGGGATCATGGTGATGCCTTTGGACGGCTTCCGGGTCGGCGCCGTGTTTTGATCGCCGATCTCCACGCCACCGGCCTGGCCGATGGAGACGTTGTACTTACCGCACTGCACGGTATTCCGGTCGCCGGTGACAATGGTGCTCCCCGTCACGCTCCCGCCGATGGCGACGGAGCGGTCACCGCCGGCGGTGGCGGTCACCCCGGCGGCCTGGACCTGCTCCCACAGGCGGGCGACCTCCTCGGCCAGGGCAGGCTCTTCGCTCAGCAGTTTCTTCAATTGCAGTCGTAGGGCAGCCTGGGCATCGGGGTCCTCGAGCGCGTTGACGGTGCGGGGCATCCGTGCGCAGCCTGGCCGCGATGGAAGTGATGCCTACATTCAGCTCCGCTGCAACCCCTGCATCTAGAGCCTGTTATGAACTTTGGACCATGAAGGAGACAAATCGATGGGCCAACAAGATGGCAAAGGCGACGAAATGCAACCCGGCCAGCGTCTCCGACAAGCGTTCGTAATCACGCAGCAGGCGACGGAAGCGCGCCATCCCGGCGAAACTGCGCTCGACCACCCGGCGACGAGGCAGCAAGACAAAGCCCCGCTTGGTTGTCGGCAGCTTGACCACCTGCAGGCAAATGCCGTGGGCGGCGGCCTCGGCAGCCGGTTGGTCGTCGGTGTAGCCCTGATCGACGAAGGCCACTTCCACCGCTTCACCCGTCACCTCCTGAATCCGCTGGGCCAGAGCAGCCACGTGCGCACGGTCTTGTTCATTGGCTGGCGTGACCAAAACAGCCAGCAACTGCCCCGGCGTATCCACGACCAGGTGCACCTTCGAGCCTTTGCGCTGTTTGTACCCATCGTAGCCGGCGCATTCCCCGCTTTCTGGAGTCGACTGCAGCGTCCGACTGTCCACCATCACAGCATGGGGCTGGGGCGTGCGTTCGTTGATTTCGCGCAGCAGCATCCGCACGTCGTGCACCATCTGCTCAAACACACCCGCCTTCAGCCAGTGCTGCGTCTGTTGATAGACCACGTACCACGGCGGCAAGTCGTTGGGCATCAGGCGCCACGGCGCACCCGTGCGCAGAATAGAGCGCAGTCCGTTGTCGACTTGGCACAGGGGGTATTTCCGCGGCGGCGCCTCTTCGTCCATCAGCGTCAGGTAGGGCGCAACAAACGCCCACTCCTCGTCGGAAACATCACTCGGATAGGCTTTTGTGTCATGCCTCAATGTTACATGCTCAGAAACCAAAAGTGCATAACAGACTCTAGTACATGCGTTGCGGACTTCTGCTGCGGCTCCATCCATGTGTCCAACTTTCTGTTGCTAAGGTTCAGATTTTGGCAGCGGACTCATGAAGTTGGTTTCAGTTTTATGTGCAAAAGCACCCAACATGCGATAAAATGAAAAGCGCTCACGTGCCGGTTTGCCCTGGCGACCAGGCCAGGGGCACTCTCAAGATGCCTGGTCCGTTTGACGAGGCTTTTTTCAAGTCGGTGCGCTCGGCTTGCCGCAAATTACACAAGACAGCCAATCAGGAGGTGACCCATGCCCCAAGCCATTGCCAACCCCGAAGACCTGCGCCGCTTCTCGGCCGAGTTGAAGCAGTTCAACGCGCAACTGCGCGAGAGCATGGCGCGCCTGCAGGGCCAGTTCGTCCGCTTGGGCGACACCTGGCGCGATCAGGAGCACCAGAAGTTCGCCCAGGAGTTCGAGCAGACCATGCGCGTCCTCCAGCAGTTCATGCGCACCTCGGAGCAACACATCCCCTTCCTGCTCCGCAAGGCGCAACGGCTGGAGGAATATCTCAATCAGCGCTAAAATAGGCTTCAAAGGACACACCACATTGTCTCTTAAACCTTTGTGTCCTTCGCGCCCTTTTGTGGTAAGCATCCTGAGGAGGCATCATGCCATCGGCTCATGTGCTTTCCATCCAGGCCCTGGCGGAGTTCAAGAGCACCCTGAACCGCTTCAACGTCGAGACGCTGGAGGCGTTTAACGCTGCCGAGATGGAGATCCGCCGCACGGCCGACTGGCTGCAGGAGCGGCTGAATTACTGGCAGGGCGAGGTGC
>JBBIGZ010000165.1:0-2603 GCA_037447295.1 Chloroflexota bacterium | reverse complement strand
TGATCTGTGAGAGATCTTCGTTGGCCGTCACTTGGACGCCGTCGCCGACGGTGTCGCGGTTGCGGTCGTTGCTCTCAAAGGTGCTGTTCTCGACCAGCACGTTGCTCACGTTGCGGCTGGCCGCGACAAGAGCGCCGTGATCGTTGTTAGACGACGCTTCGGTCGGGTCGATGGTGACGTTGCGGATCGAGCCGTCGGTAGCGGTGCGGATGGTGATGCCGTTGCCGCTGCCCAGGGCGGCGCGATCGCCGTTCTGGTTGAAGGTGCTGTCCTTGATGGCGATCTCGTCAATGTCCCCGGCGCGGTTGAGGGCTGCATTGTCGCCGACGACGTTAGCAGCGTTTTTACCTGTGGCATCGGACTCCAGCCGCAGGCCTGAGCCGCCGTTGTTGCTGGCCTCGACATTGGTTACAGCGATGGTGCTAATATCGCCGTTATCGGTGACGTGAGCGATCCCATCGCCGTTGTCGATGACTTCGGCAGCTGCCCCAGCGCCAGTGGGTCCGATACCCCCACGCTGGGGGTCACCGCCGCTCTCGACCGCCTGGACGTTCGTGTACGCGATCTCGCGGATGTCACCGCTGCGGATGTTGGGCGAATCCGTATCCGTCTCCAGGCGGAAGCCGCCCAGGCGGTTGCGCCGCGCCACTTCGTTCTCGAAGGTGATCCTGGAGATCTCCTGGCGCTCAGTGCGCAAGAAGACGCCAAAGCCAAACCCGAAGAACGTCCCAAAGCCGTTGTCGATCACGTTGATAAACCGTCCGTTCTCGCGGTAGTCGTTGCCAGAGAACGTGATGTTCTCGATGCGGAAGCCGTCAATACCAACGGCTGTTCCTGTGCCGGGATCGACCATCGTTGAGTCGTGGTAGACCCCGAAGCCGTCGCCGTAGGGCGCCTGCTGAGCGGCGCCGAGCGCGATGGGATCACCGAAGCCGTTGTTGTGGAACTTGTTGTTGAGCACCTGGGAGCGCGTGAAATCGCCACGGTTGGCGATACAGACGCCGTTGTTGAAGTTCTGCCGGAAGTCATTGCCCTCCCAGATCACGTCCTCGATGCGGCCTACGTTCTCCATGCTGATGCCGTTGCCGTCGCGGCAGGGCTTGTAGACGGTGCCGTCGCCATCACCACCGTTTGCCGCATCATCATCAGGAAGGACCGGAGTTATATCGATGACGTCCTGGTACTGGCCACGGTTGCCATTGATGATGTTATTGACGAACTGGACGCCGCGGACCTCGGTCACCCGCGAAGTGATATAGATGCCGTTGCCCTCGGGGATGAAGCCTGGAGGAGGCAGGGCACCTGCCGCCGGGCCGTTCTGGGTGATCCCTTGCTGGCCTCTGGCGTTATTGCTGATGACGACGTTCTCTCCCAAGCGCCCACTGTAGTCGAACTTGATACCGTTCCCGCTGTTTTGATGGATGACGTTCCGGTCAATCAGCAGATCGCGAATCTCGAGGATCCCCTGATCGAAGAGGATACCGTCTGCGGCGATGGTCAGACCCGTGATATCGCCCGACCGCAGGATGGTGTTGTTGAGGATGCCCACCATCTCGACCGTTCCCGTGTTGCAGAAGTGGATCGCCGCGGAGCGGTTATCACAGCCGGTGCCGAAGTTCGCACCGATGCCGGCAGCGATGTCATCTGACTGGGAATTCCGGTCGAAGGTATTCCCTTCAATGACCACGTTGCGATCCTGACCGCGGCGGCCGATGGCTCCGACGTTGTCGCCGAAGACCACGCCGGCGCCGCCGTTGTTGCTAAATGTGTTGTTCAAGATGCGAATGGTATCAATAGCCGTTACCGCAGCATATTGAAAGATGAGCCCCTCTTGGCCGTTGTCAATGAGGCGGTTGTTCTGGATCGTGATGTTCTCCTGGGCGATGCCTGCACCAGCAGGTGTAATGACGAAGCCTGCTGCGGGTACGTTGCAGGGAGCTGCGACGCCAGCCTGTGTGACGCAGATGGCAACGCCATCATTAGGGCTTTGGTTGGTAACGGTGAAGCCCTGATCTGGAGCTGGGCCGCCGAAGGTCACCCCGCGCACGATGATGTTGACGAGAGCCCCGTTGAAAGCTCCTATGATAACTGTAGCCGTCGCGCCGTTTAAAGAACGTACAATCAGATTCTCAACGCTGACTACCAGCTGTTGAGGCATGGTGTACGTGCCGTCGAAGACGACGCAGGTATCACCGGGGCCGGCCGTTCGGCCCGCATCGGGGCTGGTCGTTGGGCCGGTAGTGCCCAGCGCATTGCCGCCGAGGCAGTCGATCAAGCTGTTGACGTCTGTGACCTTGATCTCCGCGCCCAGCGCCGTCACTCCGCTCAATACGACAAGAAACGCAATAAGCGCGATAATAACCGTCCGCATGTTCGGAGCCTTGCTCAACTTCAATTCGTACCTCCTTCTCTCTTTAGTGTCGAGTTGCGTATCCGATGATGTGAAGATAGCCGTTCGGAACATGGTCTCGTACCCCTTACTGCGACGGAGGCGCCATCTCTTCAGCGCCGCCGAAGCTGAACGAAGCCGAGAGCACGATCGTGTCGCTGGCGCCCTCGCCGACGATCATGTTGTTCTGCAGCCACGCAAAGTCCACACCGAG
>JBBIGZ010000164.1:0-2842 GCA_037447295.1 Chloroflexota bacterium | reverse complement strand
AAGGTAGGGCCAGAGAGCAACGGTGACTAAAGCGGCGCCAAAAAGGTAGGTGAGTAGGTGTGCCAACGGTGGACGCGCTCGGCGGATGAGGGCCACAAGGAGCACCAGCAGGCCGGCCAGCGGAGCTAGGACGCGCAGGACGATGGCGAATCCGAGGAAGAAGGTCGCCAGTAGGGTGCGCCGCCAGGAGGGAGAGCCGGCGGACCAGGCATCCACCATTTCCAGACCAAAGAGGATGGCCGCCAGGAAAGCAAATAGGAAGGGGATATCTTTGGGGTTGATGAAGGCATGTCCCCAGATGAGGGGCTGGGTGGCGAAGAGAGCAGTGATGACGAGGGAAACAAATGGAGAGAACCAGCGCCGTGCTAGGCGATGAAAGAGGATCAAGCCAAGCAGGAAGGCGAGGAAATTGACCAGATGCCAGGCATCATCGCGCCCGAGGCCGAGATGCTGGAGCAAAGCAGCGAAGGGCTGAGCAAAGAACAAATAGGCCGGGCCGCGGGTTTTGTGATCGCCGGGGCTGGGACCATAGGCCTTTTCCAGGTCGAAATCCGGGCGGAACCAGTTCAGGGGATTGTAGGCATAGGGGAGGGCCTCGGCATAATCGTAATAGAGAGGCTCATCCCAGCTATAGCCATAGTGACGGAAGGTGAAAAGACCGCCGAGGAGCAGGAGAAGCAGAAGATGACGCAGGCGCATGTTCAGAGATGCTCAAGGAGATCGGAGAGCTCTTCCTCTTCCCCTTGCTGATTTTTAAAGTATTCGGTCATGAAGACGGATCGCCGCAGGCGAAGCGCCATGGGAGCAACGGCGCGGAGATCTTCCAAATTGACTTCGGTGCGGCCATCGGCGGCGGCATAGGCGCGAGCGGCCTCGAACCAGGTGATTTCGGCGCGCAGGGAATCTATGCCCATTTTTTGCACCTGCTCAATGGCGCGTTGGGCGAGGGCATCGTCCAATTTCACCTGAGGCAGGCGCTCACGGGCAAGCTGGATTTCTCGGCTGACGATCTCCATCTCTTCGCGGTATTGGCGAATGACCTGCATGGGATGAGTCAGATAGGCCTGGACGCGACGATAGGCCTCCAGGCGCTCTTTCGGGTCCGAAAGGCCGCGCACAATGACGCGCAGGCCAAAGCGATCCAGAATTTGCGGGCGCAAGTGGCCTTCTTCCGGATTCATGGAGCCGATGAGCAGGAAGCGGGCGCGATAGGTGGCACTGAGCGCGCTGCGACGAACGGTGTAGGTGCCTTGGGCAGCAGCATCGAGAATGGCATCAACGATCTCGTCATCGAGCAGGTTGACTTCGTCAATGTACAGGATGTTGCGATCGGCTTGGGCAAGGATGCCACGGCGTAGGCGCATGCGCTCATGGGACACAGGGCGATCTTCGATATCGCCAACCACATCTTCCAAACGGGCATTGAGCGGGAGTTCGATTAGGCGGACACGTTCGGGACGGGTGAGCGGCTCGCCGGCGGCATATTTGCGGGCGCAATCCGGGCAAACGGCATCGATCCCTCCTTGTTCGATATCTTCAGGGAGGCAGCCATAAAAGCATAAACTCCGTTCAACTTGGGGCAAAAGGTCGAGCAGGGAGCGCACGGCGGTAGTTTTAGCCGTTCCACGTGGGCCGATGAGCAGAATGCCGCCAACGTTCGGGTTGATCAGGCCGAGGAGCAGGGCGAGCTTCATTTCGCGCTGCCCGACGATCGCCAGGAAGGGAAAGGGCATGGGTTGGGTAACCAGGCCTTCATCACCTTCGATGGGCTTGAGGGTGCGGCCGGCGACATAATCAATCAACTCCCGTAGGGAGCGAAAAGTGTGCCCGACGGGTTGTTTGCTTTCTTCTTCTTGAGGTTGTTCCTGGGGAGGGATTTCGGTCATCATGGCCGTTTTTGTTGACTAAGACGGTGAGCCTGCCGTTGGCGAGCAGCCTCCATGCGGCGCAGGTCCTCATCACTTTCGGGGATCAGAGGGGGCACCGGGGTGGGATTGCCTTGATCATCGAGGGCGACGTAGACGACATAGGCAGTATTGGTATGGGTGCGCTGGCCGCTGATCGGGTTTTCGGCGATCACCTGCACCTCGGCTTCCATCGAAGTGCGCCCGGCATAGGTGACCTCGGCGGTTAGGATCACCAAGTCACCGATGCGGATGGGTTGATGGAAGACCATCGAGTCGATCGCTACGGTCACTACTCGGCGCTGCGCATGACGCATGCAGGCGAGGGCACCGGCTTCATCCACCAGCTTCATGATCCATCCACCATGGACATTGCCTTGGCTATTGGCATGTTCGGGTTGCATGAGCTGCGCGATCTGAATGCGCGAGGCGCGAATCGTCTTGGGAGCAAGCATGGTTCATTCTTGAACGGTGGGTTCGCTTTTTCGCTCTTCCCAGCCACAATAGGGACAGATATCCCAAGCAAGTTCGAGCAAGCGCTGACAGGAAGGACAGGTTTTCTTCAGGCGGGTGCGACAGGTCGGACAGATAATCCAGGCGGCATCCACCGTGCGTTCACAGCCGGGACATTGCGCCTGAGCCTCGAGGGCCTGTAAGATCATTTCTTCTTCCAAAGAGCGTTGATAGGCTTCTTCTAGCGTTTGGGAGGGGCGCAGGAGAAGATACAGGATGAGGCCGGGCAGGTTGAGGATCGCCGTGAGCAAGACGGCCAGGATGTGAGAAAGGCGATCGGTGGTGCGGGCGCGGATATCGCGAAAGGTCCAGACGATCAGCGAAACCCAGAGCGCAAGCAGAAACGCGGCGCCGAAGCCGCTCAGCAAGAGGATGAGGGAGTTGAGGAGGGATGGGTCGAGAGTCATCGGAGGTATTTTACCACT
>JBBIGZ010000163.1:0-2892 GCA_037447295.1 Chloroflexota bacterium | reverse complement strand
ATATATTCAGCGTTCCGCCGATACTTAAAATTGCCCCGCCGCCGTGTGCATCGCCGTTGTAGAGATTGTTTCGGAAGGTGTTGTTCCGGATGGTCAGGTCGCTATCGGTATGAATTGCACCGCCGCCATCGAAGGAATTGTTGCCGGAGGCGGTATTGTTCTCAAATAGACTATCGGTGATGATGGGAGCAGAACTTGTGCCGACATTCTCCAGCCCGCCGCCTCTCCGCGCCGCGGTGTTGCTGGTGAACGTACTGTTGGTGACCGTCAACGTGCCGGCGTTGTAGATGCCGCCGCCGTAGTAAGCCGAGTTGCTCGAGAAGGTGCTGTTGCTGACCGTAAGCGTGCCGCCACTGTCGTTGACGATGCCACCGCCGCTGAGAGCAAGCCCGTTGCTCACCGTCAGGTTTTGCAGGGTGAGATTTGCGCCGGCATTGACATAAAACACCCGCACGCTGTTATTCCCGCTGATGGTGATATTGCCGCCGCCGTCAATGGTCAGCGCGCCCTGCCCGCCGACGATATTTGGCAGGGTGGAGCCGAGGGTAATCGTCCCGCTCACGCTGAAGGTGATGGTATCGGCTGCGTTACTGTTCGCCCCGCAGTCGCCGTTGCCGGCGTTGTTGGCCGATTGAATAGCTTCCCGCAGGGTGCAGAGACCGTCGCCTGCGGTGTTGTTATCCGCGAGGCTGTTGACCACATAGCCCGCTGCATACGCCGGGCGGACGGGCAGGCTCCCCCACACGAGCGCCGCAATCAGCAGGGCGGTGAGAAAACGGTGAAGTCCCTTTGGCATGTTGGTTCCTCCTGTTGTTAAGTCAAGACCACCCTGCGGGCATAAAAATTGGCGCGCCTGCGGCTTCTTTTTATGTTTGCAAAGTGATGATGCAATTTTACCGATTTTATGTATTTTTGCAAGAAAATCCGTCCCGAAAGTTGAAAAACCTTTGAGGTGTGTGTGCACAGGCCTTTGACCTGCCTTTTTCTGTTTATTTTTGAAGCGCGCGGAATATACCGGCAGCGGTTCTGAAAAGCATAGCATACACCAGAGTAAAGAAAAGCATTCCCAAGAAAATCTGAGCGGGTATGAGATAACTCGCCCGCACGACTTCCAACAGAGTGGTGTCAGTCGCCGCTAGCGCTGCGGATTCTGTGTGCTGGGAAAGCGGAGCAACCAGAACAATGGGAATCAAGACGAGGGAAAGCGGCGTCTGAATGCCCAGCCCGGTGAACAGAGCGGCGAATAACCCGCTCAGCCCACCCAGGGCAAAGTAATCCTTTTGGGCAAATTCCGCCTGCTCATCGCCGGTTTCGGGCGGCGCTTTGGCGCGCGTCTCCCAAACGCCCAGCCCGCCCAGCAAGACGCCCAACCCCAAGCCAAACGGCAGCCAGAGATGACGCGCCAAGGATTCCCTGGTGATGAGCAGCGTCAAGGCGGAGGTCAGCAGGCTGAGAAGGAAGAAGTACCAGGCAGCCAGGCGGGCTTCACCCAGACGGCGCAGAAAAGCGATGAGGCGTTCCAGCCAGGTTTGCGGACGCTCCAGTTGGGACGGGAAAGCCATCTTCGGTAAGCGCAGGCGCAGCAGCAGCCAGTTTAGCAAGGCGGCGACCATCAAGAGAATCAGAGCCTCGACAAGGGGGGGAAACATCACCATTTTTCCCATCCAACCAGAAAGCGGGAATGCCAAAAGCGGGTATACCAGCCCGATGAGAATCAAAACCAAGAGTGCCAGCCCCAAGATGCGCAACAGACGCAGGCTTGCCAACGGCGCGGCGTTGCGCGTCAGCCGCCAGGCGAAGAATTGCCAACAGAGCAGCCAGACCAGATGTGTAGCGATGGGCCAGCCAAATGCGCTCTCAGCGGGATAGAGCAGAGAAAGTCCCGCTTTATCCGCCGCGTTTTGGAGTATTGCAGGGAACGTGGCAAAGGCGTCTGCCATGACCAACAAAGCGAACGAAAGGAAGGTCGTCACCAGGGCGGAGAGCATCAGCCAAAAGGCGTTTTCCTTTTGCGCAGGTTTTCCGCCGGGACCGGCTACCCATCCGCCCAGCGCGCCGAGCAGCGCTCCCAGCCCGCTTGCCGCCCAAATGGAAACATGGACGCCCCAAATGATAGATGAAACACCATGCGAAAGCAGATAAATGAACTCTGTTTCATCCCGCGTGGCATGAATGCCGTGCATCAACATCAGACGCGACCCCCACACCCCGGCGGCTGCGCCGCCCAGAACAATTTCCACGAACCAGGCCGCAATCAGCCCAGCCAGCGCCCCAGCTCCAGCCGCAGCCCAGCGGCTTCGCGTCCCGCTTTGACGGGCAGCAAAAGCCCCGGTGAGCAGCCAAAGGAACAGCGTCAGCGCCAAGCCGGTCAGCGCCAGGCGTTCATCCGCGGCAAGCCAATCGGTCACAAACTGACCCGGCAGCCAGCGGTAAAGCGGATAGTATGCCGCGGCGGCGCTCAACGCTCCACCCAGAAGGGCAATCAGGAAAATGCGCTTGGACATGAGAACTCCTTTCTGCCGTTTGCCCCGCTTGACCTATTTTTTCTCCTCTTTCTTCCACTTCAACGTGACCGTGTAATTCGCCTCCACGCCCCCGGCAGCAACGATGGCCCCCGCCTCGGCGCTCATCTTCAGCCCAAATTCGACCGTGATTTCATCCGGCGCGTCATGCAGGGCGCGCAGTTTTTGGATGATGACCCCCGCCGCTGGACGGATTTTCTCTAGGGCGGCTTCGAAGGTCTGGCGGGCTTTTTCCGGCACCCCCTCGCTGCGCGCGGCGCGCACCACGCCGCTGCCCTCCGCCGCTTCGGTCTCGACCAGGATGCTCGTGCCGTCTTCGAGCGGAAATTCGATGAGTTGTTTCATGGGGTTGCTCCTTGTGACTTGTTAG
>JBBIGZ010000162.1:0-2960 GCA_037447295.1 Chloroflexota bacterium | reverse complement strand
CGTTAGGGTGCCATGGGGACGATCACGCGTTTTGAGGAGATCGAAGCCTGGCAGACGGGCCGCGTCCTGGCGCAGCAAGTCTACGAGGCATCCAACCAGGGCCCATGGGGCCGTGACTTCGGCTTGCGGGACCCGATGCGTCGGGCCGCGGTCTCCAGCCGGCTTGACCGCCAAAGCGGGATGACCTAAAATGGTCGCGCCAAGCGTATTATGCGTAGACAGCACGAGAGGATGGAGCCATGCAAACGTTTCAGGAGTTTGTAGAGCAATTACCGCCGGACATTTTGCGAGAAGTGAGGGATTTCGCGGAATTTCTGCTGGAGAAACGCCGGCCAAGACCTAAGGGCAAGCCGACTTTTGATTGGGCGGAGGCGTTGCAGGACTTACGCCACCAGTATACTTCAGTCCAACTTCAGCACCAGATCGCAGAGTGGAGAACCACCGGGCAATGAGGCTTCTCGTTGACACAAACATTTTCCTTGAAGTGTTCTTGGCGCAAGACAGAGCCGATGAGGCCCGCCAGCTCCTATCCAAGACCGAGGAACACGAGTTCTTCATGTCCGACTTTTCGCTCCACTCCATCGGGCTTCTCCTGTTTCGCCGCCGCCAGCACCAAGTTTTTCGTCGTTTCCTGGCCGATGTGCTTCTCAATGCTGGAGTCAGCATCGTCGCTCTGCTCCCGAGCGAGATGGAAGCTGCAATTCAGGCAGCACAGCAATTTGGCCTGGACTTTGACGATGCGTACCAATATGCGATAGCGACACAGTATGCGTTGACTATCGTCAGCCTCGATGCCGATTTCGACCGCACGGAGAGAGGGCGCCGGACGCCCAACCAGGTAGATCCTTAGGTCAGCGCGGCGGCAGTTTGGGCCGTCTTCCAGACCCTGGGTGATGGTGTTCCAGCACTCTGGAATCAGCTTCTGAAGTGAACGTTCTAACGTTCCAACGTGCGAACGTTCCAACGTCGAGGCGCCATGGGAACGATCACACGTTTTGAAGAAATCGAAGCCTGGCAGACCGGCCGCGTCCTGGCGCAGCAAGTCTACCAGGTATCCAACCAGGGCCCTTTTGGCCGCGACTTCGGCTTGCGGGACCCGATGCGCCGGGCGGCGGTCTCCATCCTGTCGAACATCGCCGAAGGCTTTGAAAGCCGTACCCAGGCGCAGTTCATCGAGTACCTGCGTCGCGCCAAGGCTGCGGCCGGCGAGCTGCGGGACCAGTTGTATGTGGCTCTGGATGCCGGCTACCTGGATCGGCCGCAGTTCGCGGCTTTGTTCGATCTCGCCGAAAAGTGCAGCCGCCAGCTCAGCCGCTTCATGGCCTACCTCGAATCTCAGCCCAACACCCGCCGCATCCGCGAGGACGGCGTTGAGTATCACGTTCCAACGTTCTAACGTTTGAACGTTCAAACGTTCCAACGTTCCAACCATGTCTGACATCGCCATCCGCGTTGAAAACCTCTCCAAGCGCTACCGCATCGGCCAGGCGCAGCAGCGCCACGACACCCTGCGCGACGCGCTCGTGGCAACGTTCCAACGTTCCAACGTTCGAACGTTCCAACGTTCCAACGTTCCAACGTGCGAACGCTCCGACGAAATCTGGGCCCTGCGCGACGTCTCCTTCGAAGTGCAGCGCGGGGAGGTCGTCGGCATCATCGGCCGCAACGGCGCGGGGAAGAGCACCCTGCTCAAGATCCTCTCCCGCATCACCGAGCCCACCAGCGGCCGGGCCGAGATCCACGGCCGGGTGGGGAGCCTGCTGGAGGTGGGCACCGGCTTCCACCCCGAGCTGACCGGCCGCGAGAACATCTACCTGAACGGCGCCATCCTGGGCATGAAGCGGGCGGAGATCGACCGCAAGTTCGACGAGATCGTGGCCTTTGCCGAGATCGAAAAGTTCCTGGACACGCCCGTGAAGCGCTACAGCAGCGGCATGTACGTGCGCCTGGCGTTCGCGGTGGCCGCGCACCTGGAGCCGGAGATCCTGCTGGTGGACGAGGTGCTGGCGGTGGGGGAGGCGACGTTTCAGAAGAAGTGCCTGAGGAAGATGGGGGATGTGGCGAAGGAAGGAGATGCGGCGGCATGAGCGGCGCAGCAGACAACTTTCCGGCGATGACTGAGGCTGACCTCCACGCGCATCTACGAGCGCGCATGGCGCAGCGCGGTGTGACTCTTGCCGAAATCCAGCAAGCCCTCAGATATGGCTGGCCGAGCGACAGACTGTCGCCCTGGCACTTTTGGCCGGGTGCTGGTCTTTCTCTACCGCGCCGAGTGGGAAGGACGATTTTACGATGAGAAGGAAGTCACGGTATACTACAAGGTGAAGGATGGTCAGCTCATCCTGCTCACAGTGAAGGCTCGCTACGGAGACGGGTTCCTGAGAGGAGCTACCGATGAAGATTGAATATGATCCACTGCGCGACCTGCTCTATCTATGGTTTGGCGCGCCGGGCGAGAAGGCCGCGCGCACCGAGACCATCACAGCCGGCGTGCATGCCGATTTCGATCGCGGCGGTCGCCTGATCGGCATCGAGGTGCTCGATGCTTCCGCAGTGCTGCGCCAGAAAGTCCAGTTCGAAGTGCAACTGCCATCTCTGGTGAGCGATGCGGTTACAGCATAGATAGTCCCTTCAGCCGTTGAAACGTTCCAACGTTCTAACGTTCCAACGTTCCACCCCATGACCGACATCGCCATCCGCGTCGAAACGTTCTAACGTTCCAACGTTCCAACGTTCCAACGTTCCAACGTTCAAACGTTCCAACGTTCCAACCATGTCCGACATCGCCATCCGCGTCGAAAACCTCTCCAAGCGCTACCGCATCGGCGCAGCCCAGCAGCGCCACGACACCCTGCGCGACGCGCTCGTGGCAACGTTCCAACGTTCCAACGTTCGAACGTTCCAACGTTCCAACGTTCCAACGTGCGAACGCTCCGACGAAATCTGGGCCCTGCGCGACG
>JBBIGZ010000161.1:0-3013 GCA_037447295.1 Chloroflexota bacterium | reverse complement strand
GGCAACCGTGGATCTCACTGTCGAGATGGATGGATTCATAACCAATGCCGACTTTGAAAACTTCTATTGCTATGCCCGTCTGCAGGATTCCGGCTGGGTGCGTCTGCCGCAACACGGTTCTCTGCCGCACAGCGGGGATGTCTATACCGTTGAGGAGCAGGTCGGGATCACGGTGAGAGGCGATCAGCCCCTCCATGTGGAAATCCGTTGTGAGGGTCAAACCGATGCGCTAAGCCCGGTACAAGACCTGGGCCGTCTGGAACGCTTTCACGGAGCGGAGTACTGGCAGTGCAACTGGATAAATCCCTGGTCAGATACGCTGTCTTACTATGCATCGTATCGCATCTGCGTGGAGAGGTGATAGGCAGGTCGCGCCCTGCCGACCGACAGAAAGGGTCTAAAAGAGGAACGCCATGAGAAAATCTCTATTCTTTATCGTCCTTTGTCTGCTGTTCAGCCTGACGTGTAATCTGCCTTCAACCATCCAACGGAGCGCTGAAACACCACATTCTTCTGGTGCTTCTCCAACGATCTCCTCAGTTTCCCTGAGTGAGGGCCCCACCAACACAGATGGCGCTGAGGTCATCTACATCCCGCCGACCACTTTCCTGATGGGCGCTGCGGCCGGCGATTCCCAGGCCGAGGAGGACGAACGACCGGCTCACCAGGTCAGCCTGGGCGGCTTCTACATCTACGCCCGCGAAGTCACCAATCGTATGTATAGCGAATGTGTGCGCGCCGGGGCCTGTTTCCCTGTACAGATGTTGCCCAACGGCCCCACCTCACACCATAACGATCCCGCCTACGCTGACTACCCCGTCGTCGGCGTGGACTGGAATATGGCGCGCGAGTACTGCCGCTGGGCCGGCGGCCGCCTGCCGACCGAGGCCGAATGGGAACTGGCCGCCCGCGGCGCCGACGGATTCCAGTACCCCTGGGGCAACGAACCCGCCCCGGCCTGCAACTTGCTGAACATGTTCGGTTGTCTGCTGCCGCCCGATACGCAGGGGGTTGGCTCCTACCCGGATGGCGTCAGCCCGTTCGGCTTGTTCGATATGGCCGGCAACGTCTGGGAATGGGTCAACGACTGGTACAGCGCCGACTACTACAGCGCATCCCCGGCATCTAATCCGTTTGGCCCTTCTGCGCCGGTCAACCCCGACCAACCCTACAAAGTCGTTCGCGGCGGCAGTTGGAATTCCTATCCCGAAAACGTTCGCGCCACGGCGCGCGCTTTTGCCAACCTCTATCTCCCGTATGACGATCTCGGTTTTCGCTGCGTGGCCCAGCCGGGAGCCTGGCCACAAGAATTGACTCTTCCCGAGCCAGGCCACGCCATCCCCGAATGGAGCGGACCGGATATGGTCGGAGTCCACATTGGCGAGGAACCGAATATCTGGCTTATCCTGCGGAGCGCTTTCTCGACCTGCCCGGATGCGGCCGGCAACGTCCACGTCCACATTCAATTCGACCCATCCGAAGACTTCGATGCAAACTTTCGCCTGACCGGATCGCTCTACAGCACCGGTGCCGATACCTTCCCCTGCCAGTACGACCCGACGCAGCATCTGCTCTCCTGCGCCGGCCCGGCGGACCGGCTGGAAACCCGTCAGGGTTTCATGGGCGATACCTACTACGTTCTTCAGGCGTGTATCATGAATCACGCCACAAACCAGGTTGTTGATTGCGCGGAACTCAATGTCCTGCAGGAGACCAACTGTTCCGGTGGTCAGTGGATGACCGGTTGCGAAACGTCGTGCAATCAGGCGAACAGCATAGACCTGGTTTGCAAGACGAACGATCCCTCCCTGGTGCAATGGGTACACGATGAATTAGGGTACATTTTGACCGACATGGGAGGAGGATGGGTTGTAGGAAATCAATGCACCTTGCTCTTCGAACCATCGGATGCTCAACCTAACGAAGTGGCGTTGATTTGTCCCGGCAGCGGCCGATTCTCTCCAAACGCAAATGGCAATCTTGGTTTTTCGCTCTGCACAGCGCAAGCCTGCCCTTACTACATTGAACTGCCTTACCCGGCACATTGCTTCCCTCCGGAGTGGCAATTGCGCAGCTATGGCTGCCAGAATGAGAATATCATTTTCGTCCGTGTGAACACAGGAGTCCCTGACTTGGCAAGTGTCTGGAACGGCTACGAGGTTCACGATGCACAAGGCAACCAATTCGCCTGCACCTCTGTTGCTCCATCTGACGTTTATTGCTATGCGCCCGAACCGGCTGCTATCAGTCCAGTCACCGTCTGTCTGACCATTGCCGGCAGTCAATCTTGTCAGACGTTTAACCTTCCAAACTTTTTGCCTTGCAGGGAACAACAAGAACCGCAACCCGAAGAACCCCAGCCGCAGCCCGGCGATCCCTGCAACCAGTATAAGAATCCGAGGACTTGCAAAGATCATCCGCAATGTGAGTGGGATAACACCAATAACATCTGTCGAAGACGGTAACGGAGGTGTTCATGAAGCCAAGCCATCCCAACGTTTTTCTGCTCTGGGCTGTGGTGTTTACGTTGGTTTTCAGCCTGGCCTGCAACCTGGCCGGCAGCTCACAACCTGCACAGCCGCCTACCGCTTCCTCCCAAACATTATCGCAGCCATCCTCCCCGTCTTCGTTGCCCGGCGGCCCAGGCCAGACCTACTACGTCGCCCCGAACGGTGACAACGCCAACCCCGGCACGCGCGAGCAGCCCTGGGCCAGCCCCGGCTACGCCTCGCGCCAACTGCGCCCCGGCGATACCCTGGTCATCCTCGGCGGCCGCTACACCCTGAGCGAGTACGACGCCGATATCCTCACCCCGCCCTCCGGCAGCGCCGAGGCCTGGATCACCATCACCGGCGAAGAAGGCAATCGCCCCATCCTGGCCGGGCGCGATAATCTCGCCACGGCCATCAACCTGAGCGGCGTTCAGTACGTGCGCATCGCCAACCTGGAGATCACCCACGACGACACCGCCTCCGGCGAGGCGGCCTGGTTCCGCGAGGGGGTAGAAATCCTC
>JBBIGZ010000160.1:0-3223 GCA_037447295.1 Chloroflexota bacterium | reverse complement strand
CACCCTGGAACACGTCATCGCCATGGTGGCGCTCTATCGCCCCGGGCCGATGCAATTCATCCCCGATTACATCGCCCGCATGCACGGCGAAGCCGAAGTCGAATATCGCCACCCCGCCCTGGAGCCGATCTTCCGCTCCACCTATGGCATTCCGGTTTACCAGGAACAGCTGATGAACGCCGCCGTGGCCCTGGCCGGCTATACCCAATCCGAAGCCGATGACCTGCGCAAAGCGATCGCCAAGAAAATCCCGGATAAGCTGCAAAAACACCGCCAGAAATTCGTCACTGGCGCGGTGAAAAACGGCATCCCCGAAGAAACCGCCAACCAAATCTTTTCCGATTGGGAAGAATTCGCCCGCTATGGCTTCAACCGCTCCCACGCCGCCGATTACGGCATGATCGCTGTCGAAACAGCCTACCTGAAGGCGCATTACCCGGCCGAATACATGACGGCGCTCCTTTCGGTGAGCAAAAACGAAACCGCCAAAGTCGCCCTCTACGTGGCCGAAGCGCGGAACTTAGGCATTCCCGTCCTGCCCCCGGATATCAACGCCTCCGATTGGGATTTCATCCTCGAAGATCGTCCCGAAGGCCCGGCCATTCGTTTCGGCCTGGGCGCGATCAAAAACGTCGGGCAAGGAGCGGTGGAGGTCATCCTGCAAACGCGCGCCCAAGGCGGCCCCTTCCGTGACCTGAGCGACTTCCTGCGCCGCGTCGACCTGCGCAAAGTGGGCAAGCGCGCCCTGGAATGCCTGATCAAAGCCGGCGCGCTCGATCGCTTTGGCGCTCGCCAGGCCCTGCTCGAAAGTCTCGACCGCCTGATCGCCCTGAGCAGCGAACACAGCCGCGCCGCGCAGGCCGGTCAACTCAGCCTCTTTGCCCTGGGGGGGCAGGAAAGCACCTGGCAAGAAATCCGCCTCCCCGAAGTGCCACCTGATCGCCGCCAGATGTTGGCCTGGGAACGCGAACTGATCGGCCTCTACCTTTCCGAACATCCCCTCCAACCGTATCAGGCCGATCTCTTGCAGATCATCACCCACACTTCGGCCCAGCTGGAAGAAGCCGCCCACCAGGAAAAAGTACGCGTCGTTGGGTTGGTCACCAGCGTTCGTCCCTACCAGACCAAAACGGGCAAGCCCATGGGCTTCGTCACCCTGGAAGATATGCAAGGCGAGATCGAGCTCGTGCTCTTCCCCAAAACCTGGGAACGCTACCGCTCCCTTTTCCAGGAAGGCGCCATCCTGGTGATCGAGGGGAAGGTGGATGCGCTCAACCCGCCGCCCAAAATCCTGGTTGATTCGGTCTCCAAGGAATTCAAAATTATCGAACCGATCGAGAGGACACCGGCCGCCGCGGCGCCGACGCTATGGGAGGAGGCCCCGGACTTTTCTGCCCCCGAAGCTTCCCCGCTCGGCGCACACGAGACAAGCCGTAGCGTGATCCCCGAACCCTCGATCGCGGCCGCGGCCGAAGCAGAGGAAGCGCCGGCTCCCCCGATGGATGACTTTATGCCCCCACCGCCGGAAGCTTTCCCCGAAGGTTGGGAAAATGCTTGGCAACCCAGCCTGGATGAGACGTTGATCGTCGAACAAGTCTCACTGCAGGAAACGCGCCAAGAGTACTCCGCCACGGCGCCACTGCGGCCGACGAAGGCCGCGCCCGGCCCCGACGTGTTCCCCGATCCGCCCGAGCGCCAAGCGACGGCCAGCACCCCGGCTCTGGGCGAGGCGATCCAGGCCACGGTGGGCACTTTGCCCGTCTTTTCTCCCCTTTCTTTTCCCCTGCCTTCTATCTACCAAGCCAAAATTGAGCAGGAGGCTTCCCGTCCGCCGCGCCAAATTACCTTCTTCCTGCGCCCCAGTGGGGATCGAGAACGCGATCAACGGCGCATCCGCACCCTCTACGGCATTCTGATCAGTCACCACGGGCAAGATCGTTTTTCTTTCCACATTGTGGAGCAAGGACGCCCGTTCCTGATCGATTTCCCCAACGCAACGACGCACATTTCGCCGGCCCTGCTGACGAAATTGCGCAATCTACTCGGCGAAGAAAGCTGGAGGATCGAAGAAATACAATGAGCAACGGTGAAGAACTGCGCGCCACGATGCGCCTATGGGCTAGCGGAGTGGCCGTGCTTACGGCACGTCACGGAGAAAACGCCCATGGGATGACGGTCAATTCGTTTACTTCTATCTCTCTAGAACCACCGTGGGTGAGCGTTTCGCTGCAGAAAGGCACCCGCACGCACGATCTGGTCTTGGCGAGCGGCTTTTTCGGCGTGACCATTTTGGCCGCCGATCAGCAGGAGATTTCGGATCGTTTTGCCGGCCGCGTGCCGGAAGAAGGCGATCGCCTGGCTGGCCTGAAGACGCAAACGCTGGTGAGCGGCGCGCCGCTGCTCGAAGGCGGTTTGGCCTGGCTCGATTGCCGTGTGGTCCAGACGGTGGATGCTTCGGGTAGCACACTGGTGATCGCGCAGGTGCTGGCGACGCGTGTGCTCCAGCCACAGGGCAAACCACTGATTTACTTCAACCGTAGCTACCGCACCTTGGAGGAGAGCACCTAGCAAAAGGAGGCCATATGCCTCTGACCGCCGAAGAACGGCAAATTCTGCTCCGATTGGCGCGCCAAGCGCTGGAAGATGGCGTGCGCGGGAAGCCGCTTGCGCCGCTGGATTGGAAAACTCTGCCGCCGCGCTTGCGGGAACCGGGTGCCAGCTTCGTCACTTTGACCAAGGAAGGTCAGCTGCGCGGCTGTGTGGGAACCTTAGAGGCCCATCAGCCCTTGGCCGAGGATGTGCGCGAACACGCCGTGGCCGCTGCTTTGGAGGATTTCCGTTTTCCACCGGTCAGGCCGGAAGAGCTCCTGCGCATCCATATCGAAGTCTCGTATCTCACGCCTTTGCAACCGCTGGAATTCGATTCACCGGAAGAACTGCTCAAGCGGCTCCGGCCGGGCGTTGACGGCGTCGTCCTGCGCCAGGGTTGGCGTCGCGCCACCTTCCTGCCGCAGGTTTGGGAGCAAATCCCCGATCCGCAAGAGTTCCTCGATCACCTGTGCATGAAAATGGGTCGCCCCCCCGGCTGCTGGCGCAGTGAGGGGATCGAGGTGTGGGTATATCAGGTAGAATCGTTTGAGGAGGAGAGGGAAGAGAGCTAAAGGGGGCTTTCAACCCGTCTGAGGGTCTGATAGTCTGATAGTCTGATAGTCGGATGGTCTTG
>JBBIGZ010000159.1:0-3240 GCA_037447295.1 Chloroflexota bacterium | reverse complement strand
GGCGGCGGCTTTTTTGCTGGGGATTCCGAATCGCGGCGAGGCTTGGGTTTTCTTGGTAAATGGTTTTAGTTTTCTTTTTGTAGTGAGTGGTTTATTGGCTATACGAAATCCATATCGCAGCACTATTGAGCACCCGAAAGGCATTCAATTTTGGAAAGAAGCGCGCGAGGGCACGGCATACTTGCTCAAGCATCCCAAAATACGCCGCGTGGTCTTCTTGGCAGGTCTGATGGGGCTACTGGCCTTTCCCCTGGTACAACAAATCCCGGCCATTGCCAAAGAAATCCTTTCCGCTCCCGGCGATCCGCGCTCCCTTGTAGATGCGCGTAGCAGCGCGATTTACACGGCCCAAGGCTTCGGTGCTTTGACCGCTTCTCTCTTGCTCAGTGTATTCAGCACCACCCTGAAACATCACGAACGCTGGGCGAGGATCGGACAGGCAGCCTACTTGCTGGGAGCCTTGTGCATCGCTCTAGTTCCCCCTTTTCCGCTTGCCTTACTCCTGGTGGCCATGATGGGTTGGGGTTCAGTGACGCAATTGGCACTTTCAAACACGATTATCCAGACGAACACCCCAAACGGGCTGCGCGGGCGTGTCTTCAGCATTTACCTTTGGGCCATTCAGGGGGTCACGCCGTTTGGCAGCCTGCTGATCGGCTACCTGGCCCAAACGCGCGGCCTGCCGTTTACCATCCTGCTGGTTACTGTATTCTGCCTGGGATGGATGCTCATCGTTGACCGTGTTTTCGATCAAAATACCTCTGCAAAAAGGCCGGATTTACAGGATTGACTCCACTGCAAAAACCTGTCCGTCACACAGGCTCGATTCAATAAGGCACAGACAAACACGGATAACCCGGAAAAATGGGAACGGGTGCACAACGGGGGTGTTTTTGACCACAAAACTCACAAAGAGCCCTGAGATTTTTTTAAAAAGGATTTTTGCAGTGAGCTCAGATGTAGTATCGGCCTCTATCCGCGTTCCATTGGATTCAGCGGGAAGGCTTCTTGCGTGTTTTCCGCTTCGGCGCTTTTTGCGATTGCTGCGCTTTTTGAGGCGCAACCGAAGGTGCCTGGGATGACGAGGCAAGACGTGGACGCGGAATCGGTTGGGTGCTGGAGGCACTGAGCGCCTGATAGCGCTCTTCCAAGGAGGAAACAGGACGCCCTCGCAGGACGCGATACAATGCCTCCCAGCGTTCGCCGCTTACGAAGCGCCAATCCAAAAAGACGTGACGTTGGTAGGCCGAGAGTTCCAGGTAAAGCCCTTTTTCCCACAGTTCCCGAGCCGGCAGCAAATACTCTAAGTCGGAAACCACATCCCGAAAAGCAACATAGCCCTCTTTGGGCAAATCGAGAGCCTCGGCCAGCATCTCTTGGCGCAGTGTGCCTGCTATGCGCCGGGCCACAGAGGTGCGCAGCCACCCGCGCGTTTCGGCATAGCGATTGTGATAGATTACCAATGCGCGCTCGAAGCTATTTCGATTGGAAAACGCAAAAACATCCTCATTGACCACCCCTTCCGGGGTAAAAAAGTCGAAGAGAGCAAAATGTTCTATTCCAGAAAACAACGAGCGGCGATGAAGCAATGGGAAGATCCAACGCTCATGGGCCGTGATCAGGCTTGCATTCGGCTCTTCCTCCCAGCGCGGGGCATGGAACTCCATGCCGTACTTTTCGCGATAGCCTTCGATTTGGCCATGTCCGAACATTGGCAAGCCCGGCAAAGTCACCATCAGGGTGCAGATACCCAGATATTTATCCCCTTCACCGAATTGCTCAACGGCCGTGCGCTCATCCGGGTTGTTCATGAAGTTAACGAACCGTTTGAGGACCTCCGGCTCGGCTTCGAGGGCATTTTTCATCAATAGCCGATATTTGGCATTTTGCTCATCGCGCAGCATGTGCATAAAAGCAGAGTTATAGACGCGGTGCATCCCCAGATTCCGCACGAAGTACCCTTCCATCATCCAAAAGGCTTCGGCAAGCAAAAGGGTATCCGGCGCTTCCTGGGCGACGCGTTCGACCACGTCTAGCCAAAATTCGCGCGGCATGCGCTTTTCAAATTCTTCCGGCGAGACGGCATGTTCGGCGCGCGAGGGGATGGCCCCTCCCTGCCCCGGCAAAGGATGCCAAAGACGTTGTACGTGGCGTTTGACCAGCGTCATGGCTGCATCGAAGCGGATGATGGGAAAATGACGCGCCACGTGCAGGATGGTCTCGATCACCGCCTGGCGCGCTTCGGGGTTGAGATAGTCAATCTGGGCCGTATCGTTCCAAGGGACGGAAGTGCCGTCATTGCCGTGATAGATATACAGCGCTTCTCCGCTTTGACGATCGAGCCGCTTGAAAACCACTGCGGCATCCTGCCGGGTGTAATAGCCATCTTCGATATAGATCGAAATGCGCGCATCCTCGGAAAGATCGGGGCCATTGAACGTGTACGAAGGATAGGGCGGATAGGGCAGGGAGAGAAAATAATGCGGCTTTTCAAAGACCCAGGTGGAATCGATCGCCATGTGATTGGGCACCATATCCGCCGCCAGGCGAATGCCAGCTTCTGCCGCCCGTTGTTTCAGGGTTTGCAGGGCTTCCCAGCCGCCGAGATCGGCAGCAATATCATACGAGCGAATGGCATAGGCCGATCCCAGCGCTTGTTCATCCCCCATCTGTTGTTTGATGCGCCGACTGGCCAGGCTGCGTTCCCAAAGGCCGATCAGCCAAAGCCCGTTAATGCCCCAACGCGCCAGCCGGTTGAGCTCTTCCTGGGGGATTTCATCCAGGCGGCGGATCGGACGCTGATAGAGCCGCGAAAGTTGCGCCAACCATACGTAGACGTTCTTCGCGATCAGCACAAGGTTCGGCATCCAGTCCCGGTCCGGCGTGATCCGCTGCGGCGCTTCCGCCGAAGGGGTGGCAAAGCTCAGAATGGGGACCTCGCCCGGGCCGGCAGCGAAGCGCGTCTTCTCCTCTTCTAAAAAATCTAGTGCACGTTTCAAGCGTTGCCGCCATTTTTCATCCAGCAGAAAATCCCAGGTTTGGAGGATCAGCTGAAGCTGCTCTTCCAGAGAGAGAGGCGCCTGCCGCAGAGGGACAAAAAGTTTTTCCAAGGGATTTTCGCTCTGCCCCGCCGTGGGAGAGGCAAGCAGTTGCAGGCCGGTGATCAGGTCCTCGTAGATCGTTTCGCGGCGCAACAAAGTGTCGTCAAAAAACGGGTAAAAATCGAAGGCAGCGCGGTTG
>JBBIGZ010000158.1:0-3253 GCA_037447295.1 Chloroflexota bacterium | reverse complement strand
TGCCCGAAGGCGCTGAGCAGATAATCGCTGTACAAATCGAGGAGGTTGCTGTTTTTCATACTCTGAGTTTACCAGAAACTGCGTAAGGTGAGTTATCATACAGATTTTCGGACACGATTGCAAGAGGTTGAGCTTACAATTTTGTTAGGTGGCGCGCAAAAACTCACAGGCGACGTAACCATTAGCAGCGCTTACGTGGCTGCCAATTTTTTGCGCAACTTTCACGCGCATGACGGGGCTTCACCCTGCCATCGGCAGAGGCGTCACTTCTTTTTCCAGCCGCTTGCTCAAGGCGTTTGCGGGGGGATCGGCCGCGCGCGCCTGCCGCCGCGCTGCGCCAATGTCTTTGCTCCTGGCTTGCGCTTGCACCGCTTGTTTCTCCGCTTCAATCAGGATGGATACGCTAGCCTAGCATTTACTACTTACTGGCGCTCTTCTTATATGCCGCTACGAATTCATCAATTTTATCGTTATAGTTATATAAATCATTCCCTAGCGGAGTATCTTTCATGTAACTATCCGAAACAACATGATATATACCCCATGCGTTTTTTTCCAACCAAGAAATATCGGCCGGGTCTTGGTTTAGCTTATCTGCAATATGTTGTAACAATACAGACAAACCGCTGTACGGATCTGAATCGCTAACCGAACGATAGTATTCAATCACCCTCTCTCGAAGCGAAAGCGCTTCCAGATATAACTGATGCTGAAATTCTCGAAGTTTTTGCTCCATCATGTCCTCCTGTCACGGAAACCGAAGCAACACAGACGGGTTTGGGATATAAATCTGTACACCTCCCCCAACAGCGTAAGGACCGGCCCAGTCTGCTTTCACCTGGCTGGCGGCTTTGCCTACAATCACCACAACATCTTTCGGAATGCCGAATTCTGTGATGTTGGTAGCTAAATTCTCGTTCGGCAGCGCTAATAACGCCCGCGCCTCTGCCGGACTCAGATTGGAATATACAGTAGCCCATGATCCCATTTCCCGGCTGGATTGACTCCAGTAACGATACACGGTCACCATATTATTCACTTTCACAGCCACACCCGCGCCATCAAAAGCAGAAATTTCCCTAGTTGGCACATATTCCGTCCACGGCTTAGGCGCAGGCTCTGCATTCTTCAAAAGACGGACGACTTGTCTGTCCGCCAATAATGGACGAACTGCTTCGCCATACTCCCGCACCAGCGCTGTGCGTGTGACTTGAGTTTGTACCCCGTTCACCGCCCCGGCAATTCCAATCACATTCGCCATCAGCAGCAACGATGTGAAGGTCACATCCAAGCCGCCGCGTTTGCCCGCCCAACGGTCTTTGATCGCCTGCCACCAGGTCGGCCCGGTCTCAAACAGCCCGATCGGCGTGAGCGACTTGACCGCCCCCCAGGCCAGATGCCCAAGCGTTTGAATACCTCCCCAAATCCAACCCTTCACCGTCCCTTCCAGCCAGGCGCCGCCGTAGCGCTTGACCCTTTCCCAGTCGCCTTTCAGCAGGGCTGAACCGGTTTTAAGCGCTAAATCCACAGTTGAGCGCACGCCGTAACTGAATCCGGAAATGCCATTCCGCAAGGCCTGACCAAACCCGGCTGTGACCGGATTGCGCTCGGCATTGTTCAAGCCTGCCGTGAAATCCGCCAGACCCTTGATAATGCTGTATCCGAGCTGCGAATGCGTTCCCCATTGCACCAGGGCGTTTTCCAGGATCTGGACAGGTTGGGTAATAGCAGTCCACATCCGCCCCCAGGGTGACTTGGGCTGCCCCGCCGCGGGGAGACTGGCGCTGGAGCGCTCCTGGGCGCGGAAGGCGTCCGGGCTTTACTTGCAAGTTCCTTACGGCATTCTGCCCAAAAGTCGCCCGGCACGTTCATCAATCTCACGAAACCAGACAATTGCCTGCTCTTGCGATACCTGGGGATCCTTTGTGGAAAAGCCCATCTCTATCATATACTCCTCGTAAATGGCTATGAACGCAAAATTGTTGTCATTATCTTTCGCAAGAACTGCCCGATCTGCATAACGAGGTTGGAAAAATGACTCTTCTGGAAGGGCAAAAACTGAACCCAGGTAGGTCTCGTATTCACTTCTGAAATAGTTCAATGATTTCTTTCTATTCGGATAACGCCTTACCCAATGTGCCATTTCTGCTACAACGTTCCCTTGCTTATCAAGCATTTCGAAGTCGCGCTCAATCTCCTCAATTCCATCTCCATCTCTTCGGTCCTCCCTTACCATTCGCCATTGCGCTCCCAAGTCTTCTTCTGAAAGCAATAAAGCATCGGTTGAGAAGTCACGTTGCGGTGGGTGTTGAGGCCACAGCGGCCACTCACCAGCAAGATACGTCTCGTAAAGCACGACACCACAACACAACAAAATAATCAACAGCACAAACCATATCATCATCTTTTTCATCGCCCTTCCTCACGGAGTGTTACACTCAGGAGTACATAAAACATCAGGATGGTCCTGTAGCACTTGCTGCAGTGCTTGCTTGTCAATCTCCAGACCTTGAGCAGTATACTTGTCGTACAAATCCATGCCTGCTCGAATTGCCGCATTGTCTACCGGGTCATCTTTCCATGTCTTCCAGTATTTCCATTTCCACGTATGAGCCTTTACTTGAGCCGCTCCCGCCCCGGCTTCCAAAAACCGGCGTGAATAGCCCAGTGAGCGTCCCACGTAGCCATAGTGAATGTTTGAGAATGCATCACGGCGTATTTGGAGACCGGCCAACTCCATTGCTTTGGTCAGATTCCGATCATTTGCATTTGGATACCAATTCCGCAATTGGTCAGGCTTAAAATCCCATGGTCCATCGCCTTCCACCAACTTGATCCAGGCCGGTACGGTGACCAAACGTCCCAACGGCCCCAATCCCTGATTGACCTGACGAAGCGTCTGACCGATCGGGCCGTTAGCATTGGTTTGCATGGTCTTCAAAAGCCAATCCGTCGCCTGTGATGGGTTGGACGGAAAGTCCATCGGACGACGCGCCTTCCAATCCTGCTGAGCCATCAGGTCTCGAACAGTACGCACATACCCTTCCTGACTGCTTCCCCATATGGCCCCTACTGTTGCCCCAACGGCCGCGCCGCCGATTGCACCTACAGGTCCGCCCACTAAGCCGCCTACTACGCCGCCAATTACACCGCCAATAATTGCCCCATAGGAGATGGGTGCACTCCAGGATGACTTCCCCTGCCCCACCGTCGCATTGTACCCCTCCCGCTCCTGGGCGCGGAAGGCATCGAG
>JBBIGZ010000157.1:0-3255 GCA_037447295.1 Chloroflexota bacterium | reverse complement strand
CCGTTTGTGAAGAGCTGACCTACGACGATCAAGGGCGGCCGCAGCAACGCAGCTTCCGCGATTACCACATCTTCCGCGCCGATGAAATGCCGGAGCTGGGCGTGATCTTCGTCGAAACCTTCGAGCCGACCCATCCTTTTGGCGTCAAAGCGGTTGCCGAAATCCCAATGGATGGCGTCGCGCCGGCCGTGGCGAATGCCGTGTTGGATGCTGTGGGCGTAAACATCGATGCCAACCCGATCACGCCGGAAAAGGTAAAAGGTCTGGAGAGCGCTGAGAGCAGCCCGTGCCGCCTGATCTCACTCCACCGTCCACGGTCTACCGTCTTTCCCACCATCCACGGTCCACGGTCTACCGTCTACCGTCGCTTACAGTCACAGACTAAAGCCTGGTGCTACGGTCCGCCATCCAATTTCAATTTTCACCTAGGAGTCACCATTGACCCGAGCACGTTCTGAACCGTTTCTACAACGCTGGCAGCGCCGCCTGACGCGGCATATCAACAACTTGCATATCTGGTACGTGGGGCAAAAGGTCAAACGCCGAGCGCCGCAGCCTCAAGGCGCTCCGGTGATCCTTTTCAAAGCCTCGAGCGGCCTGGATGACCTTTCCTGGAATGCCGGTTTCCACCTGATCACATCCTGGGCCTTGCGCTTGCAAGGGGTGCCGGTGATCTTCTTTGCCTGTGAGCGAGGGATGAGCCATTGCATTTTGGGCACGAACCGCGATCGCCCGTCCCAAGCGCCGCCTTGCGCATCCTGCATTTACCAATCCCGAATGCTCTATAGCGGCGCTACAGCGCACTGGTTCCGTTTTCAGCGCGATGCACAATTGGAAGAAGCGCTGCGGGGTTTGGACCTGGAGGCGCTGAGCCATTTTGAATGGCACGGGTTGCCGTTGGGCGCCCTCTGTTTGCCCGGCCTGCGCTGGATTCTGCGCCGGCATCATCTGCAGGACAATGAAGCAACACGCTACTTGCTCCGGGAATACATCCTTTCGGCCTGGAGCATCGCCCAAGAGTTTGAAAGATTGCTAGAACGTGTCACCCCGCGCGCCATGATCGCTTTCAACGGACAGTTTTACCCGGAAGCGGTGGTCTGCTATGTGGCCCGTCGGCGCGGGATTCGCACGATCACCCACGAAGTAGGGCTCCAGCCGGCCTCAGCATTCTTCACCGATGGCGAAGCGACCGCCTACCCGCTGCACATCCCCGAAGATTTCGATCTGAATGCCGAGCAGAACGCCCGCCTAGATTCTTACCTGGAAAAGCGCTTCCAGGGGCAATTCACCATGGCCGGCATCCGCTTCTGGCCGCAAATGCGCCGCTTGGACGAGGGCTTCCTGCAACGAGCTGCCCACTTCCGACAGATCGTCCCGATCTTCACCAACGTGATCTTCGATACCAGCCAACCCCATGCCAACACCCTCTTCACAGATATGTTCGCTTGGCTGGATTTCACCCTGGAACACATCATCCGCCGCCACCCGGAGACTTTTTTCGTCATCCGTGCGCACCCAGATGAAAATCGTCCGGGCAAAGAGGGTCGAGAACCGGTAGCAAGATGGATAGCCGAGCGGCAGGTCGATCGCCTGGAAAACGTTCTCTTCATCCCACCAAATGAATACCTCAGTTCCTACGAGTTAATTCAGCGATCGAAATTTGTGATGGTCTACAATTCAACCATTGGCTTGGAAGCCTCAATCCTAGGTACTGCCGTACTCTGCGCTGGAAAGGCACGTTTCACCCAATATCCGACGGTCTTCTTCTCCAAAAGCATTGAAGAATACCAAAGTATGGCGGAATATTTCCTTCAGGCTGAATACATTCAACCGCCGGAAGAACATCGTCGCCAGGCACGACGATTCCTGTACTACCAGCTGTTCCGCGCTTCTCTACCCTTCGATGCATACTTACGTCCCGGCATACGTACCACCCATACGCGCCTGAAGCGCTTCCCGCTGAGCGCCCTCCTACCCGAAAATTCCCCTTCCCTACATGCCATCTTACGGGGAATTCTAGAAGGGGGTGATTTCTTGTTGGATGAGCCATGAAACGCCCATTCCGTCAAACCGTCTATCGCTTGGAAAAATCCTTTCAACGCCTCCGCTTCGCTACCCTGCCCACTCCCCAGGGCGGCTGGCCAATCCTGTTGGCCATCTCCTTTCCTAAAAGCGGCACCCATCTACTCGATCAGGTTGTGCTCGGATTCTCGAAAATAGCCCCCTTTGCCCGCCGCCTGCATTCTTTTTACGCAGAATACGAAGGGGAAAGCGGACAAAAGCGCCCCGCAGAAGAAGCCCTCGCCTGGTTAGATAGGCTTCGCTCCCGGGATGTAGCATCGGCGCATCTTTTTGCCAGACCCGCAGCAGTAGAGCGCGTAACCTCGGATACCTTCCTGCCCTATTTTATTTATCGTGATCCGCGCGATGTGGTCGTCTCACACGTCTTCTACGTCACCGAAATGGAACCGCACCACGTGCATCATCGCTATTACACCAAAGAGCTCAAAACCTTTGAAGAACGACTGATGGTAAGCATCTCAGGCCTGCCTCAAGCCAGCGTTGAATTTCCAAACATTGCCGAACGTTTTTCCTTCTACATGGGCTGGTTGGACGCTCCTGAGGTATTACCATTGCAATTCGAGACCTTCATCCTGGACCGTCGAACAGCCCTGGAACAGGTAACCGATCACTTCTTGCGTCGCGTCGAAACATTGCGGCACCAGCGCGAGCAGATCCTCGAAGCATTGGCCAAAAGTATACACCCCCACAAATCTCCCACTTTCCGTTCTGGACGGACAGGGGAATGGAAAAAATATTTCACTCCAGAGCACAAGCGCGTATTCAAAGAAGTGGCCGGAGACTTACTCATCCGCCTGGGATACGAGAAGGACATGGACTGGTAGAAATGCGGACAATACGAGGGTCTATCACGCGATCCTTTGACCTATAGACTCTAATATTTCACTCTCCCCAGTCATCCATGATTTCACTGCAAAAAGTCCTTTGACCGCACAAGGACCGACGCGCACAAACGATTTCAAGATTTGAGACCAAGCATCAACGACAAAATTTCCTCAGGTTTGGAGACTTTCTCCTCTTGACGTTTATCACAGTTGCTCCGTGTGTGTCCGTGTCCTATTGGATCAAGCCTATGTGGCAGTGACTGTTCAGACGTTGGTAAAGTCAACAGACCGAAAAAATTCTTTCCACTTTGGCTCCACTTTGCCTGGCGTATCAAGTCGCTTTAGGAGT
>JBBIGZ010000156.1:0-3257 GCA_037447295.1 Chloroflexota bacterium | reverse complement strand
GAAAATCGCCTGCGAGAAAATATTTCTTTCCAGTTGCAAGCAGCTTCTCGTTTGACTGCCGAACAGGTGGACGAGTTTATCGCTTCAACGTTGAACAACGTTAAGACGTATGCACAGTTGCCTGAATTCATCGAGTTTCTGGAGAGTTCGCCTGATAGTCCTGATCGCCAAAGGATTTTCAGAGAGGTACAGCTAACCCTTGTAAGTCTGAGCCGTCTGGACGTGGTTAACATTCTGTCGTATGGGCTCCTAGATCGAAGTGGCCTTAATGTTGCTGATTCTATTTTTCTGAATATAGGCGCTAATGAAGCCAATAAGGATTATTTCTTACGTCCTCTACAAAACGGCCAGCCTTACGTTTCTTTTGTCAATGCGCGTACAAATACGATTACCTTTTCGGCGCCGGTGAGAGATGAACGTGGGAACGTATTGGGTGTATTGCGTGTGCACTATCATGCTGTTGTTCTCCAGCAGCTAATGCTTAAAAACAAAGAGCTGGCCGGCCCGACGTCGTTCTCCGTGCTGGTGGATCAAGATGGCATTGTGCTGGCGCATGGCGATAACTCGGCGGCCAATTTCAAGTTGCTCGCGCCCCTTTCGCAGACCCAATTGGAGACTTTCCAGGCAAGTGGGCGCCTGCCTCAGGGGACAATGGAGCAGCTTTCCCTGAACCTTCCCAATCTGCTCCCGTTGCTCCAGAAAGGCACGCCGGAATTTGTCATCTCGGAGATCCATCCGTTGCCCTTACATTCCGAGGCAATCGTTGCCCAACCGCTCCGCAATCGCCCCTGGACACTGTTTTATGCCCAGCAGGAACGCTTCTTCTCTGCTCCATTGCGCCGGCAATTTCTGCTCTTTAGCGTTTTGGCATTGGTGACGGCTTTGACCAGCGCCTTTATATCCCTGACGCTCTCCGAACGCTTATTACAACCGATCGCTCTTCTCACCCAGGCGGCCCGCAGAGTTCAGGAAGGAGATTTCAACGTTCAGGTAGCCTTACAACGCCGGGATGAGAGTGGTTTACTGGCCACTGCTTTCAATACGATGACCGCTTATATTCGCAATCTGGTAGGTTCATTGGAAGCGCGTGTGGCAGAGCGTACGCGTGAACTGGAAGAACGTTCGCGCGCGTTGCAATATACCGCTGAGATCGGAAGCGCCATTGCTTCAACCCTCGATCCGCAACAGCTGGCCCGGCAGGCGGTAGAAATGATCCGCGAACGCTTTGGGCTATACTATGTAGGGTTGTTCGAGGTAGATGGTAGCGGTGAATGGGCCGAGCTGCGGGCCGGCACCGGTGAGACCGGCCAGAAGATGCTTGCCCGGGGACACCGTATTCGGATCGGCACAGGGATGATCGGCTGGAGCATTGCCAACAATCAGGCGCGCATTGCTCAGCAGGCAGAGCTGGATGAAGTGCGCTTGCGCACGCCGGAATTACCCGAGACGCGCTCGGAAGCAGCGATTCCCTTGCGTTCGCGCGGTCAGGTATTGGGAGCGCTCAGCATTCAGAGTGACCAACCGAACGCTTTTACTCCTGAAAACTTGGCCATTTTCCAGATCCTTGCCGATCAACTGGGTACGGCGTTGGACAATGCTTATCTCTATACTGAAAGTCAGGAGACCTTGCGCAGTCTCGAACGCGCCTATGCCGAACGTACGCGGATCGAGTGGCGAGAGGCCTTACTGCGCCTGCGAGCCCCTCTTGCCTTCCGCAGCACTGCCCGTGGGAGCATTCCGACCGAACCTTTGCAGGCATCTGATGTAGGTAGAGCATTAACTACAGGAGAGATTGTTGCTGAGACCGATCTCCAATCCCCCGCTGGAAGGTACTTTATCAGCATCCCGATCAAAATCCGCGGTCATGTCATCGGCCTTATGCGCACGTATAAATCTGCCGAGCGGGGTCCCTGGAGCGAAGAGGAGATCAACGCATTGCGTATCATTGCCGAGCAGGTTGGAGCCGCGCTAGAAACCGCTCGCCTTTACGGCGATTCACAACGACGTGCTGAACGTGAGCGCTTGCTGGCCGAAATTACCACCAAAATCCGTTCGGTAAGCGATCCGCAGGCAATGATCCAGACTACTTTGGATACTTTACGACAAGCCTTAGGTGTTAGAGAAGTGCGTTTGATTCCTGCGGAGACCGATGATGGCGAGAACCAAGCGTAGTTTTAAAGGAGCAAGACCATGGCATATGTGATTGCCATCTCGAACGAAAAAGGCGGTGTAGCCAAGACCACCACCACGCTTTCTCTGGGAGCGGCGTTGGCAGAGCAGGGTCATGAGGTCTTGCTCATCGACCTGGACCCTCAGGCGAATCTTACTTTGGGACTTGGCTTTGAGAAAGATGGAACTGCAAATAACGTAGCGGATGTGCTTTTGAATGCAGTTCCGCTGGAAAAAGCCATCCTAGAGACGGAGATCGAAAACCTCTTTCTGGTACCTTCGGCTTCTCGCTTGGAAGCGGCCGAGCAATCACTGCCAGCGCGGAGTAACTATAAACTGATATTGCAGGATGCCTTGCTTCGCCTATTGGAAAAGCGCTCTTTTGAGTATGTGCTTTTAGATTGTCCCCCGGCCTTGGGTAGTCTTACCATGAATGCTTTGGGAGCAGCTCATCTTCTGATCATTCCTACGCAGCCGGAATTTTTCTCGGCGTATGCGTTGCGAGATATGATGGATCTGATCCGACATATTCGAGCGGAAGCTAACGCCGAGCTTCGTTATCGCATTCTGGTCACGATGATGGATCGGCGCAATCGTGTCCATCGCGATATTTATGAGCAGCTTTGCACCACATTTGGGCAGGGTGTTTTTAGTACCGTGATTGAAGTGGATACCCGGTTACGTGAGAGCCCAATAGTTGGCTTGCCGATCACGCATTATAAGAGTACCAGTCGTTCAGCACAACAGTATCGTGCGTTGGCACAGGAGTTAATCGAATATGCCCAAGAAAAAAGCCTCACGCGTCGAACATCTGTTTGAATCCTTACGTCAGAGTGGAGAACCGCACCTTCCCGCGCTTCCTGAAGGAAGAAAGCGGGCTCGTCGTCTGTTTGCCGAGCAACCTACCCCTGCAATGCGTGCCGAAGAAGCTCTCCATCAGTTAGAGGTTCCGGTGCGTTTCGGCGAACGGGTGTGGGGAAACATTCAGGTGCTGGATGAGAATCCTTTGCCTTCTGAAGGGGATGAATTCCGCTTTGTTCAGCAGGTGAGCGAACAGCTGGCGCTGGCACTGGAAAATGCCCGCCTTT
>JBBIGZ010000155.1:0-3309 GCA_037447295.1 Chloroflexota bacterium | reverse complement strand
AACCGTCCATCGTCAAACTCCAATCCCCAATCTCCTGTCTTGTGGGGCGGTGCAGCGTTGGCGGGGATTGCCACAGCCACTGGGATTGCTTTGGCGGCCAGGCGTCGGCGGAAAGAGCAGGAGGAAGCCCAAGCGCGTGTGGTGCGGTCAGCGGTGGAAGCCAAGAACGCTGCTGAACAGGCGCAGCGAGAACGCTTGCGTGAGATGTTGAAGATACGGAACTGGTTGCAGGGGCAGATGCTGCTGCGGAATGCTTTGGAGCGTTCCGGCCTGAGCGAAGCGGAGAAGGAACGCGTGCGCGCCGAATCGCAGGCGAAAGGCATCGGCGCGGCGCTGGCTGCGGCGAACGAATACATCGCGCAGGTGGAGGCAGCGGCAGCAAAGCCGGTCACCCCCTCTGATAGGCCAGCCGTTGAGCGGCCGCCAATAGGGGGTATTATTGTGGCGGGAATTCTTCTTACTCTAGCCACTGTTGTATTGGAAATTCCTTTGATTTGGGGCGAAGCAATTTTGGCTGGACCAGCCTTTGCTGGAAATCCACTTGCGGTGGGAGGAGAATTACTGCTCATGTCTGCGTCTGCATTTCTTCTCAATTTTGAAGTTGCATATTGGGCATATGCTTATCGTGTCGTTTCTGCTCCCATAGGGGAAGATGTTAGACTTGACATGACCCCCTTTGATTGGGGATTACGCAAATGATGCTGTCTTGTGGAGATAGAATAGTGTCTTGAGACTGTTGGGAACAAGAATATATGCAGCTCATTCTGAGATTAGGAATACCAATCGCTTGTATGTTAACCACAGTAATCGTCCTTAGGTATTACCGTGATAGGGGCCTACTTATGGTACGACGCTTTGCAATTATTGTGAGCGTTGGGCTTAGCCTTACTATTTCTTCATATTACTTTTTGGGCATTATAGACATCATTACAATCGGCTTATTTGGACTTGGGGTGTGGATTGCGTTTCTAAATTTTGTAATTTCATATCCAGCAGCTTGGTACTTTTACAAGCACTTTGTGGAGCCGCATGAATGATTCGACGTGTGTTTCTTGAAATAGTAAATACTTCAACAATGTCAAGTTTTCGCGTAGATGTCACTGCAAGGCGGCTTCGGCTACCAAAACAGTTTCTCACTGCAACTGGGAGGTTGCTCAGCTGCGTTCGCTATGACAGAAATGGCCGTATTCTTAGAACGAATAATCGAGCTTGACATTGTCAAAATACAGAGAACAAGGCGGCAGGCCAAAGCCAACGGCAGCATCTCGTCGGTGAAGGGCGAAGCGGAGGCGGCCGCTGCGCGCAAGAGAGCGGAAGAGGCAGCGCGCGGAACATGGATCGAACAGCAGGAGGCCGCCGATGCCGCCTTCATCCAGGAAATGCAAACGGCCCCCTTGAGCGTTCCCCTATTCACAACCGCTCAAGCCGCCGAAGCCTATCAGCGCTTCCGCGCCCAGGAGCGGGAGGGGTACAATGCGATGGCGGGCGAACAACTGATGTGCAAGATAGACGATGCTCCGTTGCAAGAGAAGAAATCCATATGGCAACGAATTGGGAATTGGATGCGCAGTCCCTCTACATGGTGGGGCTCTACAACAGAGGATGAGGCAGTAGAATTGATGAAAAGAGCCCGTGGATTCCCTGATATTTCCATTCCTTTGCCAATGCTCAAGGGTTTTGGCATGGATGATGTTGCCGGGCCACTGAAATATACGATCAAAACAGACACGGCAATCCGTACTTTTGGGCGAGTCTTGGATGATTTCAGCCCAGGCATATTGACAGGGATTGGATGGGGAATTACGGTCACCCCTAACCTTGTCAAAAATGTGCGTGAAAAGAGTCCGTGGAATCAAACAGCCACCGATTTACTGATTGATACTGTTGGTTTTGGGATAAGTGAACTGGCCGGGTGGGGAGCAGGGCTGATTTTCGGTGGAATAACAGCGGCTCTTGGTGCACCAATGGCTGCGCCCTATGTTGCACTTGCAGCTAAAGTAGTGGTAGATGGTGGAGTAAGCATACTTTGGGATTCTATTGTCGAGAAATATGGCTTGCGAGATTGGTTGAGTCGACAAATGGAAAAAGGTTCACAGTCGCTTTTACAGAAAATTAAGGACAATCTAGCTCAGGCGATCGACAATGAAAAATACCCGCCTGTACCAACGCCGCCACCTGCTCACCAGGCCACTGGCACCCCAGCTGCTGCTGGACAAAATCTGACGATGCCGGAGTCAGGAACACCTGTTCCACAAACGAATAATCCTATTCCACCTGTTCCAACTCCGCCCCCTTCCCCATGATAAGAGGTGTCCATGGATGACAAAAGATATCAAGAATATTGGCAACAATATGAGATTCTTTATCGGCTAGTCGGTAAAGGGCGAAAGCGATATTTCTTGCTTGGGCTTATGGGTTTGGTGATGATAAACTTATTCCTAATTTTGCCAGCGTCGATGTTTTACAATGTGTCAGCCCCAATAGCAAAAGTTACTGTCGTCGGGGGGGCGGTAGGTCTGCTTCTTAACTTGATTACAAGTTTGCGTATACGATATTTGCGTGATATATTAATTTGGGGTGTTGGAGTGTTTGTACCTGCAATATTTCAGCTGTTTATTGTTGGATTTACGCTTATCTTAATCGGAAGTGATTTATTTACTCTAATTTTAGTTATAGGAAGTTCTTTATTAAGTATATATTTAGCATTTCGCGATAAAAAACATGAAACAGAGAAGTGGGAATTAGCGCGCCGTAAAGGTCTTCTCAGGGAATATCTTGATGAAGAAACATGGACCATTGATAACGATCTGACCAAAGCAAGTAGATTAGGACTCAAGATTGCAATAGCCGAAGAAAAGATGGAACAATACAAAAACTCACTGAAATGGCTGCGACGCTTAGAAAAGCTGCACTACCTTGTACCAGGTATAATGATTTCACTTCGCAGAGCCTTTGGTCATGAAGAGGTTATTTTAGGTATATTGCTAATTAGTATGGGATTGATTTTTGTCAGCGTTATGCCCTCTCCCCTTTACATGTACCTGAAGTTCCGTGAATGGGAGAGAGAAAGGGGAAAGCCAATTTTGTTGCGAGAGATATGGGAAAAAGAGCAGCGGCATGGTTGAAATTACACGCGACATAGTAATAGAGTTGGAACGGGCGCGACGAACCGAGCAAGCCGCCGAACAGGCGCGGCGAGAACGCCTGCGTGAGATGTTGAAGATACGGAACTGGTTGCAGGGGCAGATGCTGCGTCAGCAGGCGCAAAACGATGCCCCGCCTTCCCAACCTGTGACTTACCATCGCCGT
>JBBIGZ010000154.1:0-3502 GCA_037447295.1 Chloroflexota bacterium | reverse complement strand
TTCTGTCACTTTCATCCTCCGCAAACTTAACATCCCACACTTCTCTATATGGTAAAATCGCCCCATGCTCACAACCACCCGCCTAATCGAATATGGTCAATCGCTCTGGTACGATAACATCCAGCGTCGCTTGTTACGCAACGGTGAGCTAGCGCACCTCATCCATCAGGGTGAAATTCGCGGCATCACCTCCAATCCCACCATCTTCCACAACGCCATCGCCAAAACCACCGACTACGACGACGCTCTGCAACCCCTGGCCTGGGCCGGCTGGGATGAAGAGCGCGTCTTCTGGCAGCTGGCGATCGAAGACATTCAGGAAGCCTGCGATCTCTTCCTGCCCCTCTACGAAAGCACCCAAGGCGAAGATGGCTACGTCTCGCTAGAGGTCGATCCGCGCCTAGCGCACCAGACCGCGCCCACCCTGGAACAGGCACGCGCCCTCTGGCAGCGCGTCGCCCGCCCCAACCTGATGATCAAAATCCCGGCCACTCCCGAAGGGCTACCGGCCATCCGCCAGGCCATTGCTGCAGGGATCAACGTCAACGTCACCTTGATCTTCTCCCTCGAGCGTTACCGCCAAGTCATCGAAGCCTACCTTTCCGGCCTGGAAGACCGCCTGCGCGCCGGCCTACCCCTCCGTTCCCTCGCCTCGGTCGCCTCCTTTTTTGTCTCGCGGCTGGATACCAAAATAGATGCCCGTCTCGAATCCCTCATGCGCGCCGAGCACCCGCAAGCCGAGCGCGCTGCCGCTTTGCGCGGTCAAGCCGCCATTGCCAATGCCCGCCTGGCCTATGCCATCTTTGAAGAGACCTTCCGCGGCCCCCGTTGGGAGAGCCTGGCCGCCGCCGGCGCCTGTTTGCAGCGCCCTCTTTGGGCCTCCACCAGCACCAAAAACCCGAACTACCCCGATACTCTCTACGTCGACAACCTGATCGGCCCCCACACCATCAATACCGTCCCACCCCAAACCCTGGAAGCTTTCCGCGAACACGGTCACCTTGGCCTCACCGTCCGAGAAAACCTGGATCAAGCGCGCCGCCTCTTCCAGGAACTGGAGAGCCTGGGAATTTCATTAGACCAGGTGATGAAAGAGCTGGAAGAAGAAGGCGTGCGTGCCTTTGCCGAAGCGTTTGAGGCCCTTTTGCAAACCCTGCGTCAAAGGCTTAGCGCCCAGCGGATCAGGCTGGGACCTGTGCAGGTCCAGGTTGAGAAGCGCCTGTCTTCCCTTGAGCGTGAATCCCTCGCCCCTCGCCTATGGCAAGGCGATGCCACCCTATGGACAAGCGATGCCAAAGGTCAGGAAGAAGTACGTCGGCGCCTGGGCTGGCTGGATTTGCCGGTCCAAATGACCGCGCAAATCGCCGAATACCGCACCTTCGCCGAAGAGATCCGGCAATCCGGCTTCACCCATTTTGCCCTTCTGGGCATGGGCGGCTCCTCCCTGGCTTCTGAAGTCCTCTCGCGTTTCCCCTTCCCCGGCCAGGCCCTCCAAGGTGTGATTTTCGATACCACCGATCCGCAGGAAATTCAGGTCAAAGCCACCTCTCTGCCACTTTCCCAAACTCTCTTCATCGTCTCCAGCAAATCCGGCGGCACTGCCGAAGTGATGGCCCTCTTGGAACACTTCTGGGCGCAGACGGGAGGCAACGGAGGGCAATTCATCGCCATCACCGATCCCGGCACCTCGCTGGAAGCCTTAGCGCATGCCCGCGGCTTCCGCCGTATCTTCCTCGCTGATCCGAACGTTGGCGGGCGCTATTCGGCACTTTCGGCGTTCGGTCTGGTACCGGCCGCTTTGCTGGGGATCGATCTCTCCCACCTGCTGAACGAAGCGGCGATCATGCATAGCCAATGCCGACCCGAAGTACTCGCAGCGCGCAACCCCGGCCTGATGTTAGGACTGGTCCTGGCCGAAGCTGCCCTGCAAGGTCGCAACAAGCTCACCCTGTTTGCCGATCCTGCGGTGGTCTCTTTCTCGGCCTGGGTCGAGCAACTCATTGCCGAATCGAGCGGCAAGGAAGGCAAAGGCATCCTACCGATAAGTGAAATCCCTGGTGACCCAGAAGAGTATTCTGCCGACCGTCTTTTCGTCTATTTCCGTTCAGATGGAAAGATCAACGCCCAGGTAGAAGCTCTGGAACATGCTGGTCATCCCATTCTGATCTTCGATTTCGCTTCCCCCTATGCTCTGGGTGCGGAATTTTACCGTTGGGAGTTTGCCACGGCAGTTGCCTGTGCCCTGTTAGGCGTCAATGCTTTCGATCAACCGAACGTGGAGGAGGCCAAAGTACGCGCCCGTCAACAGATCGCCCGACATCAGCGGGGAGAGCCTCTCCAATCGTCTGTGGCGGTCAAAAGCGAAATCGCCGACCTATGGGATTTCATCGCTCAATCCAAGCCCGGCGATTTCATTGCCATCAATGCCTTCCTCCCCCGCCTGCCGCAGGTGGAGCATATCCTAGAAGATTTCCGGCAACAATTGCGACGAAAGACCAAATGCGCCGTCACGCTGGGCTTTGGTCCGCGCTTCCTACACTCCACGGGGCAATATCACAAAGGTGGGCCAAACCGTGGGCTCTTCATTGTGCTCACCGCCACACGAGCCGATGATCTTGCCATCCCCTCCCAAGGCTTGACATTCGGTACGCTACAACACGCCCAGGCCCTGGGAGATGTCGAAGCCTTGCTCTCCCAAGGACGCCGGGTGCTCCATTTCCATGCCCGCTCGGTGGAAGCTTTGCTTGAAACACTCTCAGCGCAGTAGCTGTTCGGCCTTTGTGTAGGCGTCCAAGGCCTCGCGCAGGCGATTGGCACGCATATAAGCATCACCCAGCGTTTGCCACAGGAGCACGTCCACCGGGTAGCGATAGAGCGCCTCGCGCAGATCAAAGATCACCTCATCGAGCAGGCGGCCTTTGCGGATCAGGCGGGAATAATGCTCCACAGCCGTACGAATATCACCACGCTCCAATGCCTGCTGCGCCTGCGCTAAGTGCAAATCGCGCGTTGGTGAGAGACTGCCGGTGCGTTTCGGATGAGGGGGCACAGTGATGGACGGAGGCAGTGGTTCTGGTTCGACTTCCACCGGCTTCCAATCCAGCGCCGGCGGCGGTGTGACCGGTGGGGTCTCTTCCACTTCCATTTCAGGCTCAGAGAGAGCGGTCTCTGGTTCGGCTGTTGGCCGGGAGGCATCCAGCGATCGCAACCACGCCCCGGTTTCATCGAATTCACTTTCCATGGTCGTCGCTTTCAACCAGTCAGGCAATTCTTCGGTCGGCTGAGCTGGTGCTCCGGTCTGCGCAGCAATCGGCGACTCTTCAGCCACGCCCTTCAGCCAATCCGGCAATTCTTCGGCCGTTTGCGCCGGGCTCTCGGCCTGGGCCACAACCGGCTTCTCTTCCTCTGCCATGCCCTTCAGCCAATCCGGCAGCTCTTCGGCAGGCTGCGCCGGGGTTTCGGCCTGGGCCACAACCGGCTTCTCTTCCTCTGCCATGCCCTT
>JBBIGZ010000153.1:0-3513 GCA_037447295.1 Chloroflexota bacterium | reverse complement strand
GCAAATATAGAGCGATTCCAACCAGGACGAAAAGGAAGCGAGCAAACAGAGTGCGGCTGCGACTCAGATAGTATCCGCCCAGACCACCCAAGAACAGGGAGAGCCCGGTTACAGAAAAAGAGATCACCATCGAGTTGAACAGGCGCGGCAGCATTTGACTGCGGAAGCGCTCGCTACCCTTCAGGACCTCGATGTAATTACTCCACTGCGGATTCAAAGTGGGCAACAAGTAGTTGGTCTTGGTAATTTCCTCTATGGATTTGAGCGATGCCACTACCATCACATAAATCGGCAGGAGGTACGCTATGCTGAGAAGGATGAGGATAAGAACGGCCAGCAATTTGAGAGAAAGATCTCTGCTTTTCATTCGACAAACCACCTGTTCAGCGCGTAAATCGTATAAGGAATGACGATGATAAATGCCATGGCAAAAATGATTACCGCCAGGCCGGCGCCGGCAGAGACAAGGTGCTGTTGGAAGGTCGTGACCCACATGTTGGTAGCCAGAACGTCCGTGGCAATTCCAGGCCCGCCATACGTAACAATGAACACAATGTCGAACACTTTGAGAGTCGAGATCAACAAGAGCGAGACGAGCACCAAAATGCCTGAACGGATGTTTGGAATGATGATCTGAAACAGAATGCGCAAGCGCGAAGCACCATCCACAGTAGCTGCCTCTATCATTTCTTGCAGCTCGGTTGTGCGAAACGATGACTGAATAATGATGACAGCAAAACCTAGGTATTGCCAGATAAAGATCAATACCAGCCAATAAGTAGCTGTTTTAGGATCCGTAGTAAAGGCAAGATTAGCGTTGAATCCCAGGCTGCGCAGGAGCGTGTTAAACACTCCCCGCCCTGGTTCATACATCCATGACCAGATCGTGCCTGTGACAATGAACGACATGGCCACAGGGTAGAGAATGAGTGTGCGAATATAGTTCTCTATTTTGGGAAAATGGGCAAATTCCAGAAAATAAGCAAGGAAGATGGCTATGAGCACTGTGGGCGCCACGCCTAGAGTCAGCCAAATCAGGTTGTTCTTGATGTCAACTTCAAATCGCGGTTGCTGCACCAAGAAACGATACCATTTCAGTCCAGAAAAAGTATAGTTAGGTGCAACCGTCTTCCAATCCGCGAAAGATACATAGATCGTCCACAGCAAGGTCATATAGAGCAAGCCGACGAAAATCAAGAGCGGCGCTTGAAAAACCAGAAAGTTCCAAATATCCTGTTTTCTAAACACCTTCGACAAATATTTGGTCATCCCGCGGCAGCCTCCTTGGGTCAGATAGCAGGGATGCACATATAGTGCATCCCTGCCTCTTATCTCACGTCATCTTCATTTACGGCCACTGATACCAAGCAGACGCATTCTTGACATCGTAAGTCGTCATCATGGAGGCCACGGCCTGAATGGTCTTATCCACGTCGGGAGCGGCCAGGAAGCTCGAGAGAATATCCCAGTAAGCAGACTGGGCTGCGGCGGGCAGGATGCTTCCGTGTTGATCGAGGATCAGTTTGCCTGGATTCTCGCTGACGAACTTCTGCATCTCCTGACGGATCGGGTCGGGGAATTCCGTCGGGTCGATATCGGTGCGCGCGAACAGGCCGCCCTGGATGACATCCGTCGGGATCTGAAGCTCGGGCGAGGCCACCACTTTCAACCAATCCATTGTGGCCTCTGGGTTGGGTGCCTTTACCGTGATCCCATAGGTGTCGGGATGGAAGAGCAAGATCCGGTCAGGCTTCTGGGGGAAAGTTACCGCGCCAAAGTCCACGCCGGGTTGCCAGTTGGAACCCTTGGTAAAAGCACCAATGGCCCATGTACCCATGAGAGTCATGGCTGCCTTTCCGGAGCCAACCAGGCCAACCGCCTGATCCCAGGTGAGGCTGGCGTGGTCGCTGTTGATGAAAGGTATCAGTTGGGCAAAGCGCTCCAGGGCCGTTTTGTAGTTTGCGTCCTGGGTCACATCAATCTCGCCTTTATAGAGTTTGACATAGTTTTCGGGGCCGGCGAGTTCCAGGTAGAGGCTGTCAAAGACAAAGGCATCCTCCCATTTCTCTTTTGAGCCCAGACCGAGGCAAACCATATCAGGTTTGGCGGTCTTGATGGTCTGACAAGCCGCCATTAATTCGTCAAATGTGGTGGGGGCTGTCAATCCCAGCTCGTCGAACAGTTTTTTGTTGTAGTAGAGGATGTTTTGAATGTGCATGTTCAACGGCACAACGTAGGGATGTCCGTTCACCGTGACAGCTTTCAGCAGGGGGCCCGGAATCTTCTCGCCGTAGCCTGTCTCTTTGTAGAAGTCATCCAGGGGTAACAGCACGCCGCTATCGACGTAGTTCTTCAGTTCCGCGCCACCCAGGGTCTGGAACGTATCTGGGTAGTCGCCGGCCGCGATCCGTGATTGAAGCACGACTCGCTGATTGACGCCACCGCCCCCAGGGCTCGGGTTCTCGTCCACCTGAATATCGGGGTAAGCCGCTTTGAGCGCAGCAAACATGGCATCCGCGGCTTCGCGTTCACCCGGAGCAGTCCACCAGTGATAGATCTGCAAATGCCGCACAGCGGCTTGCGTGGGCGGAGCCTCGGTCGGCTTTGGAGCCTCCGTAGCAGGCGGTTGAGTGGCCACTGGTGTTGAAGCAGGACCACAAGCAGAAAGAAGTGTAGCCGCAACCATCAATGTGCCTATCAGCACATACCAAATTTTCTTGGACATGTTTCTTCCTCCTTCTTTTTGAACAAGGATTTGTCAATCATTGAAAGCACAACGCGTATCTTGGAGAAAACATCACCTCCTTTCTTGTGAAGGTCGCTGTAAGATGTGCTCCACGATAACGGCAATTGCTCCAATCAAACTGGTATCTACGAAAAGCAGAGAGAGTGACCGTTATCGTCCGGCGCGCTTCACAAAGAGCATGCTGCTCTAAAGTCGCGTTGATAGCCGACCAAAGATACTCCCCAACAAGATTTAAAGGGCCACCAACGACGAAATGCCGAGGATAGATTGTCCTCCTATGTAGAGCCATATTGCTCCAATAAATTGATTATAAACACAATAAAGAAACCCGTCAAGGGTGTGTTCCAAAATCGTCGGTAGAGGGTCAATTAGCCTGCAGGATTTGCTTCCAGGCTTCATCCCATTCGTGGCTTCCTCCCATCCCAGCACTCCGAAGCGCTAACATCGCCTGTAATCCTTTCCCTTTCCATCGCTGCCCTCGCCCCTTACAGCGCCAAGCAATCCCCTTACAGGCACTCTCCACCGTCCCACTTCCGATCGGATACCCCGCCCGACGAAAAGCCGGGTAATCCATCTGCGAGCGACGCTCGCGGAAATACTCTGCTGTCCGCACCACCCCAGCACTCCATGCCGCTTTCTGCCTCAGCACTTCTTCACACCGTTCAATCACAACATCCACCTCGCCTTCCCATAATTTCTCCACCGCTGCCTCCACCCACTCGGCCGCCTGCTCCCCATACGCTTCTCGCCCTAACGCCCATAAATGC
>JBBIGZ010000152.1:0-3529 GCA_037447295.1 Chloroflexota bacterium | reverse complement strand
ATAGAGGCCTCAGCCCCTTCTGGCAAAAGGCCTGTGATGCCCAGGTTGCCATCCCCATGTTTGGGCGCGTCAACTCGCTCAATGTCTCCGTTGCCACTGCCATTTTGCTATTTGAAACCATCCGCCAGCGAGCTTGGTAGCGCAAACATCCAGTCCAAAAATCACTCACTCATCCCCTGCCTTATCCGGCTGCAATCATTACGATCTTTTTGCCCCTCCAATGCGTGCAACCATTCTGCAACGCTGGCTCTATACTTATCCGCTATAATGCCCAAAGTCAAATCAGGCCGGCACCCCAGCCAATGCGCAGGCAAATCGTAATGCCGGTTCCCATAAGGCCATCTCTATTCCCCTTCACGGCAATTGCGTCTTAAATCTTTTCTTACTGACAAAGTAAGGTGTACTTTGCCGTTTTTGCATTTAGAGTCGGAGGTGTCATGAAACGTATTTTCCTTCCCGTTCTTATCTTCATCTTTGTGTTGCAAAGCTGGTTAACTCCTACTACGGCTCAGGCTCAGAGCACCGCCAACTACTCCCTGCGCTTCTTTGGCCACGGCATTGGCAACATTGACCGCCTGCGCATCCCCATCGACCCGCCCACTGTCGCCGATGTCGGCACAGATTTCACCCTCGAATTCTGGCTACGCGCCCTCCCAGGCGAAAACACCGGCTCCGCCACCTGCGGCGCCAAAGATGGCTGGATCACCGCCAACATCATCTTCGACCGCGATATTTTCGGCTCAGCAGATTACGGCGATTGGGGCATTTCACTCTCAAACGGCAGAATCGCATTTGGCATTACCAAAGGCAGCAAAGGCACGACCTTGTGCGGTCGCGCAAACGTCGCCGATGGAGTGTGGCATCACATCGCCGTGACGCGGCGTGCATCGGACGGGCTAATGCGCATTTTTGTCGATGGCTGGCTGGATGCCCAACGCTACGGCCCAACCGGCAACATCTCCTACCGTGACGGTCGCTCCACGTCCTACGAAAACGACCCCTACCTCGTCATCGGCGCCGAAAAGCACGATGCAGGTGCAGAGTATCCCTCCTTCAGTGGCTGGCTCGATGAAATTCGGCTCTCTTCCGGCATCCGCTATACCGGCGTCTTCCAGCGCCCAAGCGCCCCCTTCTCCCCAGATGCCCGCACCCTCTTGCTCTACCACTTCGACGAAGCCTCCGGCGAAGGCGCTTGCAACCCCACCATCCCGGATGCTTCCGCTCATGTCGATGCCGAATGTCGCTTCGGTGGTGACGCCCCCGCAGGTCCCGCCTATAGCCTCTCTTCCCCCTTCGCTGCGCAACGCATTGCCATTCCGTCCTATTTTGAGCCGGGTCCCCTGTGGGATCAGCTCACCAACGCTGCTCCCACCGTTGGCTTAGCCATCATCAACCCCAGTGATGGGCCCGGCAGCGCGCGCGATGCTGCCTACCTGACCACCGTCCAACAGGCGCAAGCCCAGGGCATCATGGTGCTGGGATATGTCGCCACCGGTTACAGCCGTCGCAGCGCCACCATCGTCAAGCAGGAAATTCAGCGCTACTTCGCTTGGTACGGCGTGAACGGCATCTTCCTGGATGAAGCCAGCACCCGTTGCTTGCGTCAGCCCTATTATCTGAACCTATATCGATTCATCAAGCGCCTACGGCCGGGGGCGCGCGTGGTGATCAACCCCGGCACCAACACGGCAGAATGCTACATGAAGGCAGCGGACATCATCGTCAATTTTGAGGACAATTACTCTGCCTACGAAAGCTGGATGCCTTCGACCTGGGTGTATAAATACCCGGCAGTTCGCTTCTGGCATCTGGTGATCGGAGCGAATCAAAGTCAGATGGTGCAAGCGGTGCAGTTCTCAAAAGCACGCCATGCGGGTTGGGTCTATGTCACCCCGGATAATCTCCCCAATCCCTGGGATAGCTTGCCGCAAGAGCCATACTGGTCTGAAGAGATCAACCAAGTCACTTCAAATTAATGACCTTACAACAACCTGAATTTGCGACAGAAAAGCGGGGTGCCGATAGATTTCGCGAGGCTGAAAGGCCTGCCAAAGAGCAGAGGGGAAAAACAGTTTGGCTCTTGTTCAAAAGTGGCAGAGCATGGCCGACCAAGACAAAAGCAGGAGAGAAGTGTTTCAAGTTCGCCGGAACTCGCATATTGCTACATACGGTCAGGTATTCTTTGTGCACGTCACCGCCGCCCACACAATGCCCAAGCTGAGATTGGCAACTCTGCTTAACGAATAGTTGTGCGAGAGATTCCGAAAGAAAACTGAACCATCAGGCTATCCTACACACCAAGCATTAAGCCACGCAGAAGCAACCGTATTTCAGCCCGCAAAGAAGATGGTGATGGAGGCAATATACCAGTGGATGAGAAAGGGGTAGATAAATGAGTCGGTGCGGCGGGCAATCCAGCCGAAAACATAACCGCCGAAGAGCGTGGTGATCGTCTCGAGCTCCGGTTTGCCGATGTGTGCCAGCGCAAATGGGACAGCGTGTAACCATAGTCCATCTGGGCCATAGGCGCGCAGATAGGCAAAGAGGATCCAGCCGCGGAAGAAAAATTCCCAACCGATTAGCTCGATAAATGTATTCCACGGCAAATTGCTCCGATCGGGCTGATAGTAAGAACGCATCTCCGGGCTTTGTTGAACCACCAGGAAGAGCACCGGTGTGGTGATGAGCACGGCAAACAGGGTGAGCGTCAGTCCCATTTTCCAATTTCCCAACCGGAAGCCGTAATCGGCAAGCCGTTTGCGGCTTAAGAGGATAACGAGCATGGGGATGAACAGATAGAGGATCAGACGATCAAATTCTTTGCGAGGCGTGAGATGGTGATAGGCATCAACGGTTAGCAGGAGGGTGCTTAAGATGGTGATCAGTGGGGCTTCTGGAAGGCGGATGGAACAGAGGAGAGGCATGAGATTAACTCCTGGAGGGATTAGAGACGAGAGAGGGAGACGGTAGATGAAGAAGGGAGAGCAGAAGAACGGGAGAGGATGGGAGCGAGGGATAGAAAGTATCTACGACCGACGCTTGATGGTTCATGGTCTATTCTCCACTCTCCTGCGGGGCTTCGCGCCAGATGGCGGCAATGAAGCTACCATAAATATCGGCAATGATCACGCGCTCTCCTTTCACCATCTTGCCTTTGTAGGGCTTTTCACCTTGGTAAACGCGCCAACCATCGAGGATGAGAGGGAAGGGACCATCAGCCAGGATCCATTCCCCGTTGTATTTGCGGGCAAAGTGAATATGGCGGCCGGTGGCAACGCCGCCTTCACAGGAAGGTCGCCCCAGACGATCGCCGGCATTGACGAAGACGCCTCTCGGCACGCGGCCTTTTTCTGCCAGATGGAGGTAAATCAGCACCCAGCCGGTTTGTTCCCGGCCATCGCCATCTAAGTCAATCACTACCAGGCCGTTTTCCGAGCGCACGACCAAGCCGGAAGCGGCGGCAACCGCCCATTGATCGGACGGATCGCATCCTTGGGTAGCACTGGAGGGGGCAAAATCGATCGCCGCC
>JBBIGZ010000151.1:0-3534 GCA_037447295.1 Chloroflexota bacterium | reverse complement strand
GGCTGCGCCAGATGCGCGAACGCCTCGAGGCCCTGGGCGGCCGGCTCCAGGTCCGCTCCCGCCCCGGCGAGGGGACGGAGGTGGTGGTGGAGGTGGGATAGACGGTGGACGGTAGGTAAACTGTAACTCTTGGTCGTTCTCTCAGGTATAATTCCTTCATGGAACGTTCTTTCCATCCGGAGGAGCTGTGAAGTTTACGATTGAGTACGAACAAGAAGAAGATGGCCGCTGGCTGGCCGAAGTCAAGGAATTGCCGGGCGTGATGTGCTACGGCAAGGACCCGGAAGAAGCCGCTTTGCGCGCTCAAGCGCTGGCTTTGCGGGTCATCGCCGACCGCCTTGAACACGGCGAAGCGATTCCGGCCCTGTTTTTCTCTTTCACCGCGGCATGAGCGCCTGGAAAACGGTCAAAGCCAAGCGCTTGCTCAACGCTCTGCTGCGGATTGGCTGGCAGGTCAAGCGTCAGAGCGGTTCTCACAAAGTGTTGGAGCGGCCAGGCTGGCAGGACGTCATCTTTGCTTTTCACGATGGGGAAGAAATCGGGCCGAAGATGCTGGCCCGCATTGCCAGAGTCACCGGGTTGAAGCCAGAGGATTTATAGCCAGATTTTTTCGGAAGAGCGTCCTTCGCGCGAAAACCGCGCGCCCGTGTTCTGACTGTAGACCAAGGACCGTAGATCGTATTTCTCCTTCGCGCTCTTTTTGGTAAAACAAGAGCCCTCATGTCCCCCATCCGCCTCCCAGGGGGTGAGGCACTGGTGCGACGCGGCCGGTAGCGATCCGCGCCTAATGGGTGGGGCCAATGACAGCACCTGAGCGGTTTGTTAAGGAGCGCGGAAAAAGCGTTATTTTGTGACATGAATTACCCGATGGGTGTAAAATAGGAGTAGTGGAGAAGCAAATAAAAATTATGAGCCGCGTTGATAGTGATCTAGAAAGTCTCACACAGTTCAGGGAACACCTGATCCGCTTCAACCGCACCCTTCAGGAGGAACTGAGTTCCATGCAGGCCCACTGGCGTAGTCTGGGGGAGGTCTGGACGGATGCCAAGTACCACGAATTCGGCCAGGCGCTGGAGGAGGCCGTGCAGAGCATTAACCGCTACCTGGCGGCCACCGAAGGCCATGAGGCTCACCTACTGGGGCTGATGGAGAGGTTGCGCGAGTATCTGGAATATCGCTGAGGTGTTGTATGACCCAAGTCAACGCCGAAGTTGAGGCGCTGCGCGCCCTGCGCCAGGCGCTGCCCGATTTCGCCCGTCGCCAGTATGAGGCGATGGAGCAGGCCGAGCAGGAGATCGCCCGCACCCTGCAACGGCTGAAAAGCGCCGAATGGCGGGCACGGGAAGAGGTCGAATACGCCCGCGCCGCTCTGGAGGGGTGCTTCATCCAGGCCATGTTGGCCGCTCAGCAGGGCGGCTCGGTGGATTGCTCCTCCTACGAATATGCCCTACGCCAGGCCGAAGAACGCCTGCATCGCATCCTGGAGTGGCAAAATCGTGTCCACCAGGAGGCAGAAGCCTTCTTTGCCTTTGCCCGTGCTTACCGCGAGCGTCTGGCCGACCAGATCGCCGGCGCGACTGCTTATATGGACCGCCGCATTGCGGCCCTGGAGGCCTACCTGGCAACTCGCTTGCAAGCGACAGCCGCTGGCGTGGCTGCGGCCGGCGTCCTGGCACTGATGGGCGGTGTGATCGCTGCCATTCGTCACAACCGCGCTACGTTGACCCGCCTGCAAGGCGCCCTGGGCGAGGAGATCGCCGCGCAGGTGCTCAGCGAAAAGTTCGGCCTGCAGCCCCTTCCTTTTGATCAGCCCAAGCACGGCTTTGACCGCGTCTTCCGCGCACCGGGCATCCCGCTGATTGTGGTGGAATCCAAGGCGCATCGCGGCGGCCATCTGGAACTCGGCCAGACTCAACATGGCGAGCAGGGCTCTCCCGAATGGATCGCCGCCCAGGCCGAAAAGATGGCCGACCCCTCTTCGGCGCAATGGAGCCCGGCCAACGAGCGCATCGCCGCCCTGATCCGCGAACTGGGGCCAGAAAACGTCCCGGTGATTGCCGTCCTCACCGACCCACAGAGCGGCCAATCGCAGGTCTTTCTGCGGCAAGGAGAGGGCGAGTGGCAACCCCTGGGCGAGGCCTCCGGCCTGGACAGCCTGGGTCCTGCCCCCTCTCCGCGGCCACCGGTCCCACCTGAGTTCAAGGAAGGCGCCCCCGGCGGACCTGAACGCTTAGGATAACTACGAAACACACAAGGGCACAAAGGATAAGGAATGCCTATGAGCCGATATGAGCCAATCCCGAAAGAAGTGGAACGCTGGGGCAAAGCTTTGCTCGATGCTGCTTTCGAGGTTCATTCTATCCTGGGTCCCGGTTTCCTGGAGCGAATCTATGAAGACGCTTTGGATTACGAACTTACCCTGCGCGGCGTACCATTTGAACGGCAGAAAGCGATCGCAGTACCGTATAAAAATTTGCAAATCGAAGGTCAACGGCTCGATTTGTTGATTAGCGGTCTGGTGATCGCCGAGATTAAAGCCGTAGAAGCCATCCATCCCATCCATGAGGCCCAGTTGATCTCTTACCTGAAAGCCACCAACCTGCGCCTGGGTTTTATCCTCAACTTCCATGTGCAGCGTTTTCGGGATGGTATTCGCCGCATAGTACTTTAAGTTTAAACCATAAACCACAAAGGGCACGAAGAACACAAAGGAATTTAAGAGTCCACTGAAAAAACCATGCCTTATTCACACAAACTTTGTGAAATAGGACACGGATGTTATGGGTGAACGCAGATTTTTGACTTCACTGCAAAAAGGTTTTCGACCACCAAGTACACCAAGTACACAAAGGATTTTGGGCATTCAACCCAAAAATATTATTCAAAGCAATAAAGTTGATCGCATTTTATGTTAAAAATAACTTTGTGATCTTTGTGTCCTTCGTGGTAAACACAGTTTTTGCAGGAGAGTCATTTTACAAAAATTTCTTTTGTAAACGAACATGAAAGCCCAGAACGACCCAAATCCTGGTGTGCCAAGCATGTTTCCGGCAGCCAAGACCTTTTTGTAGTGAAGTCAACATTAAAAAACCTTTGTGCTCTTTGTGGTCATCAAAACCTTTCGTGCCCTTCGTGGTAATTTTGAGGAGGTTCAAAATGTCCAGCGCCCAAGAGACCACCCACTATGCCCGCCAGAGCCTGCGCGCTATCTGGGAAGAGGTGCGCCAGGCCTGGGATGATAGCACCAGCGACCACTTCGCCGAATATTACTGGCAGCCCCTGGAAAGCGAGGCCGAAAACTTCCAGCGCCTGATCGACCACCTTACCGACGTACTGGAAGCGGCCAATAACGTCGCCGGCTATTAGGAGATATCCATGCCCAGCCCATCCACCGAGGAGATTCAAACCATCCTGCGTGAAGCCTTACAGGCCTATGAACTGGCGCGCCTTACCCGTCAACGCGCCGAACAGGAAGCGCGCACCGCCCGCCAGGCGCAGGAACAGGCCCTGCAGGCCGAGGAGCAGGCCGAACGC
>JBBIGZ010000150.1:0-3778 GCA_037447295.1 Chloroflexota bacterium | reverse complement strand
TTTTCCGTCGCGTGCGGGATGCCATCAAAGCCTGGGTGCTGGACGCTTTATCCGTTCCGGGCGGAGCGTCGATACCGCAGCACGATGAATAAATTTTTACGCGGATGTCAACGAAGCTTAAGGACTTCTTGGCGTGGTCTTAAGTGAAGCTTGCTAGACTTTGGGTAATCCCATGGGAGGCCGTAGTCTCGTTGGCAATGAAAGCGATAACAAAGCGGCGTGGCCGCCTCAGGTGGCGAGCGGTTGGCGGTCTCCAGGGACTATGGCCTCCCACCCGACCCGATACGGACCCATTGCCATGATTGCCAAGACCTTCACCTACCGCGACCAACGCCTGATCTGTATCGTGCACTTATGGCTGCCCGAAGCCGTAGCCGAACGCAGCGTGCACGTTGTCGGTGATTTCAACAATTGGGATATCCAGGCCACACCGATGTATCGTGATGGTCAGGGTTTCTGGCGGGCTACCCTGGAACTAGAGGCGGGAAGGGTCTTCCGCTTTCGCTACCGGGTGGACAATGAGCGCTGGCTTTCGGAGGAGAAACCCGATGCCCGGATGGGCGACGAGGGGAGAATAACCAACGCCGTTCTGATCACCGATCCTTATTTCGACCGTTTTGTCGAGGAGCGGATGTGGGTACCTTTGGTGCGGCTGGCCGCCTGAACGGGGAGGGATTTATCCGATTTTTAGCTTGTGTCCGCTTTCTGGTATGATAGCGCCTTACCCGATATGCCCGGTCGATCGTTCCCGGCGCGCGGAGTAGTGGCGCCTTTTTGCTTGGGGCCGCGTGAGCAACGGCTCTTGTTCGCTCTCTCGTTCTCTGAAAGGAGGTAAAAAACCTATGCAGCACCGTCCCTCTTCTTCGCGACGCTCATCGTTCTGGCTGTCGCTGGTCATTCTGGGATTGATTGTGGCTATGCTGACGGCCTGTGCGGCTCCGGGGGCGCCCGCTCCGGCAGCTACCCCACCGCCTTCGGCAGCGGATCCGTTGGCCGAGCTGGTAGCCGCGGCAAAAGCCGAAGGCATGTTGACCACCATCGCCTTGCCGCATGACTGGTGTAACTACGGCGAAACGATTGCCACCTTCAAAGCCAAGTACGGGCTTGAGGTCAACGAACTGAATCCCGATGCCGGCTCGGCCGAGGAGATCGAGGCCGTGAAGGCGAACAAGGGCAGCAAAGGCCCTCAGGCGCCCGATGTGCTGGACGTAGGCTTTGGCTTCGGCCCGCAGTTGGTGGAAGAACAGATCGCCATGCCCTACAAGGTTCGCACCTGGGATACCATTCCCGACAACGTGAAGCATCCGGACGGCTTTTGGTACGGCGATTATTACGGGGTGCTCGGCTTTCAGGTGGCCACCGATTTTGTCGAGAACGTGCCGCGCAAGTGGTCGGACCTGCTGAAACCGGAATACAAGGGCAAGGTGGCTTTGGCCGGCGATCCCCGTCTTTCTAACCAGGCCATCCAATCGGTCAATGCGGCGGCGCTGGCCATGGGAGGGTCGCTGATGGATCCCACCCCCGGCCTGGAGTTCTTCAAGAAGCTGAACGAAGTCGGCAACTTTGTCCCCGTCATCGCCAAAGCGGCGACCATCGCCAGCGGTGAGACGCCCATTGTCATTCGCTGGGACTATCTGGCCTTGACCGATCGCGACACCTTTGCCGGCAATCCCAATATCGAATTCGTCGTCCCCGAAGACGCTCCCCCGCTGGCGGGCGTGTATGTGCAGGCCATCAGCGCCTACGCCCCTCATCCCAATGCGGCCAAGCTGTGGATGGAGTTTCTCTACTCCGATGAAGGACAACTGATCTGGCTGAAAGGCTATTGCCATCCCATTCGCTACAACGATTTGGTGGCGCGCAATGCCATTCCCGCCGATATCGCCGCCAAGCTGCCGCCGGCCGAGCCCTATGCCAAAGCCGTCTTTCCCACCCTGGACGAGCTGAACACGGCTCGCGAGATCGTGACCAAGAATTGGGATGCCGTTGTAGGTGCCGATGTCAAGTAAGCATGTAGCTGCGGGTGCGACAGTCTCGGGTAGTCTCTACCCGAGACTGTCTTTCCTGACCATTTCGCGGACGCTTGTAACGTGGGCGGGGGTGGTTCCATTCCTGGTCTTTGCCTTTCTGTTTTTGCTCTTGCCTTCGCTCTATCTCTTCATCGGCAGCTTGCAAGACGCCAAAGGCCAGTTCACCCTCGCCAACTTTCGCGCCCTGTTTACGCCTTCCATTTTGAGCGCCTATGTGATCACCATTCGCATCAGCCTGGCCACGGCGTTGATGGGAGGTGTGATCGGGTTTTTCCTGGCCTATGCCCTGGTCATGGGAAATGTGCCTCCATGGGTGCGTTCGGCGTTGATGACCTTTTGTGGGGTGGCCTCGAATTTTGCCGGCGTGCCTTTGGCCCAGGCGTTCATTTTCACCCTGGGACGGGTGGGGTTGATCACCGTGCTGTTTCGCGAGCTCTTCGGGCTCGATCTTTACGACATCGGCTTCAACCTGTATAGTTTTTGGGGTTTGAGTGTTACCTATCTGTACTTTCAGTTGCCGCTCATGGTGCTTGTGATCACGCCGGCCATTGAAGGCATGCGCCGCGAATGGCGCGAGGCGGCCGAGAATCTGGGCGCTTCGTCCACTCAGTACTGGCGTTATGTGGGCCTTCCCATCCTGATGCCGTCGCTGCTGGGTTCCATGATCCTGCTTTTCGGCAATGCCTTCGGCGCCTATGCCACGGCCCTTTCGCTGACCGGCGGCCTGATCAACCTGGTCACCATCTTGATCGGCTCGCAAATCCGCGGAGATGTCCTGCGCAATCCCAACCTGGGCTATGCCTTGGCCGTCGGCATGGTCATCGTCATGGCCGTGATGATGACGATTTACTACGTCTTACGCCGTCGTAGCGAACACTGGCTACGAGCCTGAAAGCCTATGAAACGCTGGCGCCTTTGGAACTGGTTCTGGATCGTTCTCAGCCTGGTGTATTTCTTCCTGCCGCTGATAGCCACCGTCCACTTCTCGTTGCGCGCCAAGCGAGGCGAGCTGAGTCTGCTGGCCTATCAGCAGATGATCGAGGACCCGCGCATCTTTCCGGCTCTGCTTTTCTCGACCCAGGTCGGCATCCTCACCATTCTGTTGGGACTGGGGCTCATCGTGCCCACGGTTTATTGGGTTCGCCTGAAGGCGCCGCACCTGCGGCCGATCCTGGAGTTTTTGTCCTTGCTTCCTTTCGTCATTCCGGCCGTGGTCCTCGTTTTCGGGTTGATCCGGGTCTATAGCCGGGGCGCTCTGGCCCTGACAAACACCATGGCCGGCACCAACTTTCTGCTTATCGCGGCCTACGTGATCATCGGCCTGCCCTATCTCTATCGGGCCGTTGATGCCGGGATGAGCGCCATCAACGTCGTTACCCTGACCGAAGCGGCCCAAAGCCTGGGCGCGGGTTGGGGGACGGTTCTGTGGCGCGTGATTATCCCCAACCTGCGTTCGGCCATGTTGGGCGCGGCCTTTTTGATTTTGGCCATTGTGCTGGGCGAGTTCACCGTGGCCAGTTTTCTGGTGGGACTGCGGGCTTTCGGACCCGTCATCTGGCAGGTCGGACAGAATCGTGCCTATGAAGCTTCGGCCCTGGTCATTTTCAGTTTTGTGATCACCTGGATTCTAATGGGCATGATCCACTTCGTCGGTCGTCGCGGCGCCGTCGAGGGCGGTGTGGCGGCCGGACCACGCTAATTCGCACCGGCAAGGGGTGTGCGGTATGACGTTTCTGGTCCTGGAAAAC
>JBBIGZ010000149.1:0-3783 GCA_037447295.1 Chloroflexota bacterium | reverse complement strand
GGCACGGCGGCGGTCAAATACACCTACACCGGCCAGGAATTTGACCCCGGCACCGGCCTGCTGTACTACAGGGCCCGCTCCTACGACCCCGTGCTGGGGCGCTTCATCTCGCCGGACCCCATCGTGCCGGAGCCGGGCAACCCGCAAAGCCTGAACCGCTACGTTTACGTCTACAACAATCCGCTGCGGTATACGGATCCTACTGGCCATTTGCCCTGGTGGGCCTATGTAGCAGGTGCAGCGGGTTTATATATTGTGGGACGTGTGGGCTATGAAGTTGGGACATTGGTTGTGCCCGGCGCCGATCAAGCAAGACGGGACCAGATTGGCGGCGGTCTTGTAACGGAGCTCTCGGGCGTTATTGAGAGGGAATCGGCGGCTCGCTCTGTGGATCCCGAGTTGGTCAGTGCAATTCTGCGCCACGAGAGTGCTGCCTTTGAGCGAAGGGCCCTAACGCTCTGGCCATCTCTGCGGCCAGGTCTCATCGCCAGTACAGCAGAGTTTATTCAGAGCGAACTCCAGGGCGATACGGCCTCAATCGGACCAGGGCAGATGCAACTGCGGCGTGCCCGAGAACTGGAAGAAATGGGCTACGTTACTCCGCGAAGAAACAACTTTGAGCGTAGACTCGCTTTGCTCAATAATGAAACAGCCGTGGAGTATGTGGCCGGAATGCTCCAATATGTCTCGGATCAACTGCGTTCGATCCGGGGATTTAACGACCTGACGCTGGAGCAACAACAGAGACTAATCCTCATCGCCTACAACTGGGGCTGGACAGAGGAATTTCAAAAACGGCTTCAGGATCGGGATTTTATCGGAATGATTGAACGCTCTGAGTATGACAACCAGACACTTGATGAATGTCTGCGTTGGAGGGGGAACAGATGAAAGCCAAATCATTGGCCGCGGCTCTATGCTGGTTATGGTCGGTTTGCTCGTTGGCTGCCTGTACCACAAGATTTGAACCCATCGAGTTAACAGCACTTCCGGTAAGCGTATCTCAACCAGATTCCCAGGAAATTGATGTGGAGATGGTGCTTGCGAGTGCTGAAAGCCAGGTCCAGAAGGTGCTGCCGGATGCTTATCTCGAGTTTTTCGGATTTTTGGGTGATTGCCAGGAATTACCACACTTGCGCGGCACAATCAATCTGGGCTTTGATCAAGTACAGCAGGGCATAGTGCGGGGTCAAGTGCTTGCGGCATCTATTTCTGTGAATACAGTAGAAGAGACAATGGATCTGTACTTTGCTGATCTTTCCCCTTATTACATTTCGACAGCCCCTCTGTTGTTGCAGAATAGCCTGCCTGTCAGGGAGATCGCGAGGCAGGCCTATGAGCATATCATCCGGTTGGGGGTCGCTCCCTGCGACGTAAACCTGACCTGGTCAGGCATTCGTAATGCCTGGCTTGTAGTGTGCACAGCACCGGGATCGGGTCCGTTAGGGCCACGACGATGTGAGTTCGCGATAGACCCCTTAACCGGACAGGTTCGGGATGTGCAACAATGACTCCACGCGGGAGATTGGAGAGCATTCCGAGCGCGAATCGTGGACGACGATGTCCACGCTGGCCCTGGGTGGGGCTTGTCCTGATCACTATGGCTTTGGGCCGGGCGTGTATCTTTCGTCCTGCCACGGACTATCCTGGATCGCATTTCAACCGGGGTGAGAACGCAGCTTGGCTGGGTGTGGAATGGGCCAACGAGGCCCACAGCGCACAAGAAATCACCGCCCTGGGCAGTGATCTGAATTGGCGTCAGATACGATATGTTTTTGTCTACACCAGTTACCTGCGGCCCGACGGGCAGTTCAACCCCACCTTTGACCATCTGAGCGATTCCGTGGCAAGGCTCAAAGCGACCAATCCCACTTTGCATATACAGGCCTGGATCGGGTTACCTCTCGGATACGTCGATCTGAGCGACGCGACCGTGCGCAGAAAGATCGTCCAATTCTGCGTTGATCTTGTTCGTACAACAGGGGTGGACGGCATCCATCTTGATCCAGAACCAATCCCTACAGACGAAGAAAACGTGCTGACGCTGTTAGATGAACTCCGCAATGCCTTGGGTTCAAGGCCTGCTCTCTCTATCGCTACACGACGGATCTGGCCGGTGTTTCCTGAGGCACGGTGGCCTCTGATTGGACAAGTCGCGTGGCGAGCGAGTTATTACCGGGAAATCGCTCGACGTGTGGATCAGATTGCGGTAATGACGTATGATAGCGCAATGCCCTGGGCCCCTTTGTATCGCCAGTGGGTGCGGTTTCAAGTCATTGAAATCAGCCGGGCAGTAGACGGGATGGGCGTTCAGTTATTTTTTGGCGTCCCGACCTCCGAAGAAAAGACGTGGAGACACTACCCCTGGGCTGAAAATATGCGAAGTGGATTGGAGGGGGTCATAGATGGACTGAATGATGCGGCGGCTCGTCCAGCGATTGTCACAGGGGTCGCAATCTACCCTTACTGGGAAACCGACGAAGCCGAGTGGCGTATCTATGAGGAGTTATGGCTGGGTCGGTTAGAGCGTGATGGGTAGGGAGTGATCTGCACTTTACGATTATCCGACCCTTTGCCGCCATCAGCACCACTTTGGGCTTCCACGCCGCCTGCGACCCGAACGGCAATATGATCCTGCGGGTAGAGGTCTCGGGCGCGCAGTGCATCACCTACACCCAGGAATATGACGCCGAGAACCGCCTCACCGTCGTCACCAACACCGTCACCGGCGAGGTCGTCCGCTTCGTCTACGACGGCGACGGGAAGCGGGTACTGCGCATCGGCCCGGAGGGGATGACAGTCTACATCGGCGACTTCTACGAGGCCTTCTATCCCTGGACAATCGGGGGCAGTGACAAATACGGCCCCTACGAGCCGATGGGGGTGGGGGCGACATCCATCGGGGGGATCACGCCCTGTGACCTCCAGTGTCCGGATGGGTACCTGGACCGGATCCAGTGCCGGTGCATCTATCCGACGCCGGAGCCCAACCCGACGGCGACACCGGGCCCCAGCCCGACCCCCACCCCGATGCCTCCGCCGGCCCCACCTCCTGCGGTGGTTACCAAATACTACTACGCCGGCTCGCAGCGGATTGCCATGCGCGAGGGAGGTGTGCTATACTACCTCCACACCGATCACCTCGGCTCCACCAGCCTGGCGACCACCAGCAGTGGTGCGGTACACTCGCGGCAGGGGTACTACCCCTACGGCGATACGCGATAGGCGCTCTGCCCACCGCCTATCTCTTCACCGGCCAGCGCTGGGACGGAGCCCTGGCCCTCTACGACTACCGGGCGCGCTACTACCATCCGGCGCTGGGGCGGTTTGTGAGCCCCGACCCCCTGCCCCCGTGTCGGGGGGCTGTCCCCACGAAAGGGCGGACGGGGCGTGCCCGAGCCCGGCAAGCGGCGGCCCCTGCGCCGTCTGCACCGCCGGGCGTTACCTGCGGTGAAAACATCCCCGCCCCGTCCATGTGCCGCCCCTACGGCCTGCCGGGCCGGCCGGCGCCCCCGGCGCCACGGCGCCACGCCGATGCCTGGGGGGTGCGGGGGCGGGCACCGCCCCCACAGCGCCCGCCCCTCAGGGCCGATTGACCCTCCACAACCAGCCGGGTCACCAACCCGTCCGGCGCGCTCATCAAAACCATCCGCTACGACCCGTGGGGCTCCACCCAGGCGGCGTGGGGTGCGGGCACGGCGACCGTCAAATACACCTACACCGGCCAGGAATTTGACCCCGGCACCGGCCTGCTGTACTACCGGGCCCGCTACTACGACCCCG
>JBBIGZ010000148.1:0-3848 GCA_037447295.1 Chloroflexota bacterium | reverse complement strand
TCATCGATAACGTCTCGGCGCTCGGCTACATGCAAGAGAACGAGGGCAAGATCAAAATCGGCGGACAGATCACCTCCGATGAACCCCTCGCCTTCGTCTTCCCGCCCGGCAGCGACCTGATCGAGCCAGTCAACCTGGCGCTGGCCTCCATGACCCTGGACGGCACATTGCAATCGCTTAACGAAAAATGGGGTCTGGTCAGCAAATAGAAACTTTTTGAGGTAGCAAAGAGGGGATGGAGCCCATCACTCCATCCCCTTTACTTCAATACTTGGAGGAAACAATGCAGGCAGAGGTCAGCCGCCCTTCGGCGAAAATTCTTCCACTGAGCAAATGGCCTTGGTGGATCCTCATTTTACTTAGCGGTGGGCTCATATTGCTGTATCTGATACTCGCCGATACCAATTACCGAGAGACATTTCTCTACTTGATACAAGGTCTACAGACCACGCTGCGCATCACGCTACTTTCTTACATCCTCGCCACGGTGATCGGCCTAATCATCGGGTTAATGCGCACTTCCAAGAATCCCGTGCTGTATCACCTTTCCACGCTCTACGTCGAAATCGTTCGCGGTGTTCCCTTGATGGTGTTGATCCTCTACATTGCGTTTGCCCTGGTGCCGTTCCTGGTAGATGGCATCCACAACATGGGCTACACCGAATTTGACATTCGCGCCATTTCAATGGAATGGCGGGCCATTGTGGCACTGGCGCTGGGATACGGTGCATTCGAGGCCGAGGTCTTCCGCGCCGGCATTCAATCGATCAGCAAAGGACAGATGGAAGCGGCTAAATCGCTGGGAATGAACTACTTCCAAGCCATGCGTTTCGTCATTCTGCCGCAAGCCATTCGTCGCGTGCTACCGCCTTTGGGAAATGATTTCATCGCCTGCCTCAAAGATTCTTCGCTGGTGACCGTTCTGGCCGTCAACGAGCTGACCCAGATGGGTCGCCTGCGCCGCGCCGCTACCTTCCGGGCCATGGAGACCTTCAACGTGGTCGCCTTCCTATATCTTTCCATGACCCTTTTGCTCTCCCTCCTGGTGCGCTGGCTGGAACACAAGATGAAAATCGAGGAATAGCTCCTCTACCATCCACAGCCCACCGTCCACCATCCACCGTCCACTATCCACGATTCTCTCATGAACCTCATCTTCTTCGATCTAGAAACTCAAAACCTCTTTGAAGATGTGGGCGGCCGCGGCAACCCTGAGAAGCTGCGGCTCGCCTGCGCGGTGACCTGGTCAACGGCGCGCCAGGATTTCGCCGTTTACTGGGAAAGCGACGTCGCCGCGTTGATCCAGGAGCTCAAATCCGCCGATCGGGTGATCGGATTCAACATTCGGCAGTTTGATTATCGCGTTCTGCAGCCCTACGCGCCGGGTGAAAACCTGCAGCGCTTGCCAACCCTGGATATGCTCGAGGAGATCACCCGTCAACTAGGCTTTCGCCTGGGATTGGATACCCTGGCTTCGGCCACCTTGCAGGTAGGCAAAAGCGCCGATGGCAGAGAAAGCGTGCGTTGGTTCCGCAACGGCGAGCTGGAGAAGGTTGCCGAATATTGCAAACAGGATGTGGAGATCACCCGGCGCTTATACGAATTCGGCCGCGATAATGGCTTTCTCTACTACTACTCTCGCATGGGAAGCCGGCTCAAAGTTCCGGTGAACTGGAAGTGAGATAGTGCAACAACAGACGCAAGGCCTCCTCGGTGGCCTGTTGCTTGTTCGTTTCACGATCGCCGCGAAACTGGAAGCGATGCGCCTGTTCCGCATCAGGAGCGACCAACCCGATCCAGGTCGTGCCAACCGGCTTTTCCGGCGTCCCACCGCCAGGCCCGGCAATGCCGCTGATCGAAAGCGCAACCTCGGCTCCTAGGCGCTCGCGTGCACCACGTGCCATTTCCAGCACCGTTTCGCGGCTCACTGCACCATAGCGCTCTAGCGTCTCCCAACGTACCCCCAAAAGGTTCACCTTGGCCTCATAGGCATAAGCCACAATACTCCCAAGGAAATAATCCGAAGAGCCCGGCACATTTGTAATGCGATGCCCGAGCAAACCGCCGGTACAGGATTCCGCCAGCGCCAATCGCCAGCGCCTTTGACGCAACAGGTTACCGATCTGTGCTTCTAGAGAGTGCATCTCGTCCATCTAGCCTCGTGGTCATGGTATAATCAACGCGCCTGCCCCCGTAGCTCAATCGGATAGAGTAATGGACTTCGAATCCAGAGGTTGCGAGTTCGAGCCTCGCCGGGGGCGCTGATTCGTTTATACCGTTGAGACCGATGATCTGTCAATGGCGAGGGAGAAGGCCAGATAGACGGTGGACTGTAGTAGACCGTAGGCTGATGGTAGAATAATTCCATGTCGTGGCTTTTCGGAGATTCGACTTCGCGTGCCAGACGGCTTGTCGCCCAATTGAGTGACTCCCAAAAATCGGCGCAGGCCGAGACGGAATTGCTCCAACTGGGAAAAGATGCCGTGCCGGCGTTGTTGGAAGCGCTACAATCTTCTCAACCGGCGCTACGCGCCCGAGCCTCCGAAGTACTCATTCGGCTGGGCCCTCTGGCCACCCCGCAGCTTATCACGCAATTGAACACAACCTCACCCCTCGTTCAATTTCAGATTTGCCAGATCTTCGCCCAAACACGCCCACGGGAAGCGCTCCCGGCCCTGCTCGGCGCCTTGCGCAGCCCATCCTATGAAGTGCGATTGCAAGCGGCCAAAACGATCGGGGGAATCGGCGATGCTTCGGTTCTGCCCTCACTGATGCGGCTGGCAAAAGATGCGGATCCAGGAGTGCGCGTGGCAGCGGTACTGGCGATGAGCTACTTTCCCCAAAGTGTGCCCACCCTGAAGGATGTCTTGCTCGAAGACGCAAAGATCGAGGTGCGTCAGGCAGCAGCGCGCGCCCTAACCCGTTTACGCGACCCATCCACCCTACCGGCACTCATCGAAGCCCTGCAGGATGGCCGCTGGTGGTATGAGCGTGAGCGCGAAGTGGAGGATTTGCTCCAAGCCATCCTGGCCTTTGGAGAACAGGCCGTACCGTACTTGCTTGAAACGATCGAGCATCGCGAAAGCGTCGTGCGGCGACTATCGGCTCTCCTGCTGGGAAAGATTAAAGATCGACGCGCCCTGCCGGCTCTGGAGATTGCCCTCTACGATCTACATTTCGAAGTGGGCGAAACAGCTGCCCAAGCGTTGATCGGATTCGGCCGCGAAGGGATCGAGGTCCTCATCCAAGCCCTCCAACACCCCGAAGCCACCGTGCGTGAACGTGTCGTGCACGCCATGGGCAATCTGCCTCATCCGCAATTCACCCCACTGCTCATCGAACGTCTGCAAGATAGCGACGAAGCCGTACGCTTGCAAACCATCCAAGCGCTTGCCCGCATCAAAGATCCTAAAGCCCTCCCCGCCCTCCAAGCCCTGGCTATCGATCGCAGCAACCGCACCCTTTCCCTAGCAGCGCGAGAGGCAATAGAAGCAATTCTCAAATGAGTCAAAAGCCCTTTACATAAGAGACCACACACGTAAAGATTAGGGATTCAAGCAAAAATATGTGCATTTGTTTGTAGTTTTGGCAGTAAGAATTAGCGCTAAAAGACTGATCTGTTTGTTCGCTCATTTAGGCTTCGCCCGCCAGGGAATGCTATACATCTCATAACAACCGATCCTCAACAAATCACTTGTTGCGGCTCCTCGCCACAAAACAAAATACACCCGGCTCCATCCCTCCCTCATCGCACCAAAAGGGGGTAAACTTACATCATCATCTCACGTGGAGGTCCCTCATGAGCTCCCTTCAGTTCCCCGATCTCAACCCGTCTGCTCGCTTGCTGC
>JBBIGZ010000147.1:0-3878 GCA_037447295.1 Chloroflexota bacterium | reverse complement strand
GCTCCCAGGTTTTTTGCCTCCACTGCGCTGCTCGCAAGACTACACCACGACTACTTTGCGCTTCCGAGATGGCTCGGAACTTTTAGGTCCGGTTAGTCGGTTAGTTTAGATAGTCAGTTGGTCCGAGTGGTCGATTGGCTCGAGTCGAATGGAGGTTCTTGGCAGGTGCGGTGCAGTACGTAGGGATGAATTATGGTTTTGCGTTTTCCGTACAGGATAAATCCTGTGCTACGGTTGACGCCTCATCAGTGGGGATTGATGGAACGAGGATCGATATTCAAAGAGTTCGCTCGACCTCCCTATCACCCCGACGGTTTCGGCGGGCGATCGGCGGCGGATCGATCACACCACACGCCACACGCCCAACGTGCTTGACATAATGCGGATCTCACCTGTAAAATCAGGACGTTCTGCCTTGTGAGGCCGGACACTATGTATTTGGGGTGTAAATTCGCAGCCGGTCTGGGGCAGATTATCTTCTTTTGGGAGGATACTCGCTCATGTATGCAATGCACGGTTTGACTTCCTTTGAAGCGACCGCGATCTGGGCGGTGTTTGGCATTGCCATTCTCGGCCTGGTCTACGCGGTCTTTTTGCGCTCCCAAATTCTGCGCGAGGAGAAGGGCACACCGCAGATGCAGGAGGTGTGGAACGCAATCAAGGAAGGCGCCAACGCCTATTTGCAGCGGCAGCTCAAGTCCATTCTGCCATTCATCGGCGTCTTGACGGTGGCGCTTTTCTTTTCGGTCTATATCGTGCCCCCTTCGCCAGAGGCAATGGAGCGCTTTGCCGGGCGCTCGGAGGCCGAAATTCGCTTCCTGATCGGCCTGGCGCGGGCACTGGCCTTCGTGATGGGCGCTTCGTTCTCCTTGGCGGTCGGTCAGATCGGTATGCGCATGGCCGTGGAGGGCAATGTGCGCGTGGCCTGGGCGGCGCGCCGCTCATTCGATGAGGCGCTGCGCATTGCCTACCGCGCCGGCACGATCACCGGCATGTTGACCGATGGTCTCGGCCTGTTGGGCGGCACGCTCATTTTCATCCTCTTGGGCATCGCCGCGCCGGATGCGCTGCTCGGCTTCGGTTTTGGCGGCACTTTGCTGGCTCTCTTCATGCGTGTGGGTGGTGGTATTTACACCAAAGCCGCAGATGTGGGCGCCGATTTGGTCGGTAAGGTGGAAGCCGGCATTCCCGAAGATGACCCGCGCAACCCTGCCGTGGTGGCTGATCTGGTCGGTGATAACGTTGGCGATTGCGCCGGTATGGCCGCAGATATCTTTGAATCTTACGAAGTAACCATCGTCTCCGGCCTGATCCTCGGCCTGGCGCTCTGGCACATCACCGGGCGGCTGGAGTGGATCATCTTCCCCTTGCTGGTGCGCGGCATCGGGGTGCTCTCCTCGATCATCAGCACGTACATTGTGCGCGGTGGGAGCATGGATAGCAGCCATGCCTTGAACGCCATCTTCCGCGGTTTCCTGACGGCGGCCGTGCTTTCCAGCGTGCTCTTCTTCGGCACCGGTTTCCTGTATATGAATAACCCTGAAATGGCGAAGTGGGGCGGTTGGTGGCGCGCGCCGATGGCCGTGGCGGTGGGCGTCGTGTTGGCGATCCTGATCGACCGCCTGACCGATTACTTCACCGGCACGCACAATGCCCCAGTGAAAGAGATCAAGAAATCGGCCGATACCGGCCCGGCGACCCTGATCCTGCAAGGTGTGGCGGTCGGGTATGAGTCTTCTGTGTGGGCGATCATCGTCATTGCCCTGACCATCGTCGCTTCGATCCTGGTCTTCGGCACCATCCCCGGCCTGGAGCCGGCCCAACGGGCGACCTTCGTGCTCTACGGCGTGGCCATGACCGGCATCGGCATGCTCACGCTGACCGGCAACAACGTGGCAATGGACTCCTTCGGCCCGATCGCCGATAACGCCAACGGCATTGGCGAAATGGCCTGGTCTGGCCTGGAGGATGAGGAGACGAAGAAGGCGCGCCAGATCATGGCGGATATGGACGCGGTGGGTAACACCACCAAGGCCATCACCAAAGGCATCGCCATCGGTTCGGCGGTGATCGCCGCGGTTTCGCTCTTCGGTTCCTTCTTGGTAGATGTCAGCCGTGCTCAGACGGTGCTGGGTGTTCCGGTGGAACAGCAAATTCAGAGCATCGGCATCCGCGTGGATATTCCGCAGGTCTTCGTCGGTATGTTGATCGGCGGTGCGCTGCCCTGGCTCTTCTCCTCCTTCGCCATTCAGGCGGTGAGCCGCGCCGCTTCGTTGATCGTGCTGGAGGTGCGTCGCCAGTTCAAACTGGGCGTGCTGGAAGGCAAAGTGAAGCCGGACTATCGCCAGGCGGTCTCGATCTCCACGGCTGCGGCCCAGAAGGAACTAGTTTCGCTGGCGATGCTCGGCGTCGTGACGCCGATCTTGGTCGGTTTGCTGCTCAAGGTCGAAGCGCTGGGCGGCTTCCTGGCGGGGATCATCCTCTCCGGTCAGCTGCTGGCGGTCTTCATGAACAACGCCGGTGGCGCCTGGGATAACGCCAAGAAACTGATCGAGGACGAGCCGAAGAATCCGGGACAGAACTCCGGCAAAGGTTCGGAGCGTCACAAGGCGAGCGTGGTCGGCGATACGGTCGGTGACCCGTTCAAGGATACGGCTGGCCCGGCACTCAACCCGATGATCAAGGTGGTCAACCTGGTCTCGGTGATCATCGCTCCGATCGTCGTGCAGTATACGAACGGCGGCTGGGGCGTGTGGCTGACGGTGCTGATCTCGCTAGCCCTGCTCACCTGGGCGATCCTGCGCTCGAAGGCACCGGCGCCCGAAGTCAAAGTTTCCTGATAGAATGGAGAGGCCCGTCACCTGGCGGGCCTCTTTTCTAACCGATGAGAATCGAAGCCCTTTCCCTCTATCATTTGCGCATGCCCCTGGTCGCACCGTTTGAGACCTCTTTCGGGCGCATCACGCATCGCGATTGCATCCTGGTCGTTCTGCGTTCCGAAGGGCTGGAAGGCTATGGCGAGTGCGTGGCCGATCGCGATCCCGGCTATTCCTACGAGACCAGCGGCACAGCCTGGCACATCCTGCGAGAATTCATCGCTCCGCTCATCGTGGGACAGGATGTGCAAGATGCAGCCGATTTCCAACGCCGCGTGCAGGGCATTCGCGGCCATCCACTGGCCAAAGCCGGGGTGGAGATGGCCATCTGGGACCTGCTCGGCAAACGGCAGGGGCGCTCGTTGCGCTCGTTGCTGGGCGGGGTGCGAGAGACCGTGGAAGTGGGCGTTTCGATCGGCATTCAGGGATCGCCGCAGGCCTTGTTACGCGTGGTGGAAGATTACTTGCGTCAGGGCTATGGTCGCATCAAGATCAAAATCAAGCCCGGCCGGGATGTGGAAGATGCCAGGCTCGTCCGTCGCTACTTTCCGCATATCCGCCTGCAGGTGGATGCCAATTCGGCCTATACCCTGGAAAGCGCCCAGGCGCTGCGCCCACTCGACGATCTCGATCTCTTGCTGATCGAACAGCCGCTCTACGAGGACGATATTTGGGAGCACCATAAACTTCAACGGCAATTCCGCACGCCAATCTGCCTGGATGAGAGCATCCTTTCAGCGCGCCATGCCCGTTTTGCGCTAGAGGTGGAGGCCTGCCGCGTGATCAACATCAAAGCGGCGCGCCTAGGCGGATTGCTGGAGGCCATCGCCGTGCACGATCTCTGCCAAGAGCAAGGAGTGCCGGTTTGGTGTGGCGGCATGCTGGAAACAGGCGTCGGCCGTGCCTCCAACCTGGCGCTGACTTCGCTGCCCAATTTCCGCCTGCCCGGCGATATTTCCGCTTCGGCTCGCTACTACGACCGCGATATTACCTATGAGCGCT
>JBBIGZ010000146.1:0-4159 GCA_037447295.1 Chloroflexota bacterium | reverse complement strand
GGCCTGGAAGGCCTACGCCCCACCGCCACCGGAATCCCCGCTGCCGGGCGGGTTGCGCGTCGGCGAATTACATCTGGAGGCCGAAGGCCAGGCTGCGCCGTTGCGCCTGCCGCTGCTCGTCCCCTTCCTGCGCCGCGGTCCGCTCTTCCTGCGCGGCCCGCGCCCCGAAGCGCTGCGCAACCTGCTCCAGACCCTGCTCCTGCGCCTGGTGGTCAGTCTGCCGCCGGGTCGCCTGCGTCTGAGCCTGGCCGATCCGCTCGGGCAAGGCGCTCACCTTTCGGCCTTCCTGCGCTTGCCAGATGCGTTGCGCGGCCCCAAGGTCTGCTCGCGAGCGGAGGAGATCGCCGCCCAGTTGCAGGCGCTGGAAGCGCACGTCGAAGCCGTGCTGCAGACCCGTCTGCAGAACCTGTATCCCGATGTGGAGGCCTACAACGAACAGGCCGGCGAGCTGGCCGTGCCCTATCACGTCTTGGCCCTGGCCGATTTCCCAGCCGGCTGCGATGAGCGCGCCGTGGAACGACTGCTGCGCCTGGCGCGCAACGGCCCGCGCGCCGGAGTCTACATGCTGCTCACCTGGAACGAAGAACAAAAGTTGCCCCGCGATTTTGACCCCGAAACGCTCTTCGCCCTGGGCACGAATCTGATGCTGGACGAGGCCGGTCACCTGCGCCCGGAATCCATCCCGCAGGCAGCCGAGATCCTTGCCGCCGAGGCGCGGCCGCCCTTCCTGCCGGATGCGTTGCCCGCTCCGGGCGTGGTCAACCGCCTGCTGGAAACGGTGGGCGTGGCGGCGCAACAGCAGAGCACGGCGCTGCCCTTCCGCCGCATCGCCATCCCGCCGGCCGAACGCTGGCAGGGCAGCAGCCTGGACGGCCTGCAGGTGCCCATCGGCACCGCCTCCACCGGCGAGGTGCACGAATTCGTCATCGGGCGGGCCGGCAGCATCGTCCATCACGCGCTGATCGGCGGCACCATCGGCTCGGGCAAATCCAACCTGCTGCACGTGCTCATCACGCAACTGGCGCTGCGCTACGCACCGGAAGAACTGGAGATGTACCTGGTGGACTTCAAGGAAGGGGTGGAATTCCAGGACTACCTGCGCCTGCCCCATGCCCGCGCCGTGGGCCTGGAAAGCGAGCGCGAATTCGGCCGCAGCATTCTGCGGTACCTGCAAGGTGAGATGGAACGCCGCGGCCGGCTGTTCAAAGAAAGCGGTGTGAACGCCCTGACCGACTACCGCCTGCGCAGCGGAGGGGAACCCTTGCCGCGCATCCTGCTGGTGATGGACGAATTCCAGGTGCTCTTCCGCGAGGATGACCGCCTGGCCCAGGAATGCGCCGCCATCCTGGAGGACCTGGTGCGCCGCGGGCGCAGCTTCGGCATCCACATCCTGCTGAGTTCGCAGGTGCCCGGCGCCGTCGGCATGTATAGCAGCCGCTTCTACAGTCAGATGGCGCTGCGCATTGCCTTCCGTTCACAGACGGCGCAGGCCCAGGCCATCCTGGGAGAGGGGAATACCGCCGCCGACCGCCTGGAACGCGCCGGCGAGGCGGTCTATAACGAGGATATGGGGCAAAAGGAGAAGAACGTGCTGGTGCGCGTGGCCCACCTGCCGCTGGATGAGCGTCGTCAGGTGCTGGAGGAGATGCAGAGGCTGGCTGCCAGCCGGCCCTATCAGGCGCCGGTCACCTTTGAGGGGCGCGCCCCGGCCCGCCTGGAAACCAACGTCGAATGGCTGGAGCACGTGCGCGCGGCGAAAGCCACGCCGCGGCGTCGGCCGGCGGCAGTGCGCCTGTGGCTGGGCGAGCCGGTGGAGATCAAGTCGCCCACGGCGGCGGTGGTGGAGCGTTATCCCCGTTCCAATTTGCTCCTCATCGGCGGTAGCGAGGCGCAGGCTCACGGGCTGCTGCTGACCGCCGTCTTCAGTTTGGCTGCCCAGTATTTGCCGCAGGAGGTGCGCCTGGTTGTCGCCGATTTTGCCCGTCCGGAGTCGCCCTTCTACGGGCTGTGGGGCGGCCTGGGGTTGCCGCATCCGCTGGAAGTCGTCGGGCCGCGCCAGGTCGGTGGGCTGCTCACCCAGTTGCTGGCACTGCTGGAATCCCGTCTGGAAGGGGAAGCCGCCGAAAGCGAGGTCTTCTTCCTCATCCCTGGCCTGCAGCGCTGGCGGGAACTGCGCGGCGCCGATGCCTTCGTCCAGAGCGAGCCGGCCAAAGGGCTGACGCGCCTGGCCGAAGAAGGCCCCGAAGTGGGCATCCACCTGCTGATCTGGGCCGATACGCTGGCGACGGTGGAGCGGGTTTTCAAGCGCGGCGGCCTGGGGCACTTTGACCTGCGGGTGGCGCTGCAGATGAGCGATAAGGAGAGTCAGGACCTGCTGGGCACGACGGCCGCTGCCCGCCTGGGCGAAAACCGCGCCCTCTTCCGCCACGAGGACTGGGAGGCCGGGCAATTGGAGAAATTCAAGCCCTACGCGCTGCCGGAAGCAGAAGAACTCCGCCGCCTGACCGCCCTGCTGAATCCGCAGGAAAGATGATCATTTCAAGACCCTTTGTGTTCTTCGTGGTTATCTCTTTTTTGTGTCCTTTGTGATTATCAGGCTGGTGATCTGCAAGAGAGCGGATGCAAGTCTTGAGTGTGAAGAAAGGATTCACCACGAAGGACTCAAAGGGCACGAAGGAATACTGTAGGATAAAAAACGTTGTGCCCTTTGTGCTCTTCGTGGTTATCTCTCCTTTGTGTCCTTTGTGCCCTTCGTGGTTTAACAAGGAGGCAACGATGTCCAATCTGAACACTGCCCTTTCTCAACTGGATCAATCCTGGAAGGCCCTTTCCCTGCGCTGGGAGGAGACCAAAAAGGTCTGGACCGACCTGGTGCGCCACGATTTCGAGAAGACCTACTGGGAGCCTTTGACCCCGCAGCCGCCGGCTGTGGGGCAGGAACTGGAGCGGCTGGCCCAGGTCATCGCCGGGGCAAAGAGGAGTGTGAAATGATGGATGCTGCAGAAGGAAGACAGAATGTCCTCCAACGCCTAAGCGAACGCCGCCAGGAGCTGGCTCAATTCGGCGTCAAGCATCTGGCACTCTTTGGCTCGATGGTACGAGGCGAGGCCGGGCCAACCAGCGATGTGGACATCCTGGTAGAATTTGAAGGGCAGGCCACGTTTGATCGCTATATGGACCTCAAGTTCTACCTGGAGGAGTTGCTGGGATGCCGGGTCGATCTGGTCACGCGCAAGGCCCTCAAGCCACGTTTGCGTCCTGTGGTGGAGAAGGAGGCGCTCTATGTCACGTGACCCTCGGCTATATTGGGATTAGGGATTATGACTAAACCAATCCGTTTTTCTCGCCATGCATTGCAACAGATGTCCGAACGAGGCGCCAGCGAAGAGGAAGTGACGGAAGCCATTCGCTCTGGTGAGCAGGTGCCTGCGAAGCGTGGCCGCTTTGGTTATCGTAAAAATTTCCAGTACCAACGCTTGTGGGGAGGCCGCTACTATGCTGTGAAACAGGTCCTGGCAATTGTCGCCGAGGAAGCGGAAGTGATGGTGGTTGTGACCGTTTATACCTTTTATTTTTAGCGCGGAGGAGAACCGATGAAAGTGACCTATGATGCCGAGGTAGATGCCCTGTATATTCGCCTGAGCGATGAGCCGGCCGAGGTGATCACCCAGCGGCTGAGCGAAGAGGTGGCCGTCAACTATGCACCCGATGGACGCATCGTGGGCATTGAGATCCTGGATGCCTCCGAATACATCGCCGGGCTTAAGACGGAACGCAAGATTGCCATCGAGAACCTGGTGCCGGTTGTCGGTTAGGGGCGGAGGCCCTCCTTCCGATAGATCATTGCCGGAGCGAAGAGGAGCGCAAGGCGAAGGAACAGGAACCCGACCATGCCCTACGATCCGCAACGTCATCATCGCCGGTCCATCCGCCTGCCGGGTTACGATTACACCCAGACGGGCGGGTATTTCCTCACCATCGTCACGCACGAACGCGCCGGTCTGTTCGGTGAGGTGGTGAACGGCACCATGCGGTTGAACGCCTGGGGCGAAATCGCCCGCGCCGAATGGTTGCAGGCCGCCGTTGTGCGGCAATTCAAATCCATCACGGCCAAACGCATCAACCCCTTGCGCGGCACCCCCGGCGCGCCGGTCTGGCA
>JBBIGZ010000145.1:0-4370 GCA_037447295.1 Chloroflexota bacterium | reverse complement strand
GGATAGTAGATTTTCTCCTGAGCATCGCCCTCCTGGTGGGCACGTCGCCGCCGTTCCTCCAGCAAATATTCGATCAAAACCTGAAGCAATTGCCGGGTAGTCAACGGTTCTTCTATTTCGAAGAGGTGATTCTGCAAATATTCGATCTCGGCCTTCCCGAACGTGATCTGATTCCAGGTATCTTTGATCGCAGTAGCCGTCCTAAGCATGGTACTCCTTCAATATAGGCATTCGGAAACGGGGAAAGTCACCCTAGAATTCATATTTTATTATACCTGATCCGCCAGACAAAAGCCGATTTCTTTGGCAATTCCTTGTAACCCAAAAGTACACGAGCACAGTATTTGTTCGGTTTAGAGCCTTTCTGCGATAAAGTCCATCCAATTTATAAAAATTTTATTAAATATATCCAATTCGAACATCCGAAAACTCGACTAATCGACTACCTAACCTTCGACCATCCGACCAACCGACCATCCGTCTACTCGACCATTCGACTATCCGACCACCCGAAAACAGACGAAATCAACCTTGACATCTCAGACATTCCCCATTATACTCCAATCGTAAGAATAATACAAATAATCCGATGAATATGTTGAATCGCACTTCCTTCCCGCTCTCAGATTTCCTACTCTACCTGGCCAACCATGATAACCAGGGAGCACCCCTGCCTTCGCTAGTGAACCTGAGCCAGGAATTGGGCATAAGCATATCGGTCCTGCGAGAACAGCTCGAAGTGGCACGTGCATTGGGTCTGGTCGAAGTGCGGCCGCGCACCGGTATTCGACGCTTACCTTATTCCTTCTTTCCGGCCGTTTATCTCAGCCTGCAATATGCCCTCACCCAAGATAAAAGCCTATTCGAGGCCTTCTCTTCGCTGCGCAATCACATCGAAGCTTCTTTCTGGTATGAAGCCGTTCGGCGACTCCGGCCAGAAGACCATCAGGAATTACTTGCCATCTTGGCTTCTGCCGAAGAAAAGCTCCAACGTACCCCGGCCGAAATCCCCCATCCCGAACACCGCCGCTTGCATCTGTTGATCTACAGCCGTTTGGAAAATCCGTTTGTCAACGGCCTGCTAGAAGCTTACTGGGAAGCCTATGAAATGGTTGGTCTGAATGTGGTTACCAGCCTTGAATATCTGCGCGAAGTCTGGAGCTATCATCGTCGCATGGTAGAAGCGATCCTGCGTGGGGATTACGAGGCCGGCTATCGCGCCCTGATCGAACACACCGACCTACTCTCTCATCGTCCGCAACCTCCTCATCTAACTAAAGGAGACCTATGACACAACGCATTGTTAACGATTTCTCCATCACTGTCGGGACGGTCAACGGCTCGGGAAGTTCAACGGCCAATACGACCATCCTGCGCGCCCTTTTCAAAATGGGCATTCCGGTATCGGGGAAGAACCTGTTCCCCTCGAATATCCAGGGGCTCCCAACCTGGTACACGATCCGCGTGAGCAAAGATGGCTTCATCGCCCGCCGCGCCGAACAAGAGATCGTGGTGGCGATGAACCCGGCCTCCTTCGCCCGTGATCAGGCAAGTGTCTCGCCGGGTGGCGTGCTCTTCTACGATGAGAGCATCCGCCAGCCGATTACACGGGATGACATCATCACCTACCCCATGCCGGTCAAAGAGATCGTGCGCAAGGACCCCAGCATCCCGACCAACCTGCGCGATCTGATCGCCAACATGGTCTACGTGGGAGTCCTGGCACAAATGCTCGGCATCGACCTGGAGAAGATCCACCAGGCCCTGAGCTTCCACTTCAAGGGGAAGCAGAAGCCGATCGACATGAATTTCAACACGGTCAAAGCCGCCGCCGAATGGGCTGCTGCTAACCTGGAAAAGAAGGACCCCTACTTCGTCGAGCCCATGGCTCGGACCGAGGGCCTGATCATGGCCGACGGAAACACCGCCGCGGCCCTGGGCGCGATCTACGGCGGCGTGCAATTCGTCGCCTGGTATCCGATCACCCCGGCTTCGAGCTTGGCCGAAGCGCTCAACGAGTACCTGCCCATGCTGCGCAAGACGCCCGAAGGTAAACAAACCTATGCCGTCGTCCAGGCCGAGGATGAGCTGGCCGCCATCGGCATGGCGATCGGTGCAGGTTGGGCCGGCCTGCGGGCAATGACCTCCACATCCGGCCCTGGCCTGAGCCTGATGACCGAATTCGTCGGCTTGGCATACTACGCCGAGGTCCCGGTGGTGATCTGGGATGTGCAACGCGTCGGTCCTAGCACCGGCTTGCCAACGCGCACGATGCAGGGCGATCTGACCTTCGTTAACTTTATCGGTCACGGTGATACGCAATCCATCATCCTGCTGCCGGCCTCGATCAACGAATGCTTTGAATTCGGCTGGCGCGCCTTCGATATTGCCAAACGCCTACAAACGCCTGTCTTCGTACTCAGCGATCTCGATCTAGGAATGAACCAGTGGATGGGTGAACCCTTCCGTTATCCGGAAACCCCGATGGATCGCGGCAAAATCCTCTGGGAAGAGGACCTGGAAAAGCATAACGGCAACTGGGGACGCTACCTGGATGCAGATGGCGATGGCATCCCGTGGCGCACCGTTCCGGGTAACCGTCACCCGGCCAGCGCCTACTTCCTACGCGGCACCGGGCACGATGAATACGCTCGCTACAGCGAGGAGCCGCAGGTCTGGGAGCGGATGATTAACCGCTTGAAAAAGAAATACGAAACGGCACGCCAATACCTACTTTTGCCTCAAATCGAAGAAAGCGGGCAGCGCGTCGGCATTATCGCCTATGGTTCGAGCGATCCGGCCGTACAGGAAGCGCGTCATCTGCTGCAAAAAGATCACAACTTAGTAACCGATTACCTGCGCGTCCGCGCAATACCGTTCCAAAAAGCCGTAGAGGAATTCATTGCCCATCATGAGGTTGTCTACGTGGTAGACATCAACCGGGATGGGCAGATGAAGCAGCTGCTCACAATGGAATATCCTGAATTGGCCTCCCGTCTGCGTTCGATCGCCTGTGTGGATGGGTTGCCACCCACAGCTCGTTGGATTGTAGATAGCCTTTTAGAACAGGAGGTTGCACATGAGTCAACCCTTACCCACTAGTGGTGCCGCCATCCAGGTCAACCTGGTTGGCCTGACGAAAAATGATTATCGTGGCATGCCCAGCACGCTCTGCCAGGGCTGCGGTCATAACTCGATCGCCAGCCAAATCATCGCCGCGTTGTATGAGATGAGCATCTTGCCGGAAAATGTGGTCAAATTCAGCGGCATTGGCTGCTCGAGCAAATCACCCACCTATTTCCTGAACCGTTCCTTCGGCTTCAACGGTCTGCATGGCCGCATGCCTTCCGTCGCTACCGGCGCCCTATTTGCCGATACCAGCCTGCGCGGCATCGGCGTGAGCGGCGATGGCGATACCGCCAGCATCGGCATGGGACAGTTCAAGCACGTCATGCGCCGCAATGTGAACATGGTCTATATCGTCGAAAACAACGGCGTTTACGGCTTGACCAAAGGCCAATTCTCGGCTACCGCCGAGGTCGGGCTGACGCTGAAGAAGCAGGGCACAAACCCCTATATGCCGGTGGATATCTGTATGGAAGCGTTGGCCTCGAATGCGACTTTCGTCGCCCGATCCTTTGCCGGTGACCCAAAGCAGGTCAAAGAATTGCTCAAGGCGGCCATTAACCACCGCGGCATCGCCGTACTGGATATCATCAGCCCCTGCGTGACCTTCAATAATCAGGAGAACGCCTACCATTCCTACACTTGGGGTAAAGATCACGAAGCGCCGCTGCACGATATCACCTTCATCCCGGCCCGTGAAGAGATCACGATCGAGGACTTTGAGGAAGGAACCGTGCGCGAAGTGACCATGCACGATGGCTCGGTGGTGCTGCTCAAAAAGCTGGAGCACGATTACGATCCGACCGATCGCTGGCAGGCCATGCGCGTGCTGGAAGAAGCACAACGCAACAACTGGCTGCTGACCGGCCTGATCTACATCGAGACCGGTCGCCCCACCCTCACCGATCGTTACAACCTGGTGGATAAACCGCTCAACCGCCTGAGCGAAGCCGAATTACGCCCGGCGCCGGAAACCATCCAGCAGGTCAACGCGCTGATGTTCTAACCAAACCCGGAACTCCAAAATCCGACACGGCTCCCCAACGGAGCCGTGTTTGTTTGGCTCATGTTCAAACTTAGTGCAATAGGGTATACTATACTGGACTTTTTCTTCTGTAGGTGAGATATGGAGTTTCCCATCGTTGACCTTTTAGATGATGAACTCAGTGAACAGTGGTTGATGAGCTACTTCCATCCCAATGGGTTGAAATGTCCGGGTTGTGGGCGTGGAACCGAGGCGGCGC
>JBBIGZ010000144.1:0-4397 GCA_037447295.1 Chloroflexota bacterium | reverse complement strand
CATCTCCCTCGAACGCTATCTCTGGTTGGATGGAAAACGCTAAAGTAAACCTTCGCCAGGCCCTGCTCCTGTTCCTGTTGCTGTTGAGCGGCTGGATCATCCGCCTTTACGATTTGGATGATCCGCCGCTGGATTTTCATCCAACCCGTCAGCTCTTCTCGGCGCTTAAGGCGCGTGGCATGTATTATGCTGCCCATCCCGGCCTTTTGCCTGCATGGCAACAAGAGTTCGCTCTGCAGCAACGCCATCAGCTTCCCACCATTGAGCCGGAGATCATCGAGCACCTGGTGGCATGGGCTTACAATCTCACCGGTGAAGCGCTCTGGGTAGCGCGTCTGTATTCTGCCTCCTTTTGGGTGATCGGTGGCCTTTTTCTCTGGCTGTTGGTGTGCCGCAGGTTCTCTGCAGGAGCGGCTTCGCTTTCCCTGGCGCTCTATCTCTTTCCTTCCTATGCCGTGATCGCCAGCCGTAGCTTCCAACCCGATCCGCTCATGGTAATGTTGCTGGTCGCCTTCTGGTGGGCTCTTGACCGATGGCAAGAATCCCCCACCTGGCAGCGCGCCTGGCCGGCTGCGCTTGCGGGCGGGCTGGCGATCTTGGTCAAATTTCCGGCCCTTTTCTTTGTCTATCCTCCCTTGTTCGGCCGGTTTTTCTGGAAAGAAAACCGTTCCAAAAAGCGGCTTTGGCAAACGCTTGTGCTGGCACTGCTGATAGCTGTACCGGCAACGATTTATCTTGCATACGGCCTCTGGACCGGTTTCCTCGGTCAGCAATTCGGAGGGCGTTTCTTCCCACAATTGTGGTTTCGACCCACTACCTATCTCCAATGGATGCAGGAAGCCAACCGTGCAGCCGGTGTTCTGCCTATTGCCCTTGGGCTTTTGGGCCTTGTGCTGTTGGCCTCCCCTCGTGCCTCAACCCGCTCAGCAACGCTTTTGACCTCCCTGCCGGCGCTCTGGGTAGGCTACTTGCTTTATGGCTTTGCTTTTACCCATCACATCACGACCCACGATTACTACCATCTGCCCCTGATCCCGTTGGTGGCGCTGTCCTCTGCTCCGCTATTCGATCTTCTCCTCGCTGCCCTATCTGTGCCTCTCTCCGCTCCCTTTTTCCGTTGGGCCGCAGCGTTGGTTTTGCTTTATGCCTTGTTCGGCACGCTTTGGGGGTTGCGTGCTCAGCTGAAAGCGACGGATTACCGCCCTCAGGCCGCCATATGGGCCGAGATCGGGGAGAAACTGGGACACCGTCCTGGAGTGATCGCTCTCACTCCCGATTATGGCCTTTCCCTGGCCTACTGGGGCTGGCAACCCTCGCAGGCTTGGCCTTCTTCGGCCGATCTGGCTTATAGCGAGCAACGGAGCGGCAAGGAAAAAGAACCACATGTGCTCTTTGCCGAGCTAACTGCAGGGAAACGCTACTTCCTCGTTGCCGACCTGGCCGATTTTCGCCGTCAGCCGGCGCTGCAATCTTACTTACAATCCTTGCCCCTATTCGCTGAAGGGGAAGGATATCGAATCTACCTGCTTCAACCCTAGACCGTATGGACACTTCCTGGCCACTTGTTTCGATCGTCACCCCCTCGTATAATCAGGCACAGTTCCTGGAGGCTACCATTCGCTCGGTGCTTTCCCAGGATTATTCTCGCCTGGAATACATCATCGTGGATGGTGGCTCCACCGATGGGAGTCTAGAGATCATTCGGAAGTATGTCGATCGTCTTGCCTGGTGGGTCTCGGAACCCGATCGGGGTCAGACGGATGCAATCAACAAAGGTTTTGCTCATGCCCATGGCGAAATCTTCGCTTGGCTGAATTCGGATGATACCTATGAGCCGGGCGCGGTGCGGGCCGCGGTGCAATTCCTCCTGGAGCACCCTCAGGTTGGGCTGGTCTACGGAGATGCAAATTTCATTGACGAGGAAGGGCGCGTGATCGGCAAGTTCGATGCTCGTCAAACCGATTATCGCCGGCTGCGGCGCGGTTACGTGCACATTCCTCAGCAGGCGGCTTTTTTCCGCGCTTCGCTTTGGCATCAAATCGGGCCACTTGACCCATCTTTCTACTTTGCGATGGATTACGATCTCTGGGTGCGCATTGCCGCCCGTGCCCCGATCGTCTATGTGCCGCGAACCTGGGCCAACTTTCGCCTCCATCTGCACGGCAAGACGCTTGTTGCCGACGATCGCTGTTGGCCAGAGATGTTACGCGTTCACTTCCGCGAGGGAGGCTCTCTCTTTTCGGTGATCGTAGCAAAGTACCTGGTTCGCCGGGCGATTGCTCCTTTCTGGAACTGGCGCAGACGGCAGATGATCTTGCGTGCGGCGAAATCTCTCAAAGCGTGAACAGCGATGGTTGCTCCTCTTTTCCTTCCCCCCTCTCTGGATGACCTGATCATCCTATTGCGTGCCTGGCGCTTTTGGCTGGTAGCTTTCTTGCTAGGCAGCTTGCTTGGCTTGGTGATTTATGCTCTGGCGCCGCTTCCGTATCGCGCCCGTGCCGCGGTGCTGGTTGATTTCAACATGGAAAAAGCCTGGCCGACCGATACCGACCGCGAGCAATTCTATTACCTGGAACGCGAAACGCGCAAATTGGAAGAGATCGCTTGGTCGGATGAAGTTCTTCAACAAGTGGCCGAGCGCGCCGATGGCGTGACCGTGGCCGATCTGCGTCGCGGCAAATTGCAGCTAGGACAGCCGGGCGAAGGCGGCTGGCATTTCTATGCCTATGATCCGCAGCCGCAGCGCGCTACGCTTCTGGCTGTCACTTGGGCCGAGGCCTTTGCCAATGCGGTGACCCAGGCGCTGGCACAAGATAAAGGGCTGAACACCTGGATTCAGGTACAGGTCACACAGCGGGAAGGCTTGCCTTTGGAACGCCGCCCGTCTTTGGCCGTTTGCCTGTTCAGCGGCGGTCTGGGCCTTACCCTTCTTGCCGCGCTGGCCGTTTCTTTTGTCGCTCCGTGGCATCCTTCTGCTTATCGCCAATGAACCGCATGTCCCTCTCCGTTCGCCTTTCTCGCCTACTCTGGGCGGCCGTGCTGGTCACTCTGCCGGTGACCAACTTTCGCTATTTTCCCTTTCTTGGCGCGACGACTTACGTTCGCCCTTTGGCCGCTTATCCGCTTGCGCTTCTTTTGATGGTGTTGTTCTGGCGCTGGAAGTGGGAGCGAGAACCTGTTCCCTGGCGCGATGCTCTCTGGCCGTTGGTGCTTTTTCTCTGCGTTTGGGGCCTCTCAACGGCCTTTGGCGCTTGGCTCGATCCGCTGCCGTTGCGTGGCCAGGAATATTTTGGGCGCGCGTTGCGCGCTTGGGTGACGTTTGGCTTGGGGCTGGCCTTTTTCCTGGCTTCCATATGGATGAATCAGGATGAGGAGAGCCTGCGCTTTAGCTTGCGCTGGCTGATGGTGGGGCTGGTGGCCAATTTGCTCTGGAGCGCCGTGCAGATGGTGGCGTTTTATACTCCTTTGATTTCCATTCCTACGATTCGCGAGTGGCAATTTTCTTTTTCTATGCGTGCCCCACTGAAAAGCGGCCGTGTTTCCGGGCTGACGATGGAGCCTTCCTGGTTAGGCGCGCAAATGTTCAGCATTTACCTACCCTGGTTCTTTGCCGCCCTTTTTGAGCGTTTTTCGCCCACCGGCCGGCGCAAATGGGATTTCCTTCTCGGCGTTTGTAGCCTCATCGTGCTCCTTGCCTCCTATTCCCGCAGTGGCATTTTGATCACCGTAGTCACCTTTTTCCTCGCCACGTTCCTAGTTGCTCGGGAAGCTCTTGCCAAAGGTTGGCACTGGTTCTGGTATGGTTTCCGTGCCAGGAAGATGGCGCTTGGTATGCGACTCCTCTTGCTCGTTTGGGTCGGCGCAGCGCTGACCGGCAGCGGTTTCTTCCTCGCCCGTCATCCTTATTTTGCCGCGCTGTGGAATGTGAGGGCAAAAAATCTCAGCGATTACCTCGTGAAGATCTATGCCGGCCCGCGTGCCGCCTATGCTCTCAGTGCTCTGGCTGCCTGGGAACGTTCGCCGATTCTGGGGGTAGGTGCCGGGGCGGCCGGTTTTTACATGTACCCTGCGTTGCCGGAATGGGTGCTCACCTTTGTGCCGGAGATTTCATGGCATCTCACCCCTCAGAGCATACTTTTCCCGAACCCCAAAAACCTGTATGTCCGATTGCTGGCCGAAAGCGGCCTTTTGGGGTTCTTCCTGTTTCTCATCTTCTGGTTTCACCTTTTGGCGGACGCGCTTTCCCTGGCACAGCGTTCGGCGTTTGGTCGTGCTGTGATGCGCGCTGCCATCTTCTTCCTTATCGCCATTGCCCTGTACCATCTGACACAAGATTCCCTGGCTCAGCCAAATCTTTGGATCCTTCCGGGGATGGTGGTAGGATTGGTAACGCCAAA
>JBBIGZ010000143.1:0-4554 GCA_037447295.1 Chloroflexota bacterium | reverse complement strand
CTACTACGGCGAAAATGCGCGCCGTCAGCGGAATTTGTTCTCCTTTCAAGCCGCGTGGGTAACCGCTTCCATCCCACTTTTCGTGATGACAATAAGGAATTTCCAGAGCCGGCTTGAGGAAGTCAATATCCTGTAACATTTCATAGGCAATTTGCGGATGGCGACGCATGATCTCCCATTCCTGAGGCGTGAGAGGGCCGGGCTTTCGCAGAATATCATCCGGGATGGCAAGCTTACCCATATCGTGGAGCAATACTCCACGACGGATATGTGGCCATTGCTCGGTGGGCACACCTAACTCTTCGGCCAGACGTAGGGTCAAGCGCATGACGCGCTGTGTATGCCCATGGGTCTCATAATCGCGAAACTCCAATGCTCTCGACCAACCTTCAATGGTGGCATCATAGGCGAGGGCCACATCTGTAGCCATGCGTTGCGTTTCCAGGAAGAGGCGCACGTTCTGAATGGCAATGGAGGCCTGTCCGGCCAGGGTTTCGAGAAAAGCAACCCACTCCTCCTCTTCCATATCTCCTGCCAGAAATGGTTGAGGATAGCGATGGAAGGCGGCCAGCACGCCGATCCGCTCGATCTGGGCGATCATCGGCACAATGCAGGCAGCCTGGAACGCATCGCCTGGAAACAGGCGCTGCAGGATGGCCTGTTGTGCCGAATCGGCTTCTTGAATAGAGATAGTTTGTTGCTTGAGCAAAGCTTCGCCTAAAAGGTCTCGTCCCAGGCGGATAACCCTTTGCGAAACGGTCAGGGATTGGAAACCATCGCCGTAGGAAAAGTGCAATTCATGAAGATCAGGCTGGTATAACCAGATTCCGGCTGCATGTACGCCGAGTTGCTGGATTACTTCGCGAACGACGGTTTTGCTCAAGATTTTCTCATCAAACGTTCCCGCAATGGCGCGATCGATGTGACGTAGCGCTTCAATGCGTTGCAGACGCCGGCGCGTTTGCTCGATCAGGCGCATGTTTTCGAGCAGTAAAGCGGCACGAGCAGCAAAGCGATTCAATACCTGTAACTCGGCTTCGCTGAAAGCATTTTTGCGGCTGATGTTATCGAGGGAAATGGTGCCAAGCACCCGATCGTGGGCGATTAGCGGAGCAACGATGGCACTTTGAATCTCGGCCAGTTCGGTGATCGGCCCCTCATAGCGTACGGTTTCATCACCCCGGACATCCGCAATGAGCAGCGGCCGACGCTCACGGAAAGCCTTGGCCGAATAGCCCGAAGTGAGGGGAAATGAGGAAGTTAAAGCGGCCGGATCGTGATAGCCGTGCACGGCGCGAATGTGCAAGCGCCTATCGGCTCCCAAGAGCAGGATCGAGCCCTTTTCGGCCGCCGGCGTCAGGTGCATGGCGGCTTTTAGGATGTGATCGAGAAGGGACGGAAGTGTCGGCATTTCGCTGATCGTTTCGGTGAGCATGGCCTCGGCTTGTGTCAAGCGTTCGGCACGACGGCGCTCACTGATCTCTCGTTGTATGGAAACAAAGTGGGTGATCTCTTTTCCACCAATGCATACCGGGGTGATCACCAGGTTTACTTCGTAGAGTGTCCCATCTTTCCGACGGTTGATCACATCCGCTTCCCAAATTTGTCCGCTTAGGATGGTTTCCCAAAGGCGGCGGTAGAAGTCCACATCATGCAACCCGGATTTCACCAGACGCATGTTCTGACCAAGGGCTTCCTGGGCAGAATAGCCGCTCATCTTGGTGAAAGCCCGATTGACCCAGAGAATGGTTCCCTGGCGGTCGGTAATGACAATAGCATCTGATGCCTCTTGGAGGGCAATGGCCTCCAGTTCCAATTGGGTACGAGCGCGCTCCAGTTCGCTAATATCTATGGCGATCCCTATCACGCCACCCTTTGACGAGGGGAAGCAATGGGTCAAGAAAGAGAGGCCGTTCAGACGGGCAACATAGATGCGCGCCTCGCCGGCCAGGGCCTTTTGTAGGTTTTCAACGATTTCCGGATAGGCGGCATAGAGTTCCAAGGCCGAACGTCCGATCACTTCATTTGGCTGCAAGCCGAGAGATTGCAGTGCCTTCCCCTGCGAAAGGGTAAAGCGCCCTTCCCGATCCAAGGCAAAGAGCACGATAGGGGTATTCGATAAGAGCAGGTTCAAGGTGAAGAGGGTTTCTTCCAAGCGTTCGGCCATGCTATCAAAGTCACGTGCTAAGGCACTCAGCTCGCTGATGCCATAGGGCAGGCGCGTGCGGGCCTGTAGGTCGCCTTCTGCCAAGCGATGGAGGGTCTCTCTGAGATCATCTATATGCCTGAGAAAGAGAAAGTAACCGAGAGGCCAGGCTAGCAGGAAACCGAGCAGGAGCACCCCTGCGCTCAGGAGCAGGGTAAAGCGAAATTGGCGTTCGGCGGCTCCGTAGATGCGTTCTCGCTCAAAGCCTAGGATAATGTAGCCGACCGTTGTCGAGCCAATATTCCAGGGAGCAAAGGTGTAGATCCGCCGGACTCCATCTAACCCTTGTGCTTCCAATTGCCCAGGCGAGCGGTGACCAAGCACGTGGGCCACGAGGGGTTCCTCTGCGACCGAGCGCCCAATCCAATTGTCTGCCTCGGGCCATCTAACCAATACGGTTCCTGCCGTATCCAGAACGATGTATACATCCCCTTCGGAGAGAGATAAGCGCTGTGCCAGGTTTTGCAGCCAGTCCAGGTTCAAGCTGGCGGTGACGAAACCGCGCTTTTCCGCGCCGACGACGATCGGGTAGGCCAGAATGAGGGTGGGTTTGCTGGTGAGGCGCCCGATTTGAAAATCGCCGGCCACCAGGCCTTCCGCATGGCGGGCACGGGCAAACCAGGAGGTATTGGCAACGTTGGTGGGATGCTTCGTAGGCTGTGCCGAACAACGGACGTTCCCCTGAACATCTACCACTCCTATGTTGTGATAAGCTGGCTGCAGCGTTAGATAACGCTGCAACAACACATCGCACCCGGCGCCAAAGGTTTGGACGGTTTCCAGGGATGCCAGATGAGCCAGATAGCGTTGGGTCTCATCCAGCAAAGTTTCTTGGCGAGTGGAGATGGCGGTCAATTGGGTGCGCAGCAGCTCTTCCACCAAACGTTGCTGGGCCTCGAAAGAATGCCACGAGGTGGAAAGTGACATCCCTACCAGAGGCAATGTGACCACTAACAGAAGCAAGAGGATGCGGAAACGCAAGCCCGATGCGAGTTGTTTCATACGAACTCCCTGCGTATATGGACGGTGGACCGTGGGCTAGGCGGTGGACGGTGGGCTAGACCGTGGACCGTGGACGGTGGACCGTGGATGGGGTGGGAGAGCAAACGGTCAACGAAGAAGCCAGAAGGGATCGGCGCTCGGCGGTGAAGGGATTTCCGAAGAGGACTGATATGGCCAGAATATGGAGGCAGGTTTGTAAACATGGATAGGCTCCGGTCTGCGGGAACGGCGCGCGAAAGGAGCGCTAAGAACGCACCAGCGCCTGACCTTGAGGCGGCAGATAAACCCATAGGGCCTGTGGGAGCACCTCCAGCGTGACTTCTCGTCCGCCCAAGGCCGGCTCTCCATCGAGTTGCAGTGGGAGAGGGGTCTCGGAAGTCACGGTAATGCGCTGGAAAGGAATGCGGAGCACATTGGCCGAATGCTGATGATTTCCGGCCAGTAGGGCGAAGAAGTGCCGAAAGGCGTCGGTCAAGCTATTGCCTCCAAAAAGCCAAAGGTCCATCATTCCATCGTCCATGAAAGCCTGTGGCGAAAGCGTGGCCAAGCCACCGATATAACGGCGGATGTTCGTTGCCACTGCCAGCAAATAATGCCCCTCGATCTCGTGGCCTTCATGCCACACCCGCAAATTAAGTCCATGCCAAATCCCGGCATTCCAGATCGCCGTGGCGGCGTAGTGAGGGACGGAGATGTACTTGTAAAAGCGGCGGCGCGGTTCGAGTTTGTGCACGGTCAGCGCATCCAGGCCGAGGCCGGCCCAAAGCAGAAACGGCAATTCGTTGCAAAGGCCGAGGTCCACGACCCGACGGGGGGAACGGAGCAGGATTTCCAGATTCTGCTGCAGGGCATACCAGGAGAACCAAGTGAAAGGGCGCAAACCCATTTCGCGCGCCCAAACGTTGCTCGTTCCGGCCGGGAGCACCATCAGCGCGGTCTGGCTGCCTTTGAGTCCGGCGGCTACCAATCCTACCGTGCCATCACCGCCAATGGCAAATACCGCATCGTATTGCTCCAGAGCGGCCTGATAAGCGATTTGAGTGGCATGACGGCCACTCAGCGTTTCGGCAACCGCGATCTGCCAGTTTTTGCGCTGCAGTTGGCGCACCAATGCCGGAATAAAGGGGCGAACCGGAAACCGTCCTGCTGCCGGATTGTAGATGATTAAGCCGCGCATGGGAATATTATAGCGCGCATGGCTCTGGTGCTAAAAATGGTCGATTTTTATAGAATTGATCCAGGTGCTTTTTGGACTGTGGACCGTGGACGGTGAACGGAGAGGCGTTCCGCCATCTGATCTCTTTCAGCGCGCGCCGCGGCGACCAAATTGACGTTCGAGCAGGTCA
>JBBIGZ010000142.1:0-4571 GCA_037447295.1 Chloroflexota bacterium | reverse complement strand
GGACCTGCCAACCCTGGTCGAATATGCCAACCGCCTGGGGGAGAAGACGCTTGGTTCGCGGCTGGGCTATCTGCTGGAAAGGCTCGGTCGCCCCGTCGAGGGCTTGATCCGCTCCGCGACGCCGGTCAGTCTGGACCCCAGCCGGCCGCGCCGCGGTCGGTACAATCACCGCTGGCAGGTGATCGTCAACCTCCCCGAAACCGAACTCTGGCCCGAAGGAGTGGGGTGATGCTCACACGCGAGCAGATTCGGCGACTTGCTGATTTCGATCTGTTTGCCGAGGAACACAGATGAGAGCTTCCGTGTTCCTCCGTTTCCAAACCTTTCGCGCAATCAGGACACGGACAAACACAGACGAACACGGACTCGATCTAAAAATCCGTGTCCTGAAACAGGGGCGCTTATGACGACGATTCGCCTCCTCCTCGCCGATGACCACCGCCTCTTCCGCCAGGGGCTGCGGCACCTGTGCGAGGCAGCCGGCGATCTGCGCGTCGTCGGCGAGGCCGAAGATGGCGAGCAGGCAGTGCGCCTGGCGCGCCAGTTGCGCCCCGATGTAGCCCTGATGGACATCCAGATGCCGCGCCTGGACGGAGTGGAGGCCACGCGCCAGATCGTCGAATCCTGCCCGGAGACGCGCGTCATCGTCCTGACCATGTACCGAGAGGAACGCTACGTCTTCGACGCTATCCGCGCCGGCGCCCAGGGCTATCTGCTCAAGGATGCCGATGAGCAGGAACTGTTGGCCGCTATCCGCGCCGTAGCGCGCGGCGAGGCGCTGGTGGACCCCGGGCTGGCCTCGCGTTTATTGGACGAATTCCGCCGCCTGAGCCGCCTGGAGGCGCGTCAGCAGGGACTGGAGGAACTCACCGAGGGCGAGATGGAGGTGCTGCGGCTTGGTGGCCATGGGGGCCGATAACAAGAGCGTGGCGCGCACGCTACACCTTTCCGAGCGCACCGTCGCCAACCGCCTGAGCGAGATTTACCGCAAGTTACACGTCAACAGCCGCACCCAAGCCGCCCTGCTGGCGCTGAAGAAGGGCTGGGCCTCGCTGGAGAAAGGGGAAGAATAGCACAGGCTTCAGCCATGACGTGTGCCAGGTTTTGCCAGGCGCATTCAAGGCCTGGCCTTGCCGGGGAAGGGGGGAAGAGTAGCACAGGCTTCAGCCTGTGACGTGTGCTTCCAGTCTGTGAAGCCGATTCGCAGTCGGCTTCTAGCCGACTCCCTGCACTGAGGCGAGAGATTGATCTCCCACCAAAATGGATAGCCAGGCTTCTGGCAGGGCCGACCCGCACCGCCAGGCTCTACCCGGTAACGCTAACCAAACCTCGGCGGTACTTTTTTCTCTCCCCATCAGGTAATTTTTACTCTTGCCTCCCCGCACGAAATTTCTTATTGTGAAAGTGCGAGCAAAGTTTTTGGAGGCGCCTATGTGGCAAAAGATAAAACTTTTTTTCGTGTGCGCGTTTGTCCTGCTCCTACTTTTGCCGGCACAGGGATGCGCGTTTGACAGCACGTATTACGGCTTGATGGTGAGCCTCGATGCACCGCAAGGTGATGTCACGATCCCGGTGAACAGTTCCTTGTACGTGCACGCCCATAGCGACGTTCCCGATCCGCCCCAGAGCATGACCATTGTGGTCAACAATGTAGCCGTGGCCAGCCTGACGATCTCGCCTCAGGAAGGAGACCCGCCCCTCTGGGTGGGGGATGGGCAGTGGACACCCGTCGCGGCGGGAGACTACGACCTGTTCGTGCGACTGACAACCGCCGCAGGCGACACGTTCGATTCGGAAAAAGTGCGTGTGCGTGTTTTGGGAGTGCCTACGCCGGCTCCTTTGTTGATGGGAACGCCAACCCCCGGCGCAGCGACACCCTTCTCGCTCTCGCTGGTGGAATTGCGCGCGGATGCCACTTCCCTGAACGCCGGCGCATGTACCCTCCTCCACTGGAACGTCTCCGTCCCTCAACCCCAAAGCATAGACCTCAACGGTCAGCAGGTGCCGCCTCAAGGTGAAGCCCAAGTCTGCCCGTGTTCCACGACCCGCTATGACCTGATCGTTCTGGCAGGCGATAAGTATGCGCAAAGCGTCACCATTGAGGTGCAGGGAACGTGTACAACCGCCACCGCGCCGCCACCGACAACGGTGAGCCCTGTGCTGAACTTTTGGGCGGATACTACCAGCCTGCAGGCTGGCTCCTGCACCTTCCTGCATTGGGAAACGAATGCCTTGCGAGTCTACCTGGATGGACAACAGGTCGCTGCCAGCGGTCAGAAGCGCGTCTGCCCCTGCAACACAGCGACTTACACGCTGGCGGCTGGATTCGCCGACGCCAAGCAGGAACGCTCCCTGACGGTCAACGTCAGCGGTTCTTGCGTCATTCCGGCCCCGACGAATCCTCCCCCGCCGCCCACCCAGACCCCGCCGCAGGACACCACCCCTCCGCCGGTGCCTGCACCGCTCAGCCCCGGCAGCAGCAACGCGAACAACCCTCCCACCCAGTACTGTCCGGTCACGTTGCGCTGGTATCCGGTCTCCGATCCCAGCGGCGTCACCTACCAGGTGCGCCTCGACAAACGCAATACCGCCGGGAGTTGGTCTACCATCGGCACCTGGAACACGACCGCCACAGAGTACGCCGTGCCGAACAATACCCTGTTTTGTGATTACACCGATTACCGCTGGCGTGTGCGCGCCGTGGATGGCGCCGGCAACAACGGCAACTGGTCGGTCTGGTTCTACTTCGCCATGCCGGTTCCTTGAACCAGGAGGCCGATATGCGTTCTCAGAAAGGTTGTTTACTCACTGCAAGTGTCCTTGCGTTGATCCTGCTCGTGGGAATCTGCGCCGGCGTTCTTCTCTGGCGAACGAGCGCAACAGGAAGCGAACGGCCTCTCCTGCGCGTGCTGCAACCTGCGCCGAACGCTTCCCTGACCTCCCACGTGACGGTACCCGTCCAGGCCGGCGCCGAGGGACGCCGCAGCCCGATCCGCTGGCTGCGCTTCTACGTGGACGATCGGCTGGCAGGCGAGCAAATGGGTCCCCAGGCTCAATTGATCGGCACGTGGGATTGGACGCCGCAGACGCCCGGTCAGCATACCCTGGCCTTTGTGGCCGCCAACGAACAGGGGACGACGAACATGGTCACCCTCTCGGTCACGGTGCTGGCCTCTGCCGACCGCGATGCCGATGGAATCCCCGATGCCCAGGACGCCTGCCCCGATCAACCTGCCCCGGCCAATCAAGGTTGTCCGATCCCTAACGATGCCGATAACGACGGTCTGTCCGATGAGCAGGATGCCTGCCCCCAGGCTGTGGGAGCAGTCGAGGAGCGTGGCTGCCCGCCCGAAAGCCTCCCGGATCAGGATGGCGACGGGGTGGCCGATTGGGATGACCATTGCCCCTCCCAGGCCGGAGGTCCCGAATGGAATGGTTGCCCGCAGCAGGGTCTGGTGACCGACCGTGACGCCGACGGGCTGGTAGATGCCGCCGATGCTTGTCCCGATCAGGCCGGGCCGCCGCAGAACGGGGGGTGTCCTCTCCAGCAGGCAGATGACCGCGACGGCGACGGTATCGCCGATGGGCAGGATGCCTGTCCCGATCAGGCCGGCTCGCCTCAGAACAACGGCTGCCCCGTGACGGATGATCGCGACCGTGATGGCGTTCCGGACGCACAGGATGGCTGCCCGGACCTGCCGGGCTGGCCGCAGTTCAACGGCTGCCTGCCTGAGGGCTGGATATTTGACTCCGATCGGGATGGGGTGCCAGATTTCTTAGATCATTGTGATGACCAGCGGGGATCAATCCTGCGTTGGGGCTGTCCACGTAGCGGAGATGCCGATGATGATGGCATCCCGGATGGCCAGGATAATTGCCCGGAACGAGAAGGGTCGCTTTGGAATGACGGCTGCCCGGATGAAAGGTTGCTGATTCGGGAGGAACGGCCGAATATCATTTGTACCCTTTTCCCAGACCTTTGCACTTATGGCGATATCGAACAATCAGGGCGGGTGGACCTCTGCCACGGGGATGCCGATTGCGACGACATGCCGGACCAATTTGATGTCTGCCGGGATCGTTTCGGCCTGGGGTTCCCGCCAGGTTGTCCGCTGGACTGGAACGGCAATGGTCAGGCAGATGAGGTGGACGATGACGGAGATGGCATTCCCAACCCAATGGATTCCTGCCCGCAACAGCGCGGCGCAATGGACAACAGCGGCTGCCCCTGGCCAGCGGGGGAAACCGTGGATCTCACTGTCGAGATGGATGGATTCGTAACCAATGCCGACTTTGAAAACTTCTTTTGCTATGCCCATCTGCAGGATTCCGGCTGGGTGCGTCTGCCGCAACAAGGTTCTCTGCCGCACAGCGGGGATGTCTATACCGTTGAGGAGCAGGTCAGGATCACGGTGAGAGGCGATCAGCCCCTCCATGTGGAAATCCATTGTGAGGGTCAAACCGATGCGCTAAGCCAGGTACAAGACCTGGGCCATCTGGAACGCTTTCACGGAGCGGAGTACTGGCAGTGCAACTGGATAAATCCCTGGTCAGATACGCTGTCTTACTAT
>JBBIGZ010000141.1:0-4714 GCA_037447295.1 Chloroflexota bacterium | reverse complement strand
CAAACCTCTACGCCTTAAATAAGGCGCTTAAGGAGCACTACGTTTCAATCCCTCACTCGGGATAGTAGGCCTTCAAACCGCGTCGCAAATTTTACCACACAAATGCCACTTTGTCCAGGTTCTGAGCACTTTGCTCCCACCCACAATGCATTTGCTCTGTGTAAATGCTCAAAATGCAGTTCGGCTTGGTCTATATCTACCACCCTGCGAGCGGCGCGTCTCCGGCCCATCGTCCCAGAGCAGATATGGCGAAAAAGCGGGTAAATGGCGCAAAACATCCACATATGGCGGTCAAAATTTGCGAGAGGCTCCCAGGGTTTTTGCCCCCACTGCGCCGCTCGCAGCCTTACACCACGACCACTTTGCGCTCCTGGGGCGGCTCGGAACCGATCGTCTCCACCCGCTTCAAACAAGCCGCACACAGGGGATAGAAACGCACACTATCCTCCTTCGGATTGAGCAACTTCTTCAACTTCATCTCGAGCAAAACCTTTTCCTTATCACTCAAAAACAACTCAAAGAGACTATATTGCGTCCACTCCCCGAAGCCGCTCAACACCTTATGCACCTTCGTACGGCGCTTATCGGAAGGAATATCGTAGGCCACCACATAAAATTGACGTTGTTCACCCATCTTACCTCCTAGCGTACACAAAACGGTGGGTACTCTTCAATTTCGTGCTCAATCGTCTTAGCCAAAAGCCGCGCTTGCAACTCCAAGCAACGTCGGTAAGTAGCCCGATATTTGAAAATGGGATGATAGATCTCCGTTTCCATACGCTCCTCGAACTTCTCCAAAAATCGCCTACGTCCCGCCTCTCGCAAGCGCACTGCACCGAACTCCTCAATGAAATCTTCCCTGGTCAAAATGCGATTGTTCACCAGCATCAGCACCACCGAATCCACCACAATCGGACGAAACTCTTCCATCAGGTCCAAAGCCAAGGCCGGCTTACCGTATTGAGAAGCATGCAAAAAGCCGATATACGGATCCAGCCCACAAGCCTGCAAAACCCCAGCACAACTGTGCATCAAAAGCGTATACCCATAAGAAAGCAGCGCATTCACCGGGTCGCGCGGCGGCCTGCGATTGCGGTTATCGAAAGAGAGCCCGCCATCTGAGCGCAAAAGTTGCCCAAAAACGCCAAAATACTCCGCCGAAGCCATCCCCTCCAAGCCTTGCAAGCGCCCCCAAATCGTACCTACCTGCGGTCGAGCCGCATCCTGTGGTGGCGCATCTTGTGCAGGCAAACCCTCCACTTGCTCCAGGAGCTTCTGGAGCTCATCAATCGCCTTTTTTACCTCTTGATCTTCATTTTTACGGAATGACCTGAGCAGCAACGTGCGCATATTCTGCAATTTTCCCCGCACAAACGCACGTGCCAATCGTAGCCGCGCCGTCGCATCCTCATGGACCCGGAACTGGTTCAGCCGTAGCAGGCTATTCTTCCCTTCGGCCGGCACCAGGCGACCGCGAAAGCGTCCAAGATTATCCATCCAAGCGATCTCCACCTTCTGCTCAAGCAAAGCCGCCAAGGCTTGCGGCGTAAGGGTGCTATCCCCCCAGATCACCAGGCGCTCGATCTGGATCAAAGGTACCTGCATCTTGCGTTTGGGCTTTCCCTCCTGTTCCGGCACCTGGATCACCAGCACATCCCCCTCCTTCTTGAGCGTGCAATAGGGCTCGATGACATAGACAGTTGTCATTTGGCACTCCCTTTCAATAAGCGTACCTCGCGTGGCAAACAGATTGGCTCCAGCGAACAATTGCGGCACTTGCGCTCGTTTTCCAAGGGCGGTGGCAAAGGTCCCACAGCGATTGCGTGTGCCCTACGCACCGCTTCTTGGGTGCGTGCCAGCAGTTCCGGCGTGAAGATCACCTCTTCACGGCGTCTTGAACCGAAGTAAAACACATACCCCTTTGTCACCACAGCCTGGGTGTGCTCCATCAGGCACATCGCCTGAGCACAGAGCTGAATATGATCGTTCAACCAGCGGCCCATACGCCCTTTTTTGTATTCGATCGGGATCAGAACCTGCCGTCCACCCACTATCTGCTCTTCCACCACATCGGCAAAACCGGCCACACCCAGCTGCTCTGACCACAAATAGACACGGTGATAGCGCAGGATTTCGCCCTCGCGCTCTGTTCCGGAGATATGCACCTGCTCATGCTGTAGCGCTCCTTCGAGCACATGCGCATTGATTTCCATTTCCCCCCGCACATACATCAGGTAAAAGCGCCGCTCGCAATATTCGAGCTGATTGAGCATGGAGATCGGCAGGTAGTCTTCCATAGTAGCTAGTCGGTTTGTCGAGGAGGGCAGATCGTCGAGCGTAGAGGGTGATTTGCGGGTGGGGGACGAAGATTTGAGAAAATGGATAAATTCGCCATCCGATCCATCTTCGAAACCCTCAGCGATTCAGGATCGAACCCGCCGCTTTCCGAATCTGACCCGCAATTTGAAATCGGGCGCAAACTCGCCGCGATCGGTCAGGTCATAAAGCAAATTGGTCCACTTCCGAGCCATTTGCCGGGCACGCACATCCTCAAACCTTTCAATCCTCGCCATCCTTCCTGCTTGCACCATCACCCAACCGCTCAACCAACCGAACACTCAACTACCCGGCTCTGACCCAAACTCCAAACTCTCCAATCTTCAGATTCTCTCTTGCTTGTGCTTCCCCGCCCGGCGCCCAGCAGATCAGGGCCGGGGAAAGGCGATGACCGTGCCGCTCTTCTGAATCCGTCTCTCGTCCCAAGAAAGGCTCAATCACCCCGCGCCCGGCTACCTCCTCCTCCACCTGCACATGGGCATAGAAAACCGCCTTGCCATTGGCTGCTTGCAGCTGTGGACGTTCTGCCGCTAAATTCACCTGCCAGCCGGGGAAGAATTCGTTCGTCTCGCTCAGTTCTCGCAGGCGCACGCGTCCCCAACCGTAACCGCGCTCCCCACCGAGCTGCAAGTGATCCAGCGCCTCGCGCCAGGGCAAGGCACAGCCCTCTTGTTCAAAGAAATAGCCCAGCAGATAGACCGGCTTGCCATCCCGTGTTTGGGGCGCAATGTACTCCGTTTCGTGCAGGCTGCCCTCTTCGGCGCGATTGTCGTCGTAGTTCAGCGCCGTGGAGGCATAGGAGTTCAGGTAACGCCAGGCGAATTCATCGGCCTGCGCGTCCCAGGGCCAGCAATCCACCTGCGCGCCGGTCGTCGGGTAGAAGTAGGAGAAGGCCAGTTGCGCGTTTACTTTTTCACCAACCTGTTGGTAATTGCCCAGAGAAGGATGATCGCGCGTCAGCCGTGCCGTGAGCGCGCCCCAGATCACCTTGCCGGTGACGTAGGGCCGCGTGCGCTGCAGGTTGCTCTGCTTCAGCCAGCCCACATGCAGCGGCGTCAGCAAGCGCAGTTGGACTTTATACATCTTCCATGCCATCTTCCACCTCACTGCGAAGATGATTGCTCAACCATGTGACTACACAACCATTCAACCATACGACCCCACGACTAACCCCGCGCCTTAGCGCCATAGCGCACGTAGATCAGGGTCTGCTCCCAGACCTGCTTGAGCAGCAGCAGACGGTTCAGGTCGTTCGCCACCTCGTTCGCCAGGAATTTCAAGCGTCCATCACTGCTACTAGCAGGCAATGAGATCCCGTTCCCAAAGAGTGCGGTGAGCATCTCTTGGCTGAACAGATTCTCTTGAATCACACCCGCTATCTTTTTATCCACGTCTCGGCTGCGCGAAGCCAAAAAGAGCGCCATCGCATAGGGCCCGTTTTCCTGCAGCACACCGAGCGTTTTGGTGGCCAGGTTCTCGAGATCCTTCGCCGCCACTTTCTCGACCTCCACAGCCATTTGGACGATAGTCTGAGCCCTCCGCGCCGCCAGCGCATCCAGGTTGGTCAGTTTGTTATTGCCCTCCATTTTTTACCTCCTGCACCTTGACCCGTCCGAAGCCGCGCGTGCCCATGCCGCCAATCCCCAGGTATTCCAGCAACCGGAAAGCGTCTTTGACAACATCCAAAGGTCGAGTGTGCCCGAGGGATTGCGCCTTGGCATCGTCTTTGGGGAATTTTTTCTGGAAATCATCCTCCACCACCTCGCACCACAGGTAGGTGGCGCGCGGCAGGGCTTCGTAGGTGAAGAGCGCGCCTTCCTCGGCGGCGCCGGTCTGCGGGTTGATGCTCACCGAGGTGCGCACCTCCAGGTTGCTATTGACGATCTGCGAGAAGAGCGCATCCGAAACCAGCACGATGCGCTTTTGAACTTCTGCAGGCACACCGTCAATTTGCGGCGGTGACCAGTTGCCGCCATCGCGTTCCAACATCAGCCAGCCCAGGTTGAGGCGGTTCTGATCCGTCAGCCCGTTCGACCACTTTGCCTTATCCTGGGCCACGCTCTGCCCCGTCACGCCGAAATCGGCCAGGGTCTGCGGGCTGGTGACCCAAAGGGGACCTGCCAGCGAGTGCACCGGAAAGAGCAGCAGGCGCGCATCGAAGATATTCACCTTGCCGGCGCTGCCGGCCGCGGTGCCAAAGGTGTAGCAAATCGGGCACCTGGGGTTGCCGCAATGCCCATCCTTGCCGGCGCAGCGCATCTTCTCGTAGCGCATGGCAGCGTATTGCCGCAGCGCTCCGGCGAGCGAAGTGCCGGGGACCTTGGGCAGGTTGGTGCCCGGTTCGCGCATAATGCTCAGGTCCACGCGCCCTAGGCGG
>JBBIGZ010000140.1:0-4778 GCA_037447295.1 Chloroflexota bacterium | reverse complement strand
CACGGTCAACGGCCCATGGTCCACGGTCGGCGTGGCGCAGGCGGTGAGGAGAGTGAGGAGTAGGATGATGTTCAGTAAGCGGGACATGGGAGCCTCCGATAATGGGTAGTCGATTGGTCGAGTAGTCGAGTGGTCGAGGGGTCGGGTGGTTGGTGCTGCAGAGGATGGGGAAGGGCACGAGGCTAAGGGTGAGGGAAGGAGAGATGGCATGGTCGGAAGCTGAGGTCTCACGAAGTCACGGAATCAAGTGGCCGGAGAGAATAGCCAGGTGATCGCGTCAATGATCTACGGGCCATTGTTCACAATCCTCAAACGGTTCAGAGCTCACTCGTTGCGGAATTGCAAACAGTAATGGTGAAATGTGTTGCTTACCCAGGCAGAATACAGGCCAAAAGGCGCTAAACGCTGATTATCCTGGCACCAGATGCGCTCATCTTTCAAGACGTATATCTTTCCTAGCTCCCGCCCCAAATCCCAGGCCAAGGGATACATGCGCCCTTTCTTTTTGACGTTCTTGACAATAATCGTAAGATAGGCGCCGGGGCGCAGGATAGGCTTCATCCCGGCATAGATTTCCACCAACCGAGCGAGAAACATTTCATAATCGTGAATATTGCCCAGATCGTTCGGATCGTCGGAATAGACTACGTCCAGATCGGGAGATGAGCGGCGCTTCCGTTGCGTTTCGGCGCCGCGCGCATGGAGCATATCCCAATAAGGCGGCGAAGTGATCACATAGTCAATCGGAGGGAGATCGTATTCCGTCAAACGGGCAGCATCCCCGGCGATCACTTTGGCTTCCAGCCCGCTTGCCGATTCCCCCAATGCCTGAATCTCCTCCTGCACCAGCCGACGGGCAATCTCGGCATAGCGCGGGTTGAGCTCCACCCCATAGGCATGGCGACCGGCGCGCAAAGCGGCGATCAACGCGCTACCGGTGCCGGCCATTGGATCGAGCACCCGTTGCCCCTTTTTGGTAAAAAACTCAATGAATTCCTGTGCCAAAGTTTCCGGAAACTTGGCCGGGTGAACCAACACATCCGCACGCCGCGGGGGCGGATTGTGAACGAACCAGGATTTTTGAAATTTTAGCCAGCGTTTGGGGTCCAGATCGTTGAGCTTATTCTCTTTGACCATTCTCTCGCTCCTGGCAGAGCCTGGGCTACACAGCATCGGATTGGATCTGAAAGTGCAGACCGACGAGCGGCAGAATTACGGCCTTCAAAGCACCCATCGCCTGCAACCCCCTCTCAATCCCGCCGCAACCGCACGATCGTTGCACCCGCGCCGCCCTCATTTGCCCCGGCCTCCTCAAAATCCTGCACATAGGCATGCCCGCGCAGCGCTTGGCGGATCACCGTGCGCAGTTTCCCGCTCCCCTTCCCATGCACAATGCGCACCCACGGCAGGCCGGCCAGGTAGGCCTGCTCCAAATAGCGCTCCACCTCCTGCAGCGCATCTTCGGCCGTCCGCCCGATCACGTTCAGCTCCATTCCCGGCGAAGGGCTAAAGGGCAAACCCTGTCTCTTCGTCGGAGGGGGCGGCAACGGTCGAGAAGGACTTGGCGCGCCACGCAAACGTTCCATCTCCTCCAAGCGCGCCCGAAAACGCAAATTCCCGACCTGCACCTCGGCCTCTTCCTCGTCCAGCGCCGTCACCGTTCCCTCCAACCCAAGCGGCTTCACCCGCACCGTATCGCCGATCTGGATTTCTACTTTTTGGGGAGAAGGGAGCGGAGGCAACCGCTGCTCCAACGAAGCTACCTGCGCCTCCAAGCGTTGTGCCGCCTCCAAAGGCTGGTGTGCCCGCCGCAGCTCCCGCTTCAGGGCTTGGACCTCGGCGCGCAGCGCCGTCAAATGCGCTTCGGCCTCGGTCCGAGCTTGTTCCAGCACCTGCCGACGTTCCTGCTCGATCTCGGCCAAGCGTCGCTCCAGGGCTTGTGCCGCGGCTTCGGCCTGGCGACGTGCCTTTTCGGTGCGTTCACGCTCACGGTGTGCCCGGTTGCGTTCCCGCCGCAGATCGTCCAGCAGGCGGTCGGTTTGCAATGCCGAAGCATCCAGCGCACCAGCCGCGGTTTGCAAAATTTCCTCCGGCAATCCCAGGCGCTGCGCAATCGCCAAAGCGTTGGAGCGCCCCGGCAGGCCGAGGATCAGATGATACGTCGGGCGCAGCGTCTTCAGATCGAATTCCAACGAAGCGTTGATCACGCCGGGCATGTTATGCGCAAAGGCTTTGAGCTCCGGATAATGGGTCGCCACCATGGTCGGCACCCGGCGCTCGATCCAGTAAAGCAAAATGGCTCTCGCCAACGCCGAACCCTCTTGCGGATCGGTGCCGGCGCCTAGCTCATCGAGCAACACCAGCGTCCGAGGACCGGCTTGCTGCAGAATGCGGATGATGTTGGTCATGTGACCGCTGAAAGTGCTCAGCGATTGCTCAATGGATTGCTCATCGCCAATATCGGCGAACACATTCTCAAAACAGCTCAATTCCGAGCCACTTTGCGCCGGAATATGAAGGCCGCTCTGCGCCATCAACGCCAGCAAGCCCACCGTCTTCAGCGTGACTGTTTTGCCGCCGGTATTCGGCCCGGTGATCACCATGACGAAAACTTCCGCCGGCAGGACCAAATCGATCGGCACGGCGCTTTCCTGGGGCAGAAGCGGATGCCGCGCCTGATGCAGGCGACAGACGAACGGCTCGGCCGGGTGCAGGATTGGCTCCGTTGCCCGGATGGCCTCGGCATAGGCGGCACAGGCCAGCGCCAGGTCAATGTGCGCCAGCGCTTCTACGCCCTGCAAAATGGCCTCGGCATGTTCTGCCACCACCATGGAGAGCCGGCCCAGGATGCGCTGGATTTCCTGTTCTTCCTCCCGTTGGAGCTCACGCAGGCGGTTGTTCCATTCCACGATCGTCAATGGCTCGACGAAAAGCGTCGCACCGGAGGCCGATTGATCGTGAACGATGGCCTGTAACTGCCCCTTGAATTCGGCCCGCAAGGGGATCACATAGCGCCCTTCCCGTCGGGTGATCAGCGCTTCCTGGAGCATCGGCGCGATCTTGCTATCGTGGATCATCTTCTGCAGACGGTTCAGGAGGCGATCCTGCGTCTGGCGCATTTCACTACGGATGGTGGCCAGCCGTGGGGAAGCCTGGTCCAGGATCTCCCCGCGTTCGGAGATCGCCGCGGCGATCGAATCAATCACTTCCGGCAAGGAAGGCAGATCGGCGGCAATTTGGCCGAGCAGTGGATAGGGCAAAGGGGAATCTTCTCGCTTTTGCCCTTCTCGCAGGAAAAAGCGCCGGGCGCGCTGCGCCGTGAGCAGCGTGGCTTGAATTTGCAAAAGCGTTTCCGGGTCCAAAAGGCCACCACGCCGCGCCCGCTCGACGGCCGGCCGCACATCATGCGCCGCTCCGAGGCTGAAAGCGCTCTCATCCAGCAGACGTCGGGCCTCGGTGGTCAGCGCCAATCGCCGCCGCGCTGCTTCCAGATCGGAGGTCGGGCGCAAAGCCCGCGCCAGCGCCACCGAGGCGGAAAAAGAGCAGTAGCCAGCTAATCGCTCTAAAATTTTCTCGTATTCTAGGGTGTGAAGACTTTTCTCATCCATAGCACCGCACATAGTTTAGCCGATTTCGATGGAGGTGACCAGGGGGATGAAGGGAGATAGACGGTGGACGATGGACGGTGAACCGTGGGAGCGGACGTGCCGATCTGGAGATTTTGGTACTTTCCCCATTCGGTGGTCTCCTCCTTAAGGGCAGTGAGCACTTCAAAGGGATGGTCAAAAGCAGTTCATTAAGAGTCCAAATATGATCTGTAAGTGCAGCGGCCATCGCAGGCGTGCGTGGAATCCATTTGTGCTCTGGGACATCCGAAACTGGCTGGCGCAGGCTCTTGTTTGGGCGCTTGTACCTTGTTCACAAAGACCCAGGTTGACTTTTGCGTAGTTTTCCAATGCCAGCTCGACGATCACCGCAGTGACAAATAAACTACTCACCCGATACAATCCCCACAACAACGCTTCCGCTTGTTCCATTGTCACCATTCCCAGGCGGAATCCACGCGCCACAATCCCCAAGGAGCCAACCGGGCGAATCCCCAATTGCTCCACCGCTTGTTGCGCTGCCAGGTCATCGGTCAACACAATCCCTATCTTCAAAGAGGAGCAAAGATACAATCCTGCATGCTCCCCTCGTTGCAACCCACCCAAAGAGTGAGAACGACTGAAGGATTCTTCTGCTTCTCGTCTCACCGTCTGAAGGATAAAATGTCTCTCAAGGGATGCTATCCCTATGCATGCCTGCGGCCCTCTTCCCAAACGGTATCGGGAATGTAGAGCGGTTCAAATTGAGCGAGCAAATCCAGTCCCCCAATTTCGCTCAGGTGAATCAACGGCCCGGCATCCGCTACAGCTGCAAGGCCCATGCCAGGTCGGCCTCCATAGCGGATTTCTGACGTTCGGCCAGTTCCACCCAAACCGCCCCCACCGCTTCAACGGCTTCTTCACGCGTCAATTCGCCGCGCAGGTACTTCCCCAGCCACACATCGCGCCACAGGTGACGTATCCCGCTCTCAAAAGCCAGCGCCAATACTTCTGCATCCGATTTACCCAGAGCCTTCTTGAGCGTTTCAAGCGTTTTAAAGGTTTCCATAAAACACCTCGAGTAAAATTATATCATGCACTCTCTATCTGAAATTTGCTTTTTCGGAGATGTTCCCATGTCCCGCTCCCTGACCCCTGCCCGACTGCTCACTGTTCACTGCCTCCTGCTGACTG
>JBBIGZ010000139.1:0-4896 GCA_037447295.1 Chloroflexota bacterium | reverse complement strand
GCTCATCGCATCCTGGGGCTGGACAAGGTCCCAAGGGTCGGGCTGTTCGCCCGTTAAAGCGGTACGCGAGCTGGGTTCAGACCGTCGTGAGACAGGTCGGTCTCTATCCGCTGTGGGCGTAAGGGACTTGAGGGGAGCTGCTCCTAGTACGAGAGGACCGGAGTGGACAGACCTCTGGTGTGCCAGTTGTCGCGCCAGCGGCACCGCTGGGTAGCCATGTCTGGCAGAGATAACCGCTGAAAGCATCTAAGTGGGAAACTTGCCCCAAGATTAGGTCCCTGTATTCCCGTGAAGGGAGTAAGACCGCAGGTAGACTACCTGCTTGATAGGCGGCAGGTGTAAGCGCAGTAATGCGTTGAGCCAAGCCGTACTAATGGTCGAGGGCTTCCTTGCGTGGTACGGAGAACTTGGTACTCTTCTCCCTACATCGGTTACTATTCAGTGATGGTCTTGTGAAATAGTCCCTTGGTGATTGGAGCGACGGGGGTACACCCGGTCACATCCCGAACCCGGAAGTTAAGCCCGTCAGCGCCGATGGTACTTGGGGGGCGACCCCCTGGGAGAGTAGGTCATCGCCAAGGGGCTTTTCTTTTTTCAGTATTTGCAGTATAATCTCAGACTGAGATAGCCTTTTCCTGCCTTTGAGAGGCAGGCTGGGCTGCAGTGGTTGTCCTCACTCCATACTTTCTCTCCAAGACAACCTCGGCTGAGGCTATCTCAGACGAGGTTTTTCTATCCTGTTCCGAAAGGAGGTGAGTCCATTGGCGATTGTCGTGTTGCGTCCGGGTGAATCCCAGGAACAGTTGCTCAAGCGCTTCCGCAAAAAGGTCGTGCGCAGCGGCGTTTTGAGCATCGTGCGGCGCAAGCGCTGGTTCGTCTCCAAAAGCGAGCAGCGTCGCATGGAAGAGAAAAAGGCCCTCCGTCGCTTGAAGCGGCGGCAGATGAAAGAAATGGAGTAACTGCCGCCCGAGCGGCGTTTTAGGAGGCACCAATGGCAAAGGAAGAAGAAAAAATTCGCGTCGAGGGGACGGTCGTCGAAGCCCTGCCTTCGGCCCAGTTCCGTGTTCGTCTAGATAATGGGCACGAAATCCTGGCCTACCTTTCCGGCAAAATGCGCAAACATTACATTCGTATTTTGCTGGGCGATCGGGTGCAGGTCGAAATGTCACCCTATGATTTGACCCGTGGGCGGATTGTCTTTCGTCAGCGCAGGGAATCCCCTATCCTGGTCGAAGAAGAATAGTGCCAGGTGCCTTTGGACTCATCTTGTGGGAGATCATCCTCCGAAATTTCTTCGGAGGATTTTCTATTGCTCAACCTGAACCCTGAGGCTATAATCAAGTCATGTCGCTACGCATTGTCGGTATTCGTTTTAGCAGAAGTGGAAAAATTTATCATTTTGATTGCTCGCTCTTGCCGGATATTACTGTTGGCGAGTATGTGGTGGTGAATACCTCGCGCGGTCAGCACATTGGAGAAGTGGTGAAAGTGTTTGATGAGCCTCCGCCACCGCCGGAGGAAGGGTGGAAGACGGTAGAACGGCGTGCTACCGCAGCCGATATGACGCTATGGGAATATTGGAAAACTCGTCAGGATGAGGCTCTCGACCGCTGCCGTGAAAGGGCAAAAGAATTAGGTCTGAACTATATCAAATTTATTGCCGCCGAATTCAACTACGATGGCTCGCGCTTGGCCTTTGTCTTTTCGGTGGAAGGTGAGCAGAAGATGGATTTGAAGACCCTCCGCCAGGATATGCAGGCCCTTTACCCCTCGGCGGTGATCGAGATGCGCCTGGTGGGACCGCGGGATGTGGCCAAGATCTTCGGCGGGATGGGCGCTTGTGGGATCGAAACCCGTTGTTGTACCCGCTTCCTGACCGAATTCAGCCCGGTTTCTATCAAGATGGCAAAAGAGCAGGGTATCTCGCTCACGCCTGAGGAGATCACCGGGATGTGCGGCCGGTTGCGTTGCTGCCTGCTGTATGAGTACCAGCAGTACGTCGAGGCCCGTCAGCAACTTCCCAAGCGCAACAAGCGGGTGATTACGCCGCGCGGTGAAGGAAAAGTGGTAGACCTCTATCCCCTTACGGAAATGGTGGTGGTGCAACTCGACGATGAACAGAAGACTAAGGTCACCTTTCACCGCTTAGAATTACAGCCCTGGGATGAGATGGAAGCCTTGCGCCGGAAGGCCGAAACCCCTTGCAATCAGGCAAATGGCGGATGTACTTGTGGCAAAGGTGAACAATGACCCCCGATCTTCCTGATTCCTGGCCTACTCCACAGGAAATCCTGGTGATCCTGGCGCACCCGGACGATCCGGAGTTCTTCTGCGGCGCGACTTTGGCGCGGTGGGCACGCGCCGACCATCGCATTCGCTATTGTTTACTCACCTGTGGAGACAAAGGGCGCAATGAACATAACCGACATATCCCCGCGGAAGAGCTTTGTGCTTTGCGCCACGAGGAGCAACGAGCCGCAGCGCGGGCGATCGGGGCGCTCGAGGTCCATTTCCTGGACCTCGAGGACGGTTATCTGGTTCCGGATCTGCATTTGCGCCGTACCATTGTCCGCCTGATCCGGCGTTTTCGCCCTGATATTCTCGTGACCTGCGATCCATCGAATCTCTATCCCAGCACTACCCACGGTCTCAATCATCCCGATCATCGCGCGGCCGGCCAGGCTGTGCTGGATGCGGTCTTTCCGGCGGCCGGAAATGCGCTTTATTTTCCGGAACTTTTGGAAGAAGGGCTGGAACCGCATACGCCGCGAGAAGTCTGGATCTCTTTGCCGGCCCAGTCGAATGTGGTGCTCGATGTAACCGATACCTGGCCGATCAAGATACAAGCACTCCTGGAGCACAAATCGCAGATTGGCGATCCGCAAGCGTTTATCGAACGGATGAAAAAGCGTCGCGCCGAAGATAGCACAGAAGAAGCACCGCGCTATGAGGAAAAGTTCCGCCGTTTGCTCTTCGGATGAGGTGCTATGCGCATTGGAATGATGGCGGACGCTTATAAACCACATGTCAGCGGCATCACGAACTACATTGAGCTCAACAAACGTTACTTGGAAGCGGCCGGACATGAGGTTTACGTTTTCACTTTTGGCGATCTCGACTACGTGGATGACGAGCCTCGAGTGATCCGTTCGCCGGGGGTCCCTTTAGCGGATACAGGCTACTATCTTTCGCTGCGCTATACGACTAAGGCGCGCCGCCTGCTCCAGACGATGGACGTTGTCCACGTTCATCATCCCTTTCTCAGCGGTCGCTTGGCTTTACGCTATTGCCGTCCGCTGCGCATCCCGATCGTTTTTACCAACCATACCCGTTATGACCTTTATGCTCAGACCTACATCCCGTTTTTGCCGGAGGGAATGAGCGAATCGCTTTTGCGCGCCTATTTACCGCCCTTTTGCGATGCAGTAGATAAGGTCATTTCGCCTTCCGCCGGTGTGGCCCAGGTGCTGCGTGATTTGGGCGTGACTGCCCCGATTGAAATCGTGCCCAACGGGGTGGAATTAAAGCGTTTCCGGGAGGCTCAACCTCTTCCTCGCTCGGAATTCGGTTTTGACGAGGATGATTTGCTTTTGATCTATGCCGGGCGGATTGCGCCGGAAAAGAACCTACCGTTTCTTCTGCGGGCTTTTGCCGGGGTGGCTCAGGCGCTGCCGAACGTGTATCTTTTGCTCATCGGCGGTGGACAGAAGCAATGGGAGGGTGAGATCGTCCAATTGATCGGCGAATTGCAGATCGGCGATCGAGTGCGCTGGACGGGGATGGTGCCCTATGAGCGCCTGCCTGCATACTTGGCGATGGGAGATGCCTTTGTCACGGCTTCGGTGACCGAGGTGCACCCCCTTTCGGTGATCGAGGCGATGGGTGCCGGTTTGCCTGTGGTCGGCATTCGCTCACCGGGAGTCGGGGATACGGTGATCCACGAGGAGACAGGGTTTCTCTCCTCTAACGATCTCGCCGCTTTTACTGCTTACCTGACACGCATATGCCTGGATGGGAAGCGCCGGCGGGAAATGGGGCTTCGGGCGCGACAGGAAGCCGAGAAGTTTGGCATTCAACGTACTTCCCAGATTATGCTATCCCATTATGAGCAGCTGGTAACTGCCTCTCGGCCGCGGCAGGCCGATTGGCGGGTGCGCTTAAGGGCTTTGTTTGAGCGAGTGCGCCGATGAATCGCCGACAAGCGATCGGAAAATGGGGAGAGGAGATTGCGCGGCAATACCTTTCCGGCCGGGGATATTCGATTCTCGGGCAAAATGTACGTACCCCTTATGGCGAAATTGACCTCATCGTTCAGCGCGAGGGAGATCCGCCGTTGGTTGTGTTTGTCGAGGTGAAAACACGCACATCCACTGCTTTCGGCTGGCCGGAGGAAGCGGTGACGCCGCGCAAAGAGGCCCATCTGCTGGCCGCGGCGACCCATTATGCCGCCGAACATGCCATTGATGACTGGCAGATCGATGTGATTGCCGTGATCGGCCGGCCGGGGCGGTATCGTTTGCAACATTTTGAGCAGGCCCTTAGAAAATGAAAAAGGGGCACCCCTCTAGGTTGCCCCTTTCGTTTTTGTCCTCGTGCGGGTCAGCGCTTGACTTCGATCCTGGTGGCGGTGAAGGAGCCATCGGCTTCGGCATACCCTTTGACTTCAACATAGGCTCCTATCCGCACGGTGCCCTTCTTCTGTTTGATCTGGGTATTTGCTGTGACGTGTACGACGCGCCCGCTCACCGTCCAATCACCGATCAGAGTGCCATCCGGCAAGGATTCGATGTAACCATAGAATTTGGTGGTGCTACGACCTTTCTTTACTTCGATCTTGGTGGCGGTGAAGGAGCCATCGGCTTCAGAATAGCCTTTGACTTCTACATAGGCACCGAC
>JBBIGZ010000138.1:0-5010 GCA_037447295.1 Chloroflexota bacterium | reverse complement strand
GCTCTTCCGATCTTTCATATCCGTTCCTTTAGCGTCCCGGAGTAGATGTTGATGCGCGGGTTGGAGTAAGGGTGGATGTGGCGGCGGGGGTGGGGGTGATGCTAGGGGTGGGGGTGATGGTGGGCGTTGGGGAAAGGGTGGCAGTGGGGGTGGTGACGCCCTGGGCTGTGAACACGCGAAGTATGGCTTCGCCGAAGTTGCCCAAGAGGCCGAGATCGTTGCCATTATAGTAGACACGAATGCCGCCGGCGTTGGCTGTCAGCAGCTCAATGCGCTGGCCGGCTTCGTAAGTGTAAGTGCTCCCCGGCAGGACGCGATCTTCTAGGACCGTTTTCCCATCCACCGTTACCCGCAGGAAGACGCGCTCCAGAGCGATAATTACGATCTGTACGTTGTTGCTTTGGGTGGGCAAGACGAAGGGAGTGAGCGGTAAGGCAGGGGTGGGGAATTCACCCGGCGGCAAGGTTTCGGTGGGGGTGGGTGTGAAGGTGGCCATGGCCGGGTTTTGGGCCAGGACTTCAGGAATGGGGGTGGTGCGCACCACCGGGCGGGAGCGCGCCGCAGTGAGTAGGTTGATCGACCAGAGAGCAAAGGTGGCCAAAGCGATCAGCACCAGGATGCCGAAGAGCAGGTCACCGCTGAGGAGCAGGCCGAGGGAAAGGGTGCGTGGGAGGATCGGTTGCCGCTCTTTTCCGCTTTGTGGAAGGCCGCGTTCGCGCACGCGCGCTTGGAGCACATCGGCAAAGCGGAGCAGGATTTCATCTACATCCAGGGCGAGGAATTCAGCATATCGGGCAAGGTGATTGCGGGTGATGATGGGGGCCGGCAAAGAGTCCAAGTCTCCCGCTTCTAGGGCGCTTAAGATATGAGATTGAATTTTGATTTCTTGGGCGATGCTTTCCAAGCGCAACCCCAGAGCTTCGCGCCGTTGACGGAGGTCGTTGCCGAGCAGCCGGAAGAGGCCGGCCGAATTCAGGGCCGGAGAGACGGGCGGCAAGGGCAAGGAGGCCGGGGATGGGGGCTCCGGGGGCTTGCTTTCGACGGGTGCTTCGGTTGGGGCAGGCGTGTGGCTCTCCGTAGCTTCGGGCGCTGCAGAAGCTTCGGGAAGCGAGGATGTGCTGAGGTCCATTTCGATCCGCTTGGCGGCGCTCCTTCCCCGTGCACGTAGCCGGGGGAGCAGGTTTACCCATCCCGTGCGCGCGGCTTCGAGCCGTTTTTTCCAAGTTTCCCAAAAAGAAGAGGGGGAAGGAGATGAAGAAGGGGAAACAGGCGGGGCGGAGGGCAGAGGCCCTTGCAGGGTCTGTTCTTCGGCTGCCGTTTGATCGGCGCGCGCTATGAGCTCGGCCAGATCGAGGCCGAGGTAATCGGCATAAAGACGAAGAAAGCCGCGCGCATGGACGGCGGAGGGCAGGCGGGAAAGGTCATCTGCTTCCAGGGCCTCCAAGTAGGGCACACGGACGCGAATGGCTTTGGAGATTTCTTCGAGGGTTAGGTGGCGTGCCTGGCGCGCGGCTCTAAGCTGACTTCCAACAGTGGGCATAGGAAACCGCTTGGAGCGGTTTATTCGCTCTCGTTTTGGATCGGTTCGGGCAGGCTTTCACCCTCGCGCAGGACGATGACTTTGACTTCCGGGATCAGGTCCATGGTCAGGCGGACGCGGACGGTGTATTCGCCGAGTTTGCGGATGGGTTGCATTTCGATCTGTTGACGGCGGATTTCGTAGCGCGTTTTTTCCTGGATGGCGGTGGCGATGTCTTGTGGGGTGATCGAGCCGTAGAGTTTTCCGGCTTCACCGGCGCGTGCCTGGAAGACAAGAGTGAGGCCGCTGATGGCTTGTGCAAGCTCTTTGAGCTCTTCGTTGAGGCGGGCGCGACGGATTTCGGCTTGGGCGCGGATGCGTTCAGCCTGTTTGAGCGCGCCGGGGGTGGCCAGGACGGCCAATCCTTGAGGAATGAGATAGTTGCGGCCGTAGCCATCGGCGACTTTTTTGACTTCGCCGGCCCGGCCGAGTTTATAAACGTCTTTGAGTAGAAGTACTTTCATCGTCTCAAGCCCTTTCGTGACAGAAAAATTCGGAGCGAAGGGTACAACGCTCCGTGCTTTGCATTTTACCATAAAACGTAACCAATGTGGTAAGATTACATCTAATGAGTGAGAAGGAAACGTTTTCTCTGGAGGCGTTGCAACGCCGAGATCGGCAAGAGATGGCCCGTCTGGTAGAGGCCTTTTCAACCCCTGTTTACCGTTTGGGGTTGAAGATATTGGGCAATCCGCAGGATGCGGAGGATGTACTCCAGAGTACGTTTTTGAAGGTTTTTGAAGCTTTGCCTTCTTTTGAGGGCCGCTCCTCGCTTTCGACGTGGATTTATCGCATTGCGGTGAACGAGGCGTTGATGATCCTGCGCAAGCGTCGCCCGGAAATTGGGTTGGCGCTGGATGATGGGAACGAAGATGAAGAGGAGCCGCTTTCGCCACCGCAGGCGATGATCGATTGGTGTTGTTTGCCGGAGGATGAGTTGCTTTCTTCCGAGGCGCGGCGGGTGTTGGATCAGGCGATTCGGAAGTTGCCGGAGAAATTGCGGTTGGTGTTCATCTTGCGCGATATCGAAGGACTTTCGATCCAGGAGACGGCCGAGGCGCTGGGACTAAGTGAGACGAACGTGAAGACGCGATTGCTGCGTGCCCGTTTGCGCTTGCGGGAAATGCTTTCGGAGTACTATGAAGAACGTGTGAGGGAGAAACAGATCTATGGCTGATCAGGATTGCCGTCACCTTTTGGCGGCTTTGGGTGATTATATTGATGGGACGCTGGAGGAACAGATTTGCCGTGAGCTGGAAAGGCATATGGCAGAATGCCAGAATTGCCGCGTGGTGGTGGATACGATGCGGAAGATGATTTATCTGTATCAGGTGGAGGCAAGTGAGGAAGGGGTGCCGGCCGAGGCGCGCCAGCGGCTGTTTGCACGGTTGAATTTGGATGTGTAGTCGCATGGTTGCTTAGTCGCTTGGTCGGGTTGTCGCTTGGCTGAGTGGTTGGGAGTGGTGGGGGAAGTACGGTCCACGGTCCACCGTCTACGGTCTACCGTCTACGTTCCACGTTCCACGGTCCACGGTCCATCCTGTATTCCAAAAGTGGGGGAAATGTGATGATCATCGTCCTCTTTGGTGACAATGATAAGCACGCAGATGGTGGTCTTTCGGGTATGATGAAAAAGGTCACAATCTTGAGCTGATTATCTTCCTGGAGGCTTTCATGCAAGCGATTCCTGGAGAATTTTTACCCATTGATCGTAAAGAGCGCGTGTATTCTCCTTTCCGGGATGTACCGATGCGTCCGCCGGAGGAGCGGGTGTGTGATTTTGATGATGTAGCCATTCCGTTCACTCCAGAACGGGCAATGGCTGAGGCTGCCCGATGCATTCACTGCCCCGATCCGGCGCCGTGTATGTTGGCGTGCCCTACGCACAACGATATTCCGTCGGCGATGTGGTTGATCGAGCAGGGGCGCTTCCTGGAGGCGGCGCAGCTTTACCATCAAACCAGTTCCCTCCCGGAGATTTGCGGGCGCGTTTGTCCTCATGAGCAGCTTTGTCAGGGTTCTTGTGTGTTGAATAAGCACCATGAGCCGGTGCTGACCGGCGCACTCGAAGCATTCGTGGTTGACTACGAGCGGGAAACGGTGGGTTACGAGATACCGAGCGGCGAACCAACAGGACATAAGGTGGCGATCGTCGGGGTCGGACCTTCTGGCTTGGCCTGCGCAGAGCAGCTGGTGCAGCTTGGTCACGAGGTGACGATCTTCGATGCCAAGCTGGCGCCGGGCGGATTGCTCGTTTACGGTATTCCGAATTTCAAGCTGCCCAAGGATGTGGTCTTCCGTAAATGGCAGGATTTTGAGCGTGCCGGTGTGAAGTTCGTGCCGAATACGCGCATTGGCAAGGATAAGACGATCGACGATCTGTTTGCCGAGGGCTTCGAGGCCGTTTTCATCGGTGTAGGGACCGGCATTGATGCGCCGATGGAAAATACGCCGGGCACCGATCTTCCCGGAGTCTATCAGGCGACGGATTTCCTGATGCGCGCCAATGTTCCTTTGGAACTGCTACCGCCGGAAAAACGCGAGCGCCCACAGGTGGGCAAGCGGGTGGTGGTGATCGGCGGAGGCGATACGGCCTCGGATTGTCTGCGCACGGCGCTGCGCATGGGGGCTGAGGAGGTCACGTGTCTCTACCGCCGCACGGAGAAGGAAATGCCCGGCGGGCGGAAAGACCGTGAGCTGGCCAAACAGGAGGGCGCAAAATATCGTTTCCTGACACAGCCGGTGCGCTTTATCCCCGGTGCGGATGGGCGGCTAGCGGCGGTCGAATGCATTGAAATGCGCCTGGGTGAGCCGGATGCCAAAGGTCGGCGCAAGCCGGTGCCGGTGGAAGGCTCTAATTTTGTCATTCCCTGCGATACGGCCATCCTAGCGCTTGGTTATTGGCCGGATCCTCTGCTCGGTGAGACAACGCCAGGCTTGGAGACACACAACTGGGGGCTGATCAAGGTAGTGGATCGTGAAACCGGTGCTACGACCCGTCCGGGCGTCTTTGCCGGTGGGGATGCGGTCACGGGGCCGGACCTGGTAGTCACGGCGATGGTCTCCGGACGCAAAGCGGCACGGGCGATCCATCGGTATCTGACGCAAAAATAGCGATCGGCGAGGGCAGGTGAGAGAAGGAGGTGGCCGGGAGTTCGCTCCCGGTCGCTTTTTAATGGCCTTCGTGCTTTACAAAGGCCTGGTGCCCATTATCCGAAGAAAGGGGAGTATTTGCATGCCCGATTGCGAATTTTTATAGCAGTTTGGGCAATGTTCGGCTCTGCTCAGGTATAGTCAGGGGGACGTATTCTTTTCTCAGCCGTGGATGAGCGTGCATCGGATGAGTCTGATGGTGTGTCTGACTTATGTGATGATAAAAGTGATAAACGTGACGATCTTCCTATTCGGTTTAGGGCTTTTCACTGTTTTAG
>JBBIGZ010000137.1:0-5047 GCA_037447295.1 Chloroflexota bacterium | reverse complement strand
ACAGCAATTCCGCACGCCGATCTGCCTGGATGAGAGCATCCTTTCAGCGCGCCATGCCCGTTTTGCGCTAGAGGTGGAGGCCTGCCGCGTGATCAACATCAAAGCGGCGCGCCTAGGCGGATTGCTGGAGGCCATCGCCGTGCACGATCTCTGCCAAGAGCAAGGAGTGCCGGTTTGGTGTGGCGGCATGCTGGAAACAGGCGTCGGCCGTGCCTCCAACCTGGCGCTGGCCTCGCTGCCCAATTTCCGCCTGCCCGGCGATATTTCCGCTTCAGCTCGTTACTACGACCGCGATATTACCTATGAGCGCTTCAGCCTGAACCCGGATAGCACGATCACCGTACCCGATGGTCCCGGTCTGGGAGTGACGCTGGACTGGGAGACTGTGGATAGGTTCTCACTGGCAAAATGGCACGCCGTTTCCTGACTCTTCTTCTCTTGCTACTGGTCGCCTGCACACAGCAGACAGTACTGCTTCCTTCCCCGACCGCTTTTCAAGCCCAAGCGACGGTAACCGCACCGCCAGTGCTCGTTTTCCCTTCCCAGCCGATCCCCTCACCTTCCCCAACGCCGAAAGCGGTGGGAATTTGGATCACAGATGCTGCGCCGCAGATGCTGCGTCGGCAATTGGAGGCTTTGCAGCTGCCCTTTGCCGAGCGCGCCGCTGCCTCGCTCCTCTTGGACCTTGAGCCAACGCACCCGACCGTGCGCTGGGTGTATGCCTTAGCCGCTCCCTTCCCGACCTTGCGCGATGGCGTGACCTTCGAGGCGCTGCAGCGGGCTTGGCAGGGGAAAGAACGTTTCAACGACCGGCCACTGCTCATGGAGCGAAGCACACGTTTGGCCTTTGCTTCTCGCTGGGGTGAGCCGGGTGAAGGTGCCGTGCTCGAGGTCCCAGCAGAGGCGCTTCTGGATCGCGCCCGGGCAGAGGGTGCCTTCGTCATCCTGCCTTTTGAAGCCTTGGAGCCGCGCTGGAAAGTGCTGGCCGTGGATGGCATTTCTCCCATCCATAAGAACTTCGATGCCGAGCGTTACCCACTCCAAATCGGCTTTGCAATACAGGGCGTGGATGCCGCAACGATCACCCTGCCGCCGACCAACCGCCAAGCCGAAAAACTCACCACGGTAGTCCTGACCGGAGTCACAGCACTGGTGCGAGCGACGGCCTACCGCATGGAGCAGAAAGGGGTGCTCTACCCGGGCGAGGCGATCGGCGATTGGCTGCGCCAAGCCGATATTGCCCATATCAACAACGAGGTACCGTTTTTCAGTCGGTGTCCTTTCCCGAATCCGAATCAGCTTTCGCTCATCTTTTGCAGCGATCCGCGTTACATAGATCTTTTCCTCCATCTCGGCGTGGACGTAATTGAACTCAGCGGTGATCACTTCGATAACTACGGCCGGGTAGCGATGGATGAGACGCTGGCGCTCTACCGACAGAAGGGTCTGGTATACTACGGTGGCGGGAAGGACCTGGCCGAGGCCCGGCAACCCCTGCTGATCGAGCATCATGGCAACCGCCTGGCGTTCATCGGTTGTAACGTCAAAGAGGGCTATGCCAAAGCCACGGAGACCATGCCGGGCGCCGCCCCTTGTTTATGGGATGATCTGACGGAAAGAATTCGCCGGCTGCGGGCACAAGGCTTCCTGGTGATCATGACGTTTCAGCACCAAGAGTGTTACGCACCGTTCCCATGTTACGGCATGACCCGAGATTTTCACACGGTAGCCGAGGCCGGAGCAACTATCGTCAGCGGCAGTCAGGCCCACTTCCCACAGCAGATGGAATTCTATAACGGTGCTTTTCTGCATTACGGTTTGGGCAACTTGTTCTTCGACCAAGACGAGCGCACCAGCGACTTGCCCGAAGGCGTGCGCAATGAATTCCTGGATCGACACGTTTTCTACGAGGGACGTCACATCAGCACCGAACTTTTGACCGCTGTGCTCGAAGATCTCTCCCGCCCACGCCCGATGACAGAAGAAGAGCGCCATACTTTTCTGGCTGAATACTTTCAAATCAGTGGTTGGACTCCTATCCCATAAACCATCCGACCAACCGACTACGCGACCATTCGACACTAGACTAAATCAGGAGTTCCTAATGCCCTTTTACGACATCTCCCTTCCCATTTCCCCCTCTTTACCGGTCTGGCCGGGCGATCCGCCGATCGAGCTCAAGCAAGTGGCGGCGATTGCCCAAGGCGCGAACGCCAACGTTTCCCATCTGAGCGCTGGCGTTCACATCGGCACCCACGTGGATGCCCCGCATCACTTTCTGGATAACGGGCAAACAGTCGAGCAACTGCCGCTGGACGCGCTGATCGGCCTGTGCTATGTGGTGCAATATCCGGATGACATAGAAATGATCACTGCCGAAGTACTGGAGCGCACCCCCTGGCCTTCGGGCACACAACGCGTGCTCTTTGGAACGCGCAATTCAAAGCTCTGGGCGCGCGGCGAAAGCCAGTTCGTGCGCGATTTCGTCGCCATCACCGAGGATGGCGCCGAGTGGCTGGTGGCAAAAGGCGTGCGCCTGGTGGGAGTGGATTACCTTTCGGTAGCACCTTTTGGCAATTCCCGTCCCACTCATCGCGTTTTGCTCGAAGCCGGTGTGGTGATTCTGGAGGGCGTTAACCTGTGCGATGTCCCGCGCGGTTTCTACGAACTCTATTGCCTACCGCTCAAGCTGATCGGCTCCGATGGCGCGCCGGCGCGTGCCGTGCTCAAAACAGCTTCGTGACCGGCAGCATGTAACCGCCATCCACGGCGATCACCTGACCGCGGATCATCTCCGCCGCCGGGGTGCAGAGGAAGGCGACCACGCCGGCAACATCTTGCGGCGTCACCAGCCGACCGGCCGGCACATGGCGCAGGAATTCTTCCAGGATGCGCTCCTTGTTCCCCATGCTGGCGAAGTGCTGCAGCGCTTCGGTCTCCACTACGCCGGGAGCGACGGCATTGACGATAATGTTCTTGGGTGCCAATTCCACCGCCAGGTAACGCGTTAGGGCCTCGAGCGCGGCCTTGCTGGCGCCGACTACGACGTAATCGGGGAGCACGCGCTGCGCTCCGGGGCTGGAGATGCTCACGATGTAGCCGCGGCCACGGCGTTCCATGAGTGCAGCGGCGCGCTGTGCGCCGAAAAGCAGCGAGCGCGCATTGATGTTCATCGTCCAGTCCCAACCTTTGGGCTTTTGTTCCAGCGCCGGACGGTTGTAGCCGGAAGCAGCATTGTGAATAAAAATATCCAGCGCGCCGAACTCGATCTCAACGGCATCGAAGAGGCGGTTCAACTCATCCAGATCGCCAACATCGGCTTTGACCAGGAGCGCCCGTCTCCCCAGGCGGCGAATTTCTTCGGCGGTGGCCTCGGCCGGGGCACGGTTGCGGAAAAAGTTGATCACCACATCGGCCCCTAGGCGGGCAAAATGCAAGGCAATCTCGCGGCCAATGCCGCGCCCGGAACCAGTGATCAGGGCAATTTTATTCTCGAAGGTGAACATGGCTTTTTGGGGGAATCTTGCTCATGGCATATTCGGCCAGAGCGGTGATAGTGAGAGATGGGTTGACGCCGGGGTTGGCCGGCATGATCGAGCCGTCTACCACGTAGAGGCCGGGATAGTTGTGAACGCGAAATTGCTCATTGACCACCCCTTCTTCGGCATTCCGTCCAATCGGGCAGCCGCCCAGGATATGGGCAGTGGTGGGCAGGTTGAGCAAGTTTTCGCCCACCGAGCCAGAAGCAAAGCCACCGACGCGCCGTGCCAGATCGCGGGCGATCTCGTGTCCGATTTCCACCCGCGCCGGCGCCGGTCGTTCCCGATCCGGCTCGGCAACCAAGCCGCGTCGCCAAAGCGTGAAGAGGCTCCGTCCCAAGCGCAGGTACATGCGGTTATCCACGTGTTGCATGACGAGTAGGATGGTGGATCGCCGCGCCCAACCGGGCAGAATGTAGCTACGCAGGGTGTCGATCGGATGCCGTAAGAGAGACCAGATCGAGAACAGAAGGCGCATGGGAATGGAGTAATTCTGCGAAATGAGCGGAGTGGCCAGAATACGCATCAAGTCCGAACCTTCGGGGTAGCGCACCGGCTCGACGCGCGTCACTGCATCGGCGTTGAAGATAGAGGAGATGGCGATGCCCTCGGCATAGTTGATACGATCGTCGCGCGCCATAACGCCCAGCAGAGCCTCGCTATTGGTGCGCACGTTTTCGCCCAGCCGCGGCGAGAGATTGGGCAGCGATTTGCGCACGTCGCGCAACGTGAGCAAAAGCCGCAATGTGCCGAGCACTCCGGCCGCGAAGATGACATTGCGCGCCCGCACCCGACCTCGTTTGCCAAAGGGGAGCCAGGCCGTGGAGCGACGGAAGATCACCTCGTAACGCGCCCCCTCTTTTTCCTCTGCCAACGGACGGACGTCTATCACTTCCGTTTCCGCCAGGATTTTGGCGCCGTTTTTCTCGGCAAAGTACAGGTAATTCTTGGGAAGCGTGTTCTTGGCGTTATGACGGCAGCCAACCATGCACCCGCCGCAGAAAATACATCCGCTACGCGCCGGCCCCTGACCGTCGAAATAGGGATCGGGCACACTTTGGCCAGGCGTGCCAAAGTAAATGCCCACGTCGGTGGGGCGGAAGGTGACCCCCTGGCCGCGTTCTTCGGCGATCTGCTGCAGCAGCCGATCGGCGTGCCATAGGCGCGGCGTACGTGCCACGCCTAACATGCGACGGGCGATCTCGTAATAGGGGCGGAGCACTTCGCCCCAAGGCAGGGGCCGCTGCCAGGCCGGGGTAGCGAAGGTGGCCTCGGAAGGGACCTCGAGCACACAAGCATAGCCTAGGCTACCGCCGCCCACGCCTACCCCGTGCAGCACCATCGCTCCTTTGAACAGGCTGATCTGCAAAATGCCGAACGCGCGCAACGCCGGCAACCAGAGATACTTCCAAAACTGCAGGTTGGTACGGGCAAAATCCGCGTCCTGATAATGCTTCCCCTTTTCGAGCACGAGCACGGAATAGCCCTTTTCGCTCAGGCGCATGGCG
>JBBIGZ010000136.1:0-5155 GCA_037447295.1 Chloroflexota bacterium | reverse complement strand
GGCGCTGTGGACGGCGGGTGGGGCGGTAGTCGGTGGCACGCTGGGCGCGGGTGCCCAGTGGGTGGCTGGGGCGCTGGGAGCGGAGGCGGCCGTCACGGCAGGGACAGCGGCCACCACCGCCGGGGCGGCAGCCAGTTCACCCGCCGGACAACAGATCATTTCTCAAGTCGTGGTGGCAGGATCGAAGCTAGAGTATATACTAAGTCAAGATCCTGGAAAGGCAAAAGGATTCGCTCAACTAGGCTACACACTAGCCAACAAAGAGGCGCTTCAGCAAACCCTCATCTCACTTGGTCAACAATTACAATTGTCAGGTGGTATCGTGACGGAATATGGCACAAAGTTTGAGCAGGTAGTGGAATTAACTGGCCCTAATGGCGTTTTGGGTCGTATCACTATCATCTGGCAGATTGATAAAGGCTCAGATATCTTGCGCCTTATAACGGCTATACCTGAACCATTCAAGTAAGGTCTTGTGCGAGATGAGGACACACCCTGTGACTAATACATTCTGGCATCCATTTGGTGATGGACGTAGTCTCGGCCAACGTGGTTCTGAAAATGGCCTTATTCTAAGGGATGAAGAACACGTCGATGGCGCACGTATTACGCTTGAACGTGATACTCCTACTGCGCCTTTTGCGATAACCTGTGGTATATATGGCTGGATGGTTCATACACGATACTTTGCAACGGCGGAGTTAGCACAACAAGCTTTTGAGGAGATGCAGTATGCCCTAGCTAATATACTCTGTCTTATTCCCAATGAGGATGACCCAGAGGTCGAAACTAAAGTTCAGAAAGTTAGGGAGGCACTTAAAGATTTCATCAAGCGATTCCCTTGAGTATGAGTAAAGGGACTTCCGACGGCGTGCTAAGGATGTGCTGCGGATCTATACCCATACAGCAAGAAGGGCTGGAGAAAACCCGGTACACCTCTGACACGCCGTCCATCAGCTACAACTACACTGGCCAGTGCTAGGACTCCGCCCTGTCCCTCTACGACTACCACCCTGCTACTACGACCCTTGGGTGCATTTCAATTTTGGGGCAACTGTCAGCCGTCACCCCCTCCCTGCCCCTCCCCCTGGATGGGGGAGGGAATTCACCCCCTCCCCCTTGGCGGGGTAGGGTTGGGGTGGGGGGAACCAACCGAGTCATCTGCCCTAATATACTTATGCCCGCAACAGCCCCCTGGCGTACATAGACAGTTCCGGCCACATCGCCTGGTGGATTGTGGGCGGCGTTGTTGGCGGGGTGGTGGGCTTTGGGGCCTACGCCCTCACCCATCGAGACAATTTTGACTGGTGGCAAGCGGCGCTGTGGACGGCGGGTGGGGCGGTAGTCGGTGGCACGCTGGGCGCGGGTGCCCAGTGGGTGGCTGGGGCGCTGGGAGCGGAGGCGGCCGTCACGGCAGGGACAGCGGCTACCACTGCCGGGGCGGCGGCAAGCTCACCGGCCGGGCAACGCGTTTTGCTCAATGCCACCACTTGGCAACAAGCTGAACAGTTGCTGTCCCAACACTTGGGTGTGGCTAGGAACTTTCAGAACATCTTTGTTCAGGGGATGAGCCAGGCGCGCCGGCCCGACTTTATCAATCTGGCGCAAGGGTACATTGCTGATGCCAAGTGGAGACAGGCAGTCTATTTGGATCCCCAGATCAGGGATTTGATCCAGCTCGCCAAGACGTGGGGAGTGCGTCTTGACATTTATGTGCGACAGGGTACCCATGTGTCACAAGAGTTGATCGATGAACTGGCCAAGATCGGTGGTCAAGTTATTCGGGTTTTTCAGTGAGGTTGCAAAAGATGGATGGGGTCAGCTAGCCACATTCTCAAAGGAGGGAAGATGAGCTACGTGCATTTCTCTTTCCAGTCGACCAAAGACTGGGGTGCAACGACTAAGGCCGAAGATTTCCTTAAGATATTGGTCTCTAGTGGGGACATTTTTGTACCAGAAAGATATGGTAGAGCCGAACCTCTGAAAAGTGCTTTTGATCCAGTCAACATCCAAAGCTGTGCGGTGTTTTGGAGCAAGAATCATGGTATTATGCTGAAAAGAAAGAACATCGTTTGGTGGATAATTGACTGGTATTATAAGGAACATAATCTATTTAATGCTCTGTCCGGTGGATTCGATGAAAAATATTTTAGGGCAAATTCATCTGTTGCTAGGATTATACAGATATTTAAGAGAATTTATCTCTGGGGTGAGATGGCTTATGGGTGCATTTATCATTGGAGTGACTTTGAAAAGAAAAACGTCTTCGATAAATTGACGCAAGTATACACTGGTAAGTTGGTGCGATCGAGCGGCCAAGACCTCCGCTGGTACTTACCTGGGCTCTACTGGGCCAACTTCTTCGGGCCAGTCTATGTGGAATTCTTCGGTCGGGAGAAATTCCTCACCGTCCCGGCATATCATAAAGAAGAACTCCCTGACGGCGGTTTTTTGCTCCTCACGGCCCCCAGTCCTTTGGACTATGGCCACCCGGAAGTGCAAGCACTCGAAGAGGCCATCATGGACCATCTGGGACGGGATGCCTTCTTCGAGAAAGCGCGTCCTGAAAAACTGTGCCGGGTGCCCCGGTTCACCTTTGAACAAGCCTCCCTTGGTCGTCCGATCGAGGTGGTGGCCTATGACCCGGTGGCGGAAGTCATCCCGGACCCTCATCGCTTTATCCAGGAAGCACCTGCTTTGGCGGAAGCATTGATCCGCCGTTTGCGAGGAAAGCTGGATTACTCTCCAGAGAGCCTGAAACAGGTGGATGATCTTATCCTCAAGAAATCCTATCGCCGTCCTGAGCCTTGGACACGGGGGGAAGAGGGACGCCAATTGATGAGGGAACTAACGGCCTATTATGGAGAGGTGCTGTGTCGCCATCTCCAAGGCGAGTGGGTGGTTCTGGAGAGCAGCGGCGGTACCTTGCATCCCACTGTGGTCTTCACCATAGGTGGCGTAAAACAGGTCGAGTACCCCTTTGCGCGAGTGGACAAACTGTGGGAGGAACGAGTACGGGCAGATGGGCTGGCCATCCACTACATGCTACTGCAGAGCGGGGAATGGAGCCATCTCGAGCAGCACCTGAAGGGGCTGCGGTAAGCCAGGGTGAAATTCATATGCTGATAGATTCGGCACCTTAACACCACACAGCCGAGGGTTCTAGTGATACCATTGGCAACCTCAACATGAGCTGGACCTACGACGAATGGGGGCAGCTGACCCAGGAGAGCCGCACCATCGCCGGCGCGCCCAACAATACCTAAATCAGCTGGCACACCTACGGCGCTGCCGACCGAGTGCGGGCGATGGAACCATAGGCATCCATCCGAGCGTGGGGCTCCACCCAGGCGGCGTGGGGTGCGGGCACGGCGGCGGTCAAATACACCTACACCGGCCAGGAGTTTGACCCCGGCACGGGCCTGCTGTACTACAGGGCCCGCTACTACGACCCCGTGCTGGGACGCTTTACCCAGCCGGACCCCCTGGTACCGGAGCCGGGCAACCCCCAGAGCCTCAACCGGTACGCGTACGTTACCAACAACCCGCTACGTTTCGTCGATCCGACGGGCTACGACCCACTGGACCAGGCTTGGCGAGATGAATTCCGCGCCGTACACGGCCGCGATCCGACGACCGAGGACATGTTGATTCGCCTTTTCTCCATCGCTTTCCCAGAGGAATGGGATTGGGCAGCCTTCTACACTTCAGATGGCGCGCTGCGACCGGGGGCGCTAGCAGATATGTCCAACACGATTCCCGGCGGGCGAGACTGGGCAGGCATGCCGTCTGCGACTGCCCGGTTGGCCGGGTGGTACACCGACACCGAGACCGAAGCATTCGTGCGCGACATCGGTTCACTGTTCGCAGGCCTCCTCACCCGCTTCGAAGAGGCCAATGGCTGGCGTGCTGTTACGACGGGCTGGGTACGTGCTTCGGTGCGGGTGGGCAGGAACGGCCTGCCCGACGAGCTGCTTGGCACTGATCCTACTGGTAACGTCCACCACTGGGCATGGAGTCTGAATCTCGGCTATTTCAGCGGTGAAGCTATCGGTCGTGCCATCAATGAAGGGCGAGAGCTGCGAGATTCAGGATGGAACTTGCGCCGTTATTTCACAGACGTCAACCATCGAGCCGATGTGGCGCTGGGAAACATCGGTGTAGCTATGGGTGCTTACATGAGCAATGGCATCTTACCTTCTCGCGCGCCTTGGGCGCTACAGAATGCCTGGAGCCGTATGCCGTTGACAGTGAGGGCACAATGAGAAAACTATCCGACCCTGTTCGATTATCAGCCCACATAGGCAGATTCGGTTATGGCCTTGTCTGGTTGCTGGTGTCTGCTCTGTTGCTCGCCGGTTGTGCATCTCATGACGAGTATGTAGATACTACTGCCATCCTAGCTCGCGTTCATAAAGGCGACGACCACCAGCAGGCTCTCTTGGCCTTTTCGGATGCCTGGTATCACTCCACATGCAATCTCCGTTCTGGCACGGTCGAGGACATCTTTCTATACGGACCCAAGAACCGTGACAGAGTCACTCTGATCTATGTCCGCTCCGTCCCGAGTGGGGACCGGCTGGTAGTGGAGTTTGCAGGGGTTATAGAGAGCTATTATGTCGATTATCCAGGCTGGTCTGAGATCTGTGAGCCGCCGTTACCGCAGGCTTTTGAAACGGCGCGACCATCAACGACTGCAACACCATAGCTGTAAGGTGAACGGCAGAATCCGGTGTGGGCACACCTCCTAAACAGTGCTACTGGTATGATACCAACGAGAATGCCACGCGATGGATCGCGCTGTGGAGCACGACTATTACCCTGGCCTACGATGCTGAGAATCGGCTGAAGGAGGTGAGCGGCGCGGCCACGGCCAGCTTCGTGTACGACGGCGACGGTCGGCGGGTGAAGGCCACCGTCAACGGCGTGACGAGTGCCGCTTTACAGTCCGGCGGGAACCACGTACAATCAAGCCGTACCTTAACAACCTGAGCCAGCCCATTCCCGGTGTCGAGAGCCGTTCGCCGGAAAAGGGGTCGAGCGTGCCCGAGCTGGGCAAGCGGCGGCCCCTGCGCCGTCCGCACCGCCCGGCGCCCCCTGCGGCGCAAACCCCCTCACCCCGCCCAGGCGCCGCCCCTACGGCCTGCCGGGCCCG
>JBBIGZ010000135.1:0-5407 GCA_037447295.1 Chloroflexota bacterium | reverse complement strand
GCGCGTATGTCAGGTTTGAAGGCCTACTATCCCGAGTGAGGGATTTGGTCAGTGATATAGTGGTTAGTTGTATGGTTGGTTAGGGGGATGTTTGAATGCTCGTGCTTTCGGTTTGGAGGATTGAAAGACCACCGCACCATTGGACTATCGGACCATCCGACTACTAGGATTGGGGGAAACTTCAGCCTTGGCCGGAAATCGGCCTTTACAAGCCAGAGCGTAGGTCTTGGGAATGAGCCACCGCGCGCCCATGATGTTTGGGAGGGGGATGCTTCATGATAAAATACCGTGAGATGTCCTTCTCATCCGCTTTGCCGGTGACTGAGCGCCGGCCAAGAGTGCCAAATTGCAGAGTCATCCTCGTGGTATTCACGCGTAACCTTCGCTTGTAACGATCCACGACGCGCTGAATAGCATCTCATCACACCCATCCTACTCTTTTGAGAGAAAACCATGACCGCTAATTCCTGGGATGAAGATACTTTCAACACAGCTCTTTCTCAAAGAACCGATGAGCTCTACCAGATCGAGAGTCACACACCGAATGTCGAAGGGGAGATCGAATCCATTGCGATTGTAGGGCAGGAGATCATTTTCCCCCGCATGGTCTCCCCGATCTTTATTTGGGATCAGACCACCCGCCGCGCCATCCAGGCGGCACAATCCAGAAATCAAACCGTCATCCTGCTTTATCGCAAGGATACATCCGAGTCAGAATCGCCCGCGAACGTCACGGAGCTTCTCCCGATCGGCGTAGAAGCGGCCATCGGGCGCTTGGTCGAGATGCCGGATGGCAATTTTTCTGCCCTGGCGCAGGCGCGCCGAAGGGTGGAAATCCTATCCGTGCTCCAGGTTCAGCCCTACCTGCGCGTGCGCGCCCGTGTGATCTCCGAATCCGTGCCCATGACTCGGCAGACCCAAGCGCTGATGCGCACCGCCTTGGACCTCTTCGAGCGCTGCGTCCAACTCGATCGTTCCATTCCGGAAGAAGCGCATGCTTTTGCCATCAACATCTCCGAGCCCGGCTGGCTGGCGGATATGCTCACCACCGCCATGTCCTTCAATGAAGAGATCCGCCGCGAAATGCTCCTGATCCCCGATTCCAATGAGCGCCTCATGCGCCTCAACCGTCACCTGGCGGAAGAGGTCAACGTGCTCGAGCTCGAAGATGAGATTCACACCCGCGTGCAATCCGAAGTGGATCGTGCCCAGCGGGAGATGTACCTGCGCGAGCAAATGCGCCAGATCCAAAACGAACTGGGCGAAGGCGATCTCTGGACACGTGAACTGAACGAATTGCGGGAGCGCATCGAAGCCGCGCAGCTGCCGCCGGAGCCGAAGAAAGTCGCCCTACACGAAGTGGAGCGCCTGCAGCAAATGCCGCCGATGTCGCCCGAAGTCGGCATGATCCGCACCTACATTGATTGGCTCCTCGATCTGCCCTGGACGAAGGTCACCGAGGACAATCTGGACGTGCGACGGGCGGCCAAGATTCTGGATCGCGATCACTACGGATTGCGCAAGGCCAAGGAGCGCATTCTGGAATATATTGCCGTGCGCTCGCTCAAGCCGAAGAAGAACCGCCAGCCCATCCTGTGCTTTGTCGGGCCGCCTGGGACGGGGAAGACCTCCTTCGGGCGCTCGATTGCCGAAGCGCTGGGGCGCGTCTTTGTGCGCGTTTCGCTGGGCGGCGTGCGCGATGAAGCGGAGATCCGCGGTCATCGCCGCACCTACATCGGCGCCTTGCCCGGCCGCATTCTGCAGACCATGCGTCGAGCCGGCGTGGCCAACCCGCTCTTCATGCTCGATGAGATCGATAAGCTCGGCAGTGATTTCCGCGGCGACCCGGCCTCGGCCCTGCTTGAGGTGCTCGATCCGGAGCAAAATCACGCCTTCAGCGATCACTACCTGGAGATCCCCTTCGATCTCTCCAAGGTCATGTTCATCACCACCGCCAACACCCTGGCGACCATTCCGTCGGCCCTGCTCGATCGCCTCGAGGTGATCGAGTTCCCCGGCTATATTGAAGAGGAAAAGATCGAAATCGCCCGCCGCTACCTCATCCCGCGCCAGATGGAGGAAAACGGTATCCAGGACCTGAAGATCGAGTTCGATCTGGAAGCCTTGAGGCGGATCATCCGTGAATATACCTACGAGGCCGGCGTGCGCAACCTGGAGCGCGAGATCGGCCGTATCTGCCGCAAGATCGCCCGGCTGAAGGCCGAAGGCAAGCCTTACCCGGAGCGTATCACTCCTAACCTGATCGAAAAATTCCTCGACCCGCCGCAATACTTCCCACCAGAAGTCGAGCGTCGTGACGAGGTGGGGGTGGCGCAATCGCTGGCCTGGACCGAAAACGGCGGCGAAGTGATGGTGGTCGAGGTGGCTGTCTTGGATGGCAAGGGCAACCTGCAGATGACCGGTCAACTCGGCGAAGTGATGCAGGAATCCTGCCAGGCCGCGCTGACCTACGTCAAATCGCGGGCGGCGACCTTCGGCATTGATTACGAAGTCTTCGATCGCATGGATATTCACATTCACCTGCCGGAAGGCGCCATTCCCAAAGATGGCCCCTCAGCCGGCATCACCATTGCCACGGCCATGATCTCGGCCCTCACCGGCCGGCCGGTTTATCACACCATCGGCATGACCGGCGAGATCACCCTGCGCGGGCGCGTATTACCGATCGGCGGAACGCGCGAAAAGGTGCTGGCCGCCCATCGCGCCGGCTTGAAGACCGTCATCCTGCCCGTCAAGAACCTGAAAGACCTGGTGGATATTCCCAAGGCCGTGCGCACGGATTTGCAGATCGTGCCAGTGCGTCACATGGATGAGGTCCTGAAGATTGCCCTCTCCGATCAGGTCGTCGTACCGCCGCCGCGGCCTCGCCTGCGGGAACAGGAACAAGAGGAACAGGAGGAGTAACCCATGAAGTCCCAATCGTTGCAGGGGAAAGTCGTTTTGATCAGCGGCGCTTCCTCCGGCTTCGGTGCGGATGCCGCCCGTCTGTTTGCGCAGGAGGGAGCACGCGTTGTGCTCAGCGCCCGCCGTGTGGAGCGCCTGGAGCAGCTGGCAGAAGCGATCCGTTCCGCCGGCGGCCAAGCCTTGGTCGTCCCCGCCGATGTGGCCCAACGCGCCGACCTGGAGCGGCTGGTGCGCACCACGTTGGAGCGCTGGGGGCAGATCGATATCCTCTTCAACAATGCCGGTTTTGGGCGCCTGGATTTCCTGGAAAACTTGGACCCAGCGCGCGATATTGAAACGCAAATCCAGGTCAACCTGCTCGGCGTGATCCACCTAACGCGCCTGGTCCTGCCGCATATGCTGGAACGGCGACAAGGGCACATCATCAACATGTCTTCGGTGGCCGGTTGGCTGGCGGCGCCGCTCTATTCGATCTACGCGGCGAGCAAATTCGGCGTGCGCGGCTTCACCGATGCCCTGCGGCGCGAAGTTGCGCCTTTTGGCATCTATGTTTCGGGCATTTATCCTGGCCCGGCGGCCACAGAGTTTGGTCAGCATACTGGTCAAAACCCGGCCAAGGCGAGAGTATCTGCGTTCAACCGTTTCACGATGTCCTCGGAATACGTGGCGCGCAAGGTGGTGGAAGTGGCGAAGCGCCCGCGCCGCACGCTGATCATCCCCTGGTGGTTCCGCCCGCTGATCGCGCTGGATTGGCATCTTCCCGGCCTGGTGGATTGGTTCATCCTCACGTTCTTCACCCGTTCGGCTCATCGCCTTTAGCGTGATCGCCCATCCCTACTCAAGGAGCCCTTGATGATCCAACGCCTGGAACGCCTTCAACCCCTTTTGCAGGAAAACGATCTGGCAGCGCTGGCGCTCAACCCTGGTCCTTCGCTGAGCTACCTGAGCGGCGTGCAGTTTCACCTGATGGAGCGCCCGATCCTCCTACTGGTGGCGCGCGGGGCAGCGCCGGTGCTGGTGTTGCCGGAACTCGAAATGCCGAAAGTCGCCCTCTTTGCCTACCCGGTGCAGGCTGTGAGCTACGGGGAAAATCCCTCCACCTGGCAGGAGGCCTTCCGCCGTGCGCTGGGCTTACTGGGGCTGGAGCGCGGCAAGATCGGCGTGGAAGGCAACCGCATGCGGTTGCTGGAATATCGCTTTCTCCAAGCGGCCGCGCCTCAGGCGGAATTCGTGGAGGCTGGCCCGGTGATCGCTGCCTTGCGAAGGCGCAAAGATACCCAAGAAATCGCCTGCATTCGTCGGGCGATCGAGATCGCCGAAAAAGCTTTGGAGGCGACCTTGCCCTCTATTCGGGTTGGGATGACTGAACGGGAACTGGCTGCCGAGCTGACCCTGCAGTTGCTGCGCCACGGTTCGGACCCGGAGTTCCCCTTCGCGCCGATCGTCGCTGCAGGCCCGAATTCGGCGAATCCCCATGCGACCCCCGGCGAACGTCCGCTGCAGCCCGGCGATTTGCTGGTCATTGACTGGGGAGCGACCTATCAGGGCTATATTTCCGATCTGACGCGCACCTTTGCCATCGGACAGGTGGAGGAAGAGCTGCGGCACATTGCCCAAATTGTGGAAGAAGCCAATGCTCGCGGGCGCCAAGCGGCCCGTCCCGGCCATGCTTGCGCCGAGATCGATCGCGCAGCGCGCCGGGTGATCGAGGCAGCCGGTTACGGCGCAGCGTTTCCCCATCGCACCGGTCACGGGATTGGCCTCGAAGCGCACGAGGAGCCGTATCTGCGCGACGATAATCTCCTTCCCCTGGAAATCGGCATGACCTTTACCGTCGAGCCGGGCATTTACCTGGCAGGCCGCGGCGGAGTGCGCATTGAGGATAACCTGGTGATCACGGCCGAAGGCGCCGAAACGCTCAGCACCTTGCCGCGCGGCTTGCGCGTGGTGGCCGAATAGCCTACCATGTCCTCAGATTTTTAATCTTACCCTACACAACCGGCGCAGATGGTGGTATAAGAAAATCACCCTGCTGTGCTCGTGATGCCGCATGGATTACGGTTCTGAGCCAACACCCACTCATTGGGACCCGATCTCACGGTAGGAACGCGATAGGCTTGAGCCAAGGCGGGAATACCGGGTAGGGACCCACCCTGCGAGAGCAGGTTCAGAACTGCGCCGCACACGGCACAAGCGGGGTACGTTTTTAAGAGGCAGGATTTACAGGGTAATGCCGGAAATTCACGTTTATCATCTTTCTGCCCTCGGTTTGCAATTCCTGCAGCGTGAGGAGAGCACGCTGGATGCGATCACGCGGCGCTTGCCGCGCGGTCTCTATACCACTTTTCGCACTTTCGAGGGTGGACGCCGGGCACTGGGGCTGAAGCGTCATCTCGATCGGCTGTACCGTCCGTTGGCCCAATGGGGGCTTGCTCTGGCAGTCGGGGTGGAGGGGCTGCGCGCTGCTCTGCGGCAGGTCGCG
>JBBIGZ010000134.1:0-5421 GCA_037447295.1 Chloroflexota bacterium | reverse complement strand
GCCCAGGGTCAACGGCAGGCGGTTGCGGACTTTGCCCATTTCAGACTCGTATTTGCACTTGATGGCCTGCACGATCTGCAAGGCGCGATCGGCCGGGACGAGGGCCATAAAGGTGCGCGGTTCGGCGAGGATGGGGACGGCGGGGAGGTAGGATGTGTTAATTTCGTTTACTTCGCCTATTGTGATTTTGCCTGCCTTCTTGTTTTTGCCCCCATAACCGACCGGCTCTTCCAGGTTAAAGTCTTTGCCTGATGCAAGGCACTGCGTCAACGGCCGGCCCAACTGTTCGGGCTTCGCCAGGTAGTCAAGGTTATCGCAGGTGAGGAAGCGCTCGCCATCCCACACCACGCTGACCGCCACGTTGTTTACGATCAGATCGTAGGTGTGATGGGGCACAACGCGTTGCGGCACGCCATTTCGCGGGGTGATTGACAGCCGCCCCTGCGGCCAGGTGAGAATTTGCTCTACCAGCGATTGCCGGCGATCCTCTTTTTTCTTCTCGGTGGGTAGCACCTCCTGCCAGAATGCCCGCGTCGTCTCCCAAACGCGGCGCAGGCGGGCGGGGGAAGGGTTTTTCAAGACAGCGTTGCCATTTTGGGGCTCGGTAACGGTCAGGGTTTGCACCAGTTGTCCGTTCAGCCAATCCTCCAGGCCAAACTGCCCGACGATCAACGCCAGGCGGCCATTGGTATCGGCGACTTCGTCGGTCCAAATGGTAGTAGAGAGATCCTCCAACCATTCTTTGACCCGCGGCGTGCGCCGCTTCAGACAGGTCGGGCAGGCCTGTTCATCTTCTTTCTTTGGGCGCAAACGACAGACAGGGCAAAGTTCCCAATTGCCTTGTCCAACCGTTTTCCATTGCTGTTGCCAGCAAACGCTGAGGTTTTGGTCATCGAAGGGTTGAGCTAAGGATTCCAAGGCTTCCCTGCGAGCTTTCCCCAAAATCTTCTTGAGTTGATCCTGAGCAGTGTTGCCATCCCCTATCGTTACATCAATGTGCGGTGCGAGTTCCACTTCCACTTCCTCCACGCGGCAGCGGATTTCCTGCGCCAAATCGACAGGCAAATCCAGATCGGGAAAAGTAAAGTAGATGCCGGTGGTATCGCGGTAGATTTCGTTGCCGAGGGGGTATTCTTCTTCAATCAGTTTTTTGACCCTCTCGCAGGCTCCGTCCACAGCGCGCTGATAACCCAGCAAGTCGGCGATTTTGATGGCTTTGGCGTAGAGTCCCAGGACATCAAAGTTGACGCGCAGGATGCGCCAGTGGAGGTCATGGTCAATAATTTTATCTTTCCAGCTCTTCCATTGTCTAATAGCAAACTGTTGATTCTTGACTAATGCTCCTGCCACCGCCGATTTGAACAAAGAAGCAACAGTCCAACCCCAATCTGAGAGAAGCACTTCGTTGATTGGCCGACGTATATCGCCCAAGCCATACATCAACGCATTCAAAATTGCATTACGCCCATCATGAATCGGCAGATTCTTTAGGCGAGCATCCAGACTATTTGGCGAGGCATCTACGACCACTTTTTCTTTCTCGAAACCAAAAGCATCACTCATAAATACGTTGGGCCATGTCTGCTCGCCCTCACCCTTTGCAGGGTCTTGCTTATCCACATGTGCTTCATTATGGCAAACACCTAATACTGCAGCTAGCCAGCCTGACTTGCCATCCAATAAGTCTGAGCGATTTTTATCAGTAGCAAATCCTGGCGTTCCCAACATGATAAGTTCTGCAAGTGTGTACGTTTCGCCGAGTATGGTCAAGGTGTTATTTGCCAGGAAATCCTTAAAAGCAGGGTCGAGAAAATCTGCTGCTTTGGGACTTTCTGCATTGAGGACGTTATTAAGGGCATCGGGTTTCTTGAGCGAACTAGCCTGGCGGCTCAACCTAATCTGAGAGGCGGGAGTATCTACTAATGCTTTGTAGGCATGGTCATTCGCCCATTTTCTCGTCCCACCTTTTGTATGTGCTTCGATGTGCAAATTGCAGAATTTTCCTATGTCATGCAACAACGCCGCCACTTCCGCCAGCAGGAGGGCTTCGTGGTTCTGGGCTAGCACCTGTAGATTGAGCGTCATGCTTCACCTCCTTGCACCAAGTTCTCGGCAATCGAGAGCAATTCATCGAAGGAGGAAAATTCGCACTTCAGCCATTGCGGTTGCGGTTTGGGCACTGGCTCAGGCTTCGCAGGCTCTGCGGGCTTTTCCCACAGCGCCTTACCCTCTCGCTCCCACCACTTCTTTGCCTTCTCGTATTCCTGCCTTTGCGGTTTGCTCATCTTTGCCAATTCGGCCTGGCTGCGTTCGCGGAATGTGCCATCGGGATTGAGATACTCATCTTTGAGTTTGCCAGGGGCTTGCAAGTATTTGGGCAATGATGGCTCGGCGAGAGAAGACGATGTAACAGGCGGCGCGGGGATTTCTTCCATGCGGAGTTGAATACAACCGTTTTCTACTTTCTGTTTGGCCACCCCATAGCTGCTGGTGCGCTTGGCGGAGAAGCCATAGGTGAGGAACATGGCTTTTAAGCCCTCGGCCACCCGCTGCAAATCTTCCAACGCCTGCCGCTTGGTTTTAGCCTCGTCCTGACCGACGCGGTCAAACGGCACGTAGAGCAGGGAGAAGGTGCCTTTGGCCCCGAGGGGGACACATTCGAATAAGATCGGGTTCTTTCCCACGCGGCGCTCGCGATCATGGGGATTGATGATTTCTAAGCCCGTCTCGGTAAAGAAAGTGGAGTAGAAGAACAAACGTCCGGCCTGCCCTGATTCTTCGCCGCTTTCTTGCTCCTTGCCGCGCACCGCGCCGAACAAGCGTTTCATTACCTCATCCTCTTGCTTGTCATATCCCAATTGCCACAACGCCGAATACAGATTCCCTTTCCAGGAAGTGGAGCGAATCATAGGCAGGCGGAAAACCTTATCCCGCACAATGGGATTATCTATGATGTAGAAGGGATTATCATCTTTGGAGATGTACGGTTTGGCGAGGGTAAAAGTGAATTGGAGAAGCCAGGAAAAAGCAGGGAGAAGAGATAGTTCCACCTTCGGTTTCTCGAATTCTTCCCAAAACGAGGCGAGAGATTGTGTGGGCGTAACCTGACGATGTTTATTCCGCTGACTCCATTCTGAACGCAAGTTATCTGCCTTCTTTTTCTCATCAGCGATCAGCCGATGATAGCGTACTGTGAACTCATCGGATGATGCAGGACTCGTCTGTTTTTCAAGTTCAGCAAAGTAATCGAAGGTCATTTCTTGCCTCCTTCTAGAATCGCCTTACCCAAAGTGATAGTGGGTTGCACATTTGGGAAGACCTGCTGCATGTATTCATCCAGCAATTCCACCAAAGCCTTGGGGGTTGACAAGTGTTTCTGAAGTTCCGGTATCCAAAAAGCCCAAACTCGGATGACATAAAGATCATCCCCTTCTTTCCGATACGGCATTCCGAAGAAAACGCGCCCAGCCATGCGATAGTCATCATCAACCTGTCGCTGAGCGCCATCCTTTACCCACTGCGAACGAGGCCCCAGGAGCAAATCGAGTTCTTCCCATTTTTTTGGATCAGTCGTCTCTTTCCAGCCTTTTCCTTTGAGCCATTTGCGTAATCCCAATTTGCCTTTACCTTTGTAGCGCAAGTCAAATATGCAGGGGATATATGCGCTCTCCTGCTTTTTGCTGGGTGAGCCCACATGGATCGAGTCCCTCATAAAAACGCTGAGTGCATCTTTATCTTTAGGGACTTGGTATATCAGGCTCACAAAATTCTGCATATTGAAGGGAGTATCAATCGCCGGTCCTTCAGAACGGAGAAAACCGGCCTCTATTTTTTGCCGCAACTGAGTAATCCCTTCCGAAAGGCTGACACCCTCGAGCTCATTAGGAAAAACGAATTGTCCAAAGCCATGTTGTACTCTTGCCCCGATTCCGCCATAATTCGCAGCAACACGGAGGATTAATGCAAACTGGCTTTTAGCATAGTCCGCATCTTGCCGGCGTGGGATAAACTGTAAACGTATATTCCCATAGGGCACTTTTAGCGAGTCAATGTTCTGGCTCTCACCACCAAAGACACGCTTAAGCCAACCTGGATTCATTGGCAAAGTGGTTCGAAAATGCAAAAAAGTGGCCGGAACCTCAATTGCCTGCAGCTGGAATAAGCGCGCCCAACCCGTGCAACCGAAGAGATAACACACTGCGCAAACCGTATGTAAACCGGCTTGGATCGCCTCTTCTTCGGTCTTACCTTCCCGTTTGGCTGCTTCATAGGCTTTCGAATCGAATTGACAACGTGCGTTTGGTGCATCGCTCGTCGGGTCGCAAGCATATCCGCCCAGGCCGCGCACCAGGGCCTCGTACCACCAGCGCAGCGAGCCGATCAGGCCGGTTTCGTGCAGGCGGTCGCAGGTCCCATCCACGCCGCCGGTCCAAAGCGGGGTGAGGGTTTTGAAGGTGATAGTTAAGGGCTCGATTTTACTCATCGGTCTTGCCTCCTTTCCCATTGGGGTAGAAACATCGGGTCATTCCCATGCCCTGGGCAGTTTTGCGTCCCAGGCCGGTATAGAAGGCCAACTCTGCGAGCAGGTGCAAGGTACGCGCCAGGGGGGTATCTTCCGCAGGGTCAAACCGATACTCCACGCGGCCCACCACGCCGAGTTGCGGCCGGTTATGCAGGGTGAGCGCTTTGCGCTCCAGGCGATGCGTCACCAGGCGCAAGTGACTTTCAGCATACTGCTCCACCTCCCGCACCAAATCCTCACCCGTCAACGCCCGCCAGGCCAAAGCCAGGTTGCCAAAGACCAGGCGCGGGTGAGGTACGGTCTCGATCTTCCCATCGCCCAGGCTGAAAGAGGTTGGCGAGTGCAGCTCAAAGCCGAAGGAGGCCGGCGGCGGCTCCTGCAGGCGGTTTTGCAGCGCTTCGAGCGCAGTGAAGCCGGCCCAAGGGTGGCTGCCCGGCGTGACCAAGATTTCGGTAACGGCAAAGTGCGCATCACCTAAGCGAATGTGCGGCAGGCGCCGGCCATCGCCATCCATGAAATATTCCAGGAAGGTGCGGAAAAGCGGCTCATTGAGCATGGTGACGCGCAGCCAGCACTCCCAGCCCTCGCGCAGGTGAATCACAGGGCTGCGAACGCGAGGCAGCCCCATCAACGGGCTGAGGGTGAACGGCTGCCGCACTCCTTTGCCATGATTATCATGCAACACCTGCGAAAGGGCCGGGTCCACCTCGCGCACAATATCGAAAAAGGCGGCGTGAGCGTGCTGCCCACCCGGCGGCGGGATGGTCACGGAGCGGAGGTTGAGCAGGCGGATGATGGAGGAGTAGAGTTTCATGGTTGGGTGGTCGGATAGTCGAGTGGTTGAGTGATTGGAGGATCTACTGGCGCTGGAAGTCTGCAGGAGGGAAATGGACTCCGCT
>JBBIGZ010000133.1:0-5508 GCA_037447295.1 Chloroflexota bacterium | reverse complement strand
CGTCGGTTTTGGCGCGCAGGGCATCATCCGAAAGTTGCTCAAATTCCTTCTCCAGCGCGTTGATGCGCTCTACTTCGGCCCGCAGACTTTCCAGTTCTCGTTTGATGGGGTTACCCCCCAGAAAGTTGATCAGGTTCTTCCACATAGCGGAAAGATTATAGCATAAGACAAGAAGGGGCAAGTGCGCCGGTATCAAAACTACACCATGCATTATAATAAGCCCTGGAGAATAGGATATGGCGATCATCTTCCCCTTTACCGCTATTGTTGACCAGGAACGCATGAAGCGCGCCCTCATCTTGAATGCTGTGGATACCCGCATCGGCGGTGTGCTGATCCGCGGCGAACGAGGCACGGCAAAATCCACCGCGGCGCGCGCCTTGGCCGCGCTGTTGCCCAAAGTTAAAGTAGTGCAGGATTGCCGCTTCGGCTGCGATCCCGATCGTCCCACCACCTGGTGCACCGAGTGCCGCGAACGTGCCGAGCGCGGAGAGCCGCTGCCGGTGACCGAACGTCCGATCCCGTTCGTCAACCTTCCTGTTTCGGCCACGGAGGATCGGGTGGTCGGCACGCTCGATATTGAACAGGCGATTCAAAAAGGCGAGCGCCGTTTTGAGCCCGGCGTGTTGGCCGCAGCCAATCGTGGCCTGCTTTATATTGACGAAGTCAACCTGCTCGATGATCACGTGGTGGATGTGCTTTTGGATTCTGCGGCCATGGGTATGAACATCGTCGAGCGCGAGGGCATCTCGTTCACCCATCCGGCGCGTTTTATTCTGGTCGGGACGATGAACCCGGAAGAAGGCGAACTCCGCCCACAGTTGCTCGATCGTTTTGCACTTTCGGTGGATATTGTCAGCGTGCGCGATCCGCGTGCCCGTGCCATGATCATCGAGCGCAACCTGGCCTTTGAACGCGACCCGGAAGCGTTCCGTCGCGAGTGGCAGGCCAAAGAGGACGAACTTTCGCAACAAATTGCCCGAGCCCGTGAACTGGTAGATCGCGTCACCTACACTACGCGTGATCTGCTCACCATTGCCGCGTTGACTGCCTCGCTCAACATAGATGGACACCGTGCCGATCTGGTGATCCTCAAAGCAGCGCGCGCCCATGCCGCTTTTGAAGGCCGCACCCGGATCAACGAGCGCGATATTGCCCTGGCAGCCGAGCTGGCTCTGCCGCACCGCATCAAGCGCACGCCGTTCCAGCAGGCGGAGATCACCAGCGAACAACTCCAGGAGCGCATCGAGCAGCTGACCGGCCAGGCCACTTCAGAAGGCGGCAAGGAGGAAGAGCAACCGCAACCCGGAGCGGGTGAACGAGCAAAAAAAACTTAAGTATCGAATCGGAGGCTGAAGAAGGCCCTCAGCAGGCTCAACCGCAGCCAATGCCACAAGATGTTTTTGCCCGCACCGATGCCAATTGGTGGGAAGGGGGCAAAAAGATCAACGTCGGCGAGACTTTTCGGCCGCGCAAACTGAATACCCCGCTGGATCGACTGGTGCGCCAAAAAGCCGGCCGCCGCTCGCTGACGCGCACCGAACGCAAGCACGGGCGCTATATCAAAGCGCGTCCGGCTTCTGGCCGTACCGATGACATTGCCTTCGATGCCACATTGCGCGCTGCGGCTCCCTATCAGCGCCGACGCGCCGAAAAGCGCAAGCGCCTGGCGTTTGCCATCGAAAAGAGTGACCTGCAGCAAAAGGTGCGCGTTAAGAAAGTGGCCAACCTGGTGCTTTTCCTGGTAGATGCCTCCTGGTCCATGGCGGTTGCCGAGCGCATGAACGCCACCAAAGGCGCCATTCTCTCCTTGCTCACCGATGCCTATCAGCGCCGCGATCGCGTTGGCTTGATCGTCTTCCAAAAAGACCGCGCCACTCTCGTCCTGCCTCCCACCAACTCGGTTTCCCTGGCCCAACGGGCGCTGGCCGATATTCCTGTAGGCGGCAAAACGCCCCTTTCGGCAGGCCTGCTCATGGCTTACGAGGTGTTGCGCCAGGAAAAATTCACCCATCCGGATATTGAGCCTTTGCTGATCATCCTTACCGATGGTGCCGGTAATGTTTCCCTCGGCACTCTGCCGCCGCTCGAAGAGGCCCACCGCTTTGCCCAAATGATCGCCGCCGAAAATATTCGCAGTGTGGTGATCAACATGGAACATGCCGCTTTTGATCAAGGGTTGGCGCAAGCATTGGCCGATCACTTGAAAGCTCCCTGCTATACCCTCTCGGAATTGAAAGCCGAAAATCTCTATCAGGCAGTTCGCCAGGAAATGACCATATCCCGGAGCACATCATGAGCTTTCTGCCTGCCCTCGAAGCTGCCTTCGCCTCGATCGTCTGGGGCGTTTCTTTCGTCGCCACGAAGATTGCCCTCGACCAAGCCTCGCCAGTGACGGTCGTTTGGGTACGGTTTGCGATGGGAGTGCTCGTCTTAGGCCTTGCTGTGCTTGCCCGCCGCGAATTTCTCCCGCCGCGCCGCTCGGAGTTGGGCTACTTTGCCCTACTGGGATTCATCGGCATCACCTTCCATCAATGGCTCCAGGCCAACGGTCTACGCACCTCCCAAGCTTCCACCACAGCATGGATTCTGACCTCCATTCCGGTTTTTATCGCCATCCTCGGCTGGCTCTTCCTGCATGAGCGCATTGATCGCAACACGGCGCTGGGGATCGGCTTGGCCGCACTGGGGGTTTTGCTGGTCGTAACGCGTGGCGATTGGAACGCCATTGCCCAGGGGCAGCTGGGAGCACCGGGCGATCTGCTGATCCTACTAAGCGCACCGAACTGGGCCGTCTTCTCGATCCTCTCGCGCAAGGGGCTAAAAGAACACCCGGCGGCGCGCATGATGTTCTATGTCATGTTGCTTGGCTGGTTTTTCACCACGTTCTGGTGGCTCGCCGCCCGCGACTGGAACGATCTTCCCCATCTGAACGGCATAGGTTGGCTGAGCCTGTTCTTCTTGGGCGTTTTCTCCTCCGGCCTGGCCTATATCGCCTGGTACGATGCCCTTCAGGCGCTCACTGCGGCCAACACCGGAGCCTTTCTCTATCTGGAGCCTCTGGCTGCCATGGGTGTAGGCGCCTGGCTGTTGCAGGAGCGGATTACTCTGTTCTCGCTATTGGGAGGCTTGGCGATCGTTGGAGGGGTGTATCTGGTCAATCATCAACGGACAGGATGAGAAAAATGCACATCGAACGGGTGCAGGAAGCCACCGAAGAACTGGCCGAAGCCTTTGGACGTCTGATCCCCCAATTGACGCCGCACCGCCCGCCGCCCACATTGCAGGACCTTGAGCATCTGTTGCGATCCGAATCTTCGATCCTGCTTGTTGCGCGTTGGCCCGATCGGGCAGGCACTATCATCGGCGCGTTGACCCTGATCCTCTATCGCACACCTACAGGACTTCATGCCCGAATTGAGGATGTGGTGGTAGAGGAAGCCTACCGAGGTCGAGGCATCGGGGAAGCGCTAATGCGGCAGGCCTTAGAAACAGCCCGCCATGCCGGCGCCGATGGGGTGGCACTGACCTCCAACCCGCGTCGCGTGGCGGCCAACCGCCTCTATCAACGCCTGGGGTTCACGCGCTGGGAAACCAACACCTACTTTTACCGCTTTACTCCTCCACCGGCGGAATCCGCCGATAGGCCGCAGGTCGACCGCTGAACAAACGGTTCAACAGATCGATCAATTCATCCATGCTATAGGTGCTCTCGTGTTGGAGCACTTGCTGCAAGCGTTCTAATTCCCGTTGCAGCTCCAGTGTCCTGGCACGGAACTCGTCCAGGTTCTCGCGGTTGGTGTGGTTACGTAGTTGCTCTCCCGCTTCTTGGGCCTGTTCCAGCAGCCGCATGGTGTTGCGGATCATCTCACCGATCTCTTCCAGCTCGCTCATAAGGCCCTCCCAAGGCACATGTTGCAAACGGTTTTTGTATTTCGGGATGGAGAGAGGGGTCTCCCCTTTTTCCATCCCGCCGAGTAGGAGGCGGGGGAAACCCCTCCAAAATATTTACTACGGTGTAGGTGTGACCGAAGGTGTCTGACTAGGGACCGGGGTGACGGTTTGCAGGGTGGGGGGCACGATCGGTGTGCTGGTCGGGCGAGGCGTGGCGGTCGGCGTGACCAGGTTGACCGGGATCGTCAGGCAAACCCCGGCCGGGATCAGATTGGGATCGCTAATATTGTTTTCTTTTTGAATCGCTTCAATCGTACTGTTAAAAAGTGCAGCAATATTGGCCAACAAATCTCCTGGCCGCACCAGGTATTTCACTTTCGTGTTGCGTGGTAGGTTGGGCGGCAAAGGTGTAGCCGTAGGCATGGGCATATCGGGATTGGGGACGATAATCTCTTCTCCAATGCGCAGAATGGGGTTACATGGATCGATCCGTGGATTTAAGATCAACAGAAATAGAATCCCGTTATTTCCCAAGTTGAACTTTTCCGAGATGCCGAACAAGGTATCCCCTTCCTGAACTACGTAGGTGAAGGGAGCGGAAGGAGTGGGGGTTAGGGTTTCCGTCGGCGTGGGAGTGATGGTGGGCGTTTCGGTGGGGGTGGGTGTCGCTGTGGGGGTAAAGGTGGCGGTTGGCGTGGGTGTCTCGGTCGCCAGCAAGCGATTGATCAACCTCCCCGGCTGATTCAGCCAAGAGATCAGCAGCGCCAGACCGCTCAAAATGAATATGCCCGTAATCACCCATAGCCCCCAAGCCGGGAACTCGCGGTGCCTACGGTGTTTGAGAGGTCGAAAAGTTCTTGTTTTCGGATTTTCGCTGTCAGTTGGTTTTTCACTCATAGGTGCTTCTCCAAGATCAACAAAGTTGATCTCATTTTACACGAAAAACGGGGCTTTGTCCAAACGCCGAATTTTCGCCGCTAGGCCTTTTCATCGTTCTAGCGATTCTGATCGGGAAGAAGTCTCATCAGATACCGGCCGGGAGAATTCAGGTGGGGCAATCGGCCGGCCCCCGCGCACCAGGATGACGGACCGGGTTTCCGGATCTCCTGGGATCGGTTCGAGTATTCCGCGCTCCCAAATGGTCGGCTCGATGATCCTAAGCAGCAACACAAACTTTGAGAAGTTTGATTAGCGAAGATCGCCTGCCGAACGGTGAGAAGCCCTAACAATTGCCATTGTTGGACGGCCTTCGAACTTCCCCCATGTGAGTTCACTGCAAAAAGTCCCTTCACCACCAAAGGACACGCCTCAAAGCATTTCAAATTTGAGATTCAAATATCTCTAATAAAATCGCATGATTTTCCAAAAATTAGTGCCTTTGTGAGCATCGTGGCAAAAACCGCTTTGGTCGTAGATCCGTGCATACTTTTCCGTGTTATCCGTGTTTGTCCGTGTCCTTTCAATCCAGCTCGTTTGGCAGCATGGTTTTGCAATGGACTCCTCATGTTATAATTTGAACTATGGATCTCAAAACACAGCTCAACAATGCCTTGAAAGAGGCTATGAAATCCGGCGATGAAGTGCGCAAGCGCACCGTGCGGATGGTCTTGGCGG
>JBBIGZ010000132.1:0-5581 GCA_037447295.1 Chloroflexota bacterium | reverse complement strand
ACCGACAAACATAATTTCGAGCGGCGGGCGAACGCCCGCACACCTTCCAAGTTTGTAAGGTTCAGGCACCTTGCAAAGATGTAAAGGTCATGGTTCGCGGCAGATGGTATTGTTGGAACCTAACGGTACCGAGCTCAGCCGCTGCGCGGAGCGAGCGCAGCGAGCGGAGCACGGTCGGCTGGAGCGAGATGTTAGGCCGCCTCTACGGATAGTCCTTCATAACCGCCGGGATGAAGCCTTGACACGGCCCATCCACGCACACACTGACATTATAAGAGCGCCAGCCTTGCTCGCTGAACCAGAAATTACCATAAGCGGAGGTGACGTAGATATCAAAACGGATGGCATAAGCCCCAGGCCCCCAGTTGGGAATGTTCTGGAGGGTCAGGTTTACCATGGGGGAAGGATCGCCCTTAGGCGTGTTACACACCGAGGCCGAACCGTTGCCCGTGACTTCCCCATGCCCGGCCTTGGCCCAGCGATAGCGCAGTTCATAGCTGAAATTGGGATAGCCGCACGTCCAGTCCGAGAGGCCCGTGTTCTGCACTTTGACCGAGATCGGATAGCTGCCGCCGTGGACCATCGCCGGTGGGCGGTTGTCCGGCGTGCCCCAGTTGATCTGCAAGGGGTTCCAGCGGTAGGACGGGGTCAACAAAGCATTGTTGTCGCCTGCGTCGCGGATATGAACACCGATGTAGTAGTGCACCAGGATCTGCTCTGCCCGCTCCCAGCGCACGCTCCAGGCGCCCAGATCTCGATTGATATTGAAGCTGAGGTTGCCCCGTGCCCAGCGACTGGCCCCCTTCTGGCTCATGCCACGGCCGTGACCATCTTGAACGATGTCCGGATGGGAACTGATAGGGTCATCCACGGCGATGAGGTAAGGCTGGCCACCGCCGACCGTGCGATTGCGAATGTCGGCGAAATACTCGGTGAAGGCCGGCAGGTCATCGTTCGGGTATGTGCCGTAGGCGATGTAGTGGCGAGGAGCGACGGCGCCGCAGACGATTCGCTGATCAGTGTTCAGGTTGCTGCTGGCGCAGGGATTGCCGGGGTTGTCCGGGAAGTTAGGCGAAGTCGCCGATGGAAGGGCCTCAAAAGTATAAGGAACAAAAACTTGGAACTGGTTGGAGTTGTTGATCGCGCTCCCCTGGCGGATATGCCAGTAGGCGTAGGAGCGAGCGGCAATGGCCTGTGCTTGAATCGCCGTAGGATGGAACGCCTCTACGCTGACTTCCTTGGGCACCACATCTAGGAGGTAATCGGTCTCGATGGGGATGGTGACCGGGTTATTGGAGCCATACGGGTAGGCGTGGCTGGAATCGCCAACAAATGCCGTACAGCCATAGGAGGTGTCGTTAGAGGAGCACAAAATGCCCGTTGAACCTCCCCCACTAAATAATCTGTACATCCTCACTGTAATGTTCGCCGGAGGCGTGAACGAACTCATAGGAACGGCAATCGAGCTTGGAAGCATGGTGTTCCAAAGTATGATGATCAGTAAAGGGATCAAGTAGTTGAAGCGTGTGCCTCCCATCATGCACCTCCCCTTCATGGCTGGAACGTAACCGAAATCAGGCATATATGGTCTTCGACAATGGTTGGTTCGGTCTCGAGCCAAGTGGGACACTTGACAGCAAGGGTTTGCCCATTCGGTGACCATGCCAATTGCCAACCTTCGATTGTCCCGCCACCAAAGATATTAGGCATAATCTGCTGGGCATCTCCTGTTCGCGCATCCATGAGATACAATTTCTGGATAGGACGTCCCCAGCTAGTCTCGGTTTGTGCCAATAAAATAAGTTGCTGACTGTTTGCAGCCCATGCAATGTCATACACATAGTGCTGCCCCGATTCAATGTCTGGAGCTGGTGATAGCGTTCGCTGTTCACCGGTATTCATATCGAGAATCGCGAGCTCCGTACGCCGAAGAGGCAGGTTCAGACTATCTGTCGTGATGAAAGCTAAGAAGCGTCCGTCTGGGCTCCATTGCGCCTCCAGGGGCCATGGGGGGATGTCCATCGCTTCAGGATTGTACTCCCCCAAAATCAGTTCGCACACCTGATTGCTCTTCACATCCAGCAAGAACGTCCAGAACTGGGAATATAGCAAGACCCGTGTGCCATCGGGATGCCAAACCATGGTGAACTGAGGCGACCGGTCGCGCATGGCCCACGCCAAATCCGGCTTCGGATATTTCCATGCGGCAATGTTCCATGGCACCGTTTGGATGGCGCGCGTTTCCCCATCGAAGACCTGCGGGCGGTCAGGCTCCGCACGGGAGAAGTACCATAGCTGCTTGCCATCGGGTGCAACGGCCAGCGTGCCCCCTATATCTGACGTCAGGCGCTCTACTTGTTGGGGATGGCCATAACTAAGCCGTAATTCCGGGTAATAGCGTATCGGCTGTTCTTCTCCTTTTCCCTCCACCAGGGTGATGTAGGCCACAGCCTGCAAGGTCGGTAGCCAGACCGGTTTGCCGCTGCTCCCGTTACGCTCGGCATACGTGTGCAACGCACCGGTACGGACGTCGAGAATATCGATGCTATTGCGGTTGGTGCCAGGAATGTCCCGTGTGATGAGCAAACGCTGCCCATCCGGCAACCACCCGGCAACGCCGATGGCCGAGGTATAGGTAAGCACCACCTGGGGCTCGGAGAAATGGTACGCATCTAGGGGCGGCCCGGGCTCAGCCGGGACAGGACGAGCCGCAAATGTGCAACGTGGTACCGGCGTCGGTGCCACAGTTGGCGTGACTGGTGGGCCAGACGGCGTCGGTGTCCCCGGTGGCGGATAAGGCGGCTGCGTTGGCGTCTCGATGGGCGACTGAAAGGCCTGAGACGCTGGCTTTACGTCTCTCCGCAGCCCTCCGAACGTGAGGGCAAGGGCGACAGCCAGCGCTCCCAGCGCCAGCAAACCCAACAACCCTCCTGTGATACTCAGTAAGCGTTTCATTTTGCACCTCCACAATGGATTGAACGTATGCCTGCCACAAGCGCAAGTAGGCAGGCACATAGCGGCCTAACGGCACCGAGCTCAGCCGCTGCGACCGAGGCGCGCAAAGCGAGCCGAGGGAGCAGTCGGCTGCAGCGAGATGTTGGGCGGCAAAAAGGCCCATCGCGAATTCTTTAGCACAAGCGGAATATACGAACTGAAAGGCGGATGCGTCGTATGCCAATATGGATTGAGCCATCGCTCGGCAAAAATATACCAGGCTGTGGCTCCCACATGTAGCCGGTTGAAATATAACCACCCAAATCCCGTGGTTAATCCATCGGCCGGAGCCGCCACGATCCCCTTGCCATTCCCATTGTTCGCCGTCGCCTGCACCTCCCGCAATTCGTTCAGGTAAAATCGGGCCTTGTCGGTCTTCCCCAACACCCAATAGGCTACCACCATCTGCCCCGTACCCTCAAACCACGGCATGTCCTGGTCGTCATTAAAGTCAAACCCTTCATAATTGCCCCACGTGGCGCAATGATGAGTTTCTGCATAAGCAATTGCCCGCCGGGTTCGCTCGTTCGGCCCGAAAGCCAAAAGAGCCCAGGTCTGCGCATCCAGGGGAACAGTCTGCGTGTTTACGGTCGTTCCGTCCTCCAGGGTCCCCGTCCAGTAAAAGCCCTCCTCCTCATTCCACATCGCCTCCACGAAGTTTCGGGCGTGCTCGGCGCGCTCGTACCAGGTAGGATCACCGGTGATGCGGTAAAGGCGTTCAAAGGCCACGTAGAGGTCCAGGTTGTGTTCCGTGGACTTCCAGAGCAACTTCTCAGGGTTGGGCTCCCATCCAGTATACCCTCCGGTGTATCCCCCGGCCCCCCGGTCATCATAAGTATGCTCCACAATCCATTGCCCGAGTTGAATCGCCGCATTCAGATAGGGCGCTCCTCCTCGCTTTTCGTAGTAATCCAGCAGCGCGATCATCGTCCAGACCAGATTCCCGGTGCCCGAACCGACAAACTCGGCGTTTTCATGCCATCTCTGTTCTGCCTCATCCCACCAGCCCGGCAGCCTGACAGTGCCTGCGCGATCGTTCGGTCTCCAACCAGGTGCGATAATGAGATCCCCTGATTGATAAGCATTTCTGAGCCGTCCGTCGGTGTAGTAGCGGTCGTGCTCCTGGGCATAGACAAAGGCATCGGCCAGCAGTTTCGCCCGATCCCGATCCCCAGCAGCGATAAAGGCGATCAGGGCCAGGGCGTTATCGTAAGTGAAGGCTACATTCCTGAGCCTCGTGTCAAAATCTGATGTAGAGCGAATCGTCTCATAGCTTCCAAGGAGCCGGAGATCGTTGAGATGAGGTTTATCATAGCGAATATCGTCCAGGTAAAAGGTAATGCTCCGGTTGTTGTTCCGCGGGGCATTGGTCACCCAGCCGAAGTCTCCCAGCACATAGCCGAGGTCCAGCCCGCTCAGACTAATGGTATATAGTTGCCAGGTATTTGCCAAAGAGACATAGCACGGGGATACCAGTCGCCCGCACAGCGTGACCTTGGCCTCGGAATCAGGATAAGGCGCGATGGGCGCGCCGGTATTGGCGTCTCTGCCAACGCCAAAAGCGAAGAATTCCACCTGTTCGCCTCCTGTTGCACCCTTTGCCCAAAAGGTCAGTCGGGTTGCCCCGTTCAGATCATAACCAGCATCAGGATACTCTCCCCAGTTGTCCCGAGGCGCTGTATCGCTGGGTAGCAGAATACCGTTCTGAAAGTAGTATCCACCCCAGGAGTCAGGGTAGCTCGGGGTGAAAGTGTTCTGGATCGCCGTGGCCCCCGAATGCACCGTCTCAGTAAAGGAGCTATGGAGGGCGACGTCTGATCCAACCTTTGCCAGTTGCACAAAGTGATTGCCCCCTGCGCCCGCATCGGTGTAGACATCAAAAGATAAATGGTACTTGTCCATAACCTCGGCGAGATGCTGATAGGCTCTGTCGAGAGGGGTGAGGGTGAAAAGATCCGGGACCGCCGGACTTGTCGCCGAAGAAGGAGCAATGGTGATCGTTGATTGCCCGATTGGGGTAGCGGTCGGTATGGCTGCAGGGGATAAGGCGACCAGGACCGAGATCGGCGGAGACCCCTGTTGCGCAGGTACACAGGCAAAGAACAGGAGAGAACGCAGCCAGGCCGAAGATTACCTGTTTCATCGGTCCTTCCAACATCCTCACTGCGGCTTGCTCTCCACCCTCTGCTCCCTGCGGAGCAGAGGGTGGAGAGTCCCTTGCCGGCACTTTGCTGCTACCCAGCGCCCATATGCACCGATGTTATTCCGTTAGCGCGTTCCCTTCAAGACAAGAGGCAAGTAAACCCGCCATGTCGGTGCGGCTGTAGGCGTTGGCGTATGCGTCGGGGTCGGAGTGTTTGTCGGTGTCCTAGTCGACGTGTTCGTATTTGTCGGCGTCATAGTAGACGTGTTCGTGGGTGTAGCTGTCCTGGTAGGCGTGTTCGTGCGCGTTGGCGTATGAGTAAACGCAGCTCCTCCTGAGTCCTGAGTCGGAGCCAACGTGAAGGTAGGTGTCTGCGTCGGTGTGCTAGTGTTTGTCGGAGTATTACTTGGAGTCGTAGTTGGTGTACTTGTTCGCGTTGGCGTC
>JBBIGZ010000131.1:0-5760 GCA_037447295.1 Chloroflexota bacterium | reverse complement strand
GCAGTTAGCACTTGAAAACCCTCCAGTTTCAAGAGGGTTTGCAAAAGCGAAACCATCGTCGCATCATCTTCAGCCAGAATTACTTTGGTCATCCTGCAATTTTTTCCTTCTTCGCGATTTTGGTTTGGAATCACTCCCTGCAACGGCTTCTTGCGAAGGAAGTTGGGCAATTTCCTGAGAAGTTGCCTGTGCCTCGCTTCCATCGAGTGCGGCGCGGAAGACCTCATCCACGGTATCTACAAAAATGAACTGCATTTCTTTACGCACTTCTTCGGGCACATCGTCCAAGTCGGGTGCATTCCGCCGCGGCAAGATCACCGTCTTCAACCCGTTGCGGTGGGCGGCAAGCACTTTTTCTTTGATCCCGCCGACGGGTAGAACCTGACCCGTCAGCGTGATTTCGCCGGTCATGCCGATGAAAGGCTTGACGCGGCGCCCGGTGAGCAAGGAGACCAGGGCCGTGGTCATGGTCACACCGGCAGAGGGGCCATCTTTGGGCTGAGCCCCAGCCGGAACATGTAGGTGAATATCATGTTTCTCGAAGAAATCCGGCACGATACCCAATTCGGTGGCACGTGAACGGACATAGGAAAGCGCTGCCCGCGCCGATTCCTGCATGACGTTGCCGATCGAGCCAGTCACCTGGAAGCCTTTGGAACCGGGCATGGAAATGGCCTCCACGAAAAGCACATCCCCGCCAAACGGTGTCCAGGCCAAGCCCGGTACGACGCCCGGCGTAGAGGTGCGCAGGAAAATTTCCTCTTCGCCCAGGAACGGCGGGTGATCGAGGAATTCTTCGACCATCTCGGGGGTAATGCGATAGGGACCGGGTTTGCCTTCGGCGATGCGCGTAGCAACTTTGCGGCAGATCGCTCCGATTTTGCGCTCCAGATTGCGTACACCGGCCTCGCGCGTGTATTGACGGATGATCTTATGGAGCGCTTCTTCGGTGAATTCAATTTCATCCGGGCGCAGGCTATTTTCGCGAATTTGGCGCGGAATCAAATAGCCGCGGGCAATGGCCACTTTTTCGCTATCGGTGTAACCGGAGATGTAGATAACCTCCATGCGATCGAGCAAGGGGCCCGGTATGGTTTCCAGGGTGTTGGCAGTGGTGATGAAGAAGACCTGGGAGAGGTCGAAGGCAACTTCCAGGTAATGATCGCGGAATTCTGCATTCTGCTCCGGGTCGAGCACTTCGAGGAGCGCCGAGGCCGGGTCGCCATGGAAATCGAAGACCAGCTTATCCACTTCATCGAGCATGAAGACGGGATTGCGGGATTCGACGCGACGCAAAGCCTGAAGAATGCGCCCCGGCATGGCACCGATGTAGGTGCGGCGATGGCCGCGGATCTCGGCTTCATCGCGCATGCCGCCTAGCGAAATGCGCACGAATTTGCGCCCCATGGCACGAGCAATAGATTGACCGAGCGAGGTCTTACCAACGCCCGGAGGCCCAACAAAGCACAAGATTACCCCTTCGCGTTCGCGGCGAATCTGATCGGTGGAAGCCGCTTGTTCTCCTTTACGCTCCAGGCGCAGTTTGCGCACCGCCAGGAATTCGAGAATGCGCTCCTTAACATCCTCCAGCCCGTAATGATCCTGATCCAGGATTTGACGGGCGTGTTGAATATCCAGATTATCTTCGGTGCTCTTAGACCAGGGGAGGGAAACCAGCCAGTCCAGGTAGGTGCGGATCACACCATATTCGGCCGCCGCGCTGGGCAGACGCGAGAGGCGATCGAGCTCGCGGCGCGCCTGCTTTTCGGCCTCTTCCGGCATGTGGGCCTCTTCAATGCGGCGACGAAATTCTTCCACATCCATCGCCTGTTCATCTTTTTCGCCCAGTTCCCGCTGGATAGCCTTCATTTGCTCGCGCAAGAAGTACTCGCGCTGCATCTTTTCGATCTCTTCGCGCGCCTGATTTTGAATCTTCTGCCCCAGCTCCAGAACCTCGGCTTCGCGCACCAAGATGGTCAACAGCTTGCGTAGCTTGGCGCCAACGCTATCCAGCTCGAGGATCTCCTGCGCATCTGCCAGGTCCATACGCTGGAAGTTGGCGATGTTATAGGCCAGCTGCAGCGGATCTTCGATGCTCAAAATGGAATTCAGCAGTTCTTCCGGGAAGGAAGGGATCATCTGGACAATCTGCTGGAACTGGGTGCGGGCATTATGCACCAGTGCTTCGATCTCCAATCCTTCTTCCCGCGTTTCCGGAATATATTCGACGCGCGCCTTGAGATAGGGTTCCTCTTGAACGAACTCGACCAGGCGGAAACGCTCTACCCCCTGAACAAGGATGCGCAGCGTGCCGTCCGGCGCACGCAACAGGCGATGGACGATAGAAAGCGTACCAACGGAGAACAGGTCACCCGGCCCCGGAAGCTCGATCTCCGGTTTTTGCGAGGCCACCAACCCCACCAGCTTATCCCCGGAGACCACATCATCGATCAGGCGGATCGAACGCGGTTGACCGATGGTTAACGGAACGGCGGTCTGAGGATAAACGACTACGCCGCGCAACGGTAGGATCGGAATGACGGTGGGCAGGGAAGGATTTTCCTCTTCAACTGGCTTCCCCTCGGGAGCAGATTCATCTTTCTTTTGGGTCAAACGCGAAAACAGAGAAGGGAGTAGAGCATAGAACTCCTCTTCATTCTCCTGCTCTCTCTGCCATTCCAAAAAATCGGCCATGCGTAACCATCGTTCTGCAGTCATAGGAAACATCATTCCTGAATCTTAAGCAGGTTGGGACGAGCCTTGGGCAATGTTACAAAGAGAAAGCCATTGCGATATTCGGCCTCCACGCGCTGAGTATCCACATCGGGAGGCAATTCAACAATACTGGCAAAGCGCCCAAAACGGATTTCCATTTGGCGATAGGCACGGCGCTCGGAGATATCCGGGCGCTGACCCTGGATGAGCAGATAATTGCCTTCCAGGGTAACTTCAAAATCTTCCTCCCGCATGCCGGCGATTTCCACGCGTACGACATAAGCATCTTCAGTTTCATAGACGTCGGTTGGTGGGCTCCAGATCGCCGGTCGAATCTGAACTTGCCAGCCAAAAAATTGAAACACATCGTTCAAATCGTTCGATTTGCGGAATGCCGACATGGCTTTCTCTCCTTCCAACCTCCACACCGCACCACTGCCATTATGACCGCAGGGCTTCCTTCGCTGCCTTTAAAACTTCTTCGTAATTCGGTTCCACGCCCAACGCGGGCATGTAGGCAGCATAGGTGACGATTCCCCGGCGATCCACGACGAAAACTGCCCGCCGTAGAATGCGTCGCTCTTTAATCAAGCAGCCATACTTCTGACCGAACTCGGTATAAAGGTGATCCGAAAGCACCATCACCTGGTCAACACCGGCAGCGCCGCACCAGCGCTTCTGTGCAAAAGGGAGATCGGTGCTGATCACTTCAATGACGATATCCTTATCCAGCGCGCTTGCTTCCTGATTGAAGCGCCGAGTCTCTCGGTCACAGACCTCGGTATCCAAAGAGGGAACGGCAGCTAAGATACGCACCTTACCCTGGGTATCCTTCAGGCCACGCACTATGGACCAATCCAGGGCTTGAACAACAAAATCCGGGGCTACTTGCCCTACCTGAATATCTTCGCCAATAATGGTCACATCTTGACCACCAACTTTAAGGATGCCGGTTCGTTCGAGCATGTCTTACGTCTCCTCAGATGAATTATAAACTACAGCGCCCCTGGCGGGACTCGAACCCACAACCAACTGCTTAGAAGGCAGCTGCTCTGTCCGATTGAGCTACAGGGGCAATCTGACTAATTGCTCAGGATGGGGCGAATGCCTTTGTGCACGCGCGGCCCGCTCAGGGTCTGCAAAATGGTTTGCGCCGGCCTATTAAGGCGCTCTGCCAGTTCTTCCGAGGTCATCGGCCGGTTGCCGTTGACCAGGAACAGGCGGAAGATGGCCTCCACCAGCGCGGTATGCTCATTGATGAAATCCTGGCGCAAGGCACAGTGCGTCATGAGCAGATGTTGCACGGCATCGACCGGCCATACCTCTCCGGTTTCCGCATCCACCCAATCCAAGGGTTCTCCTTCGGGCATCGAGGCAACCTGTTGACGATGTTCCTCACAAAGCAAGGAAAGCAAGTAGACCCTCCAATCACGATCGTTCTGCTTCCACCAGTTGAAATCAATGTGGAAAGGGGTAGTGAGGGTCGGTCGAAGTAGGATAGCAGGCGTAGAACCGACCATACTCATAGATCCTCCAGTAGAGAGACATCCAAGCGGAAGTAGAGATCGCCGACATAGATGATCTTCGGGTGGGTCGCCATGGTCGCCATCAACGGCGCCGGCGGGCAACGACGCACCAGGTTGACGGCCGCGTAGACTTCCTGAGCATGCACGTGCCCTTGGGGATTGATCTTGATCAGTTCGCGCATCATCTGCAAGATGAGCGCATCCAGCGAATGGCGACGATAGGTGCCGTTTTCCCAAATCCCATCCAACAACGAGGCATCCGGGATGGCGATCACCATGCGCTCGTTGAATTCAACCGGCACGATCTGCTTGAGGGTGGCAAAGACGATGCCGCCATCGCGTCCGACCATGAGCGTACGCACCCAGTCACGGGTCACGCGACGTGGGCGAGCCTCGATCAGCACTTCGTCTGGCTTTTCGCCATGGCGCACGTAGACGATACTTCCGGGGATCAGCCCATTTTCTTTATACCATTCCGCCAATCCTACGACGTAACGATAGGGGCGCACTACCCAAGCCGGTATCTTCTGCCCGGTGCGTGCATCCACAAGCGTAAAACGAATGCGCTGCGATTCATAGGCGGTGGGGAAAAATTTCTGCACCCGGCGCGAGATGGGCAAGGTGCCGGCCCGCCAGTGTGGGAAGATCAGCGAAATGGCTACCTCATCCTCTGTTACCGGGATATCCAGATCACTCCATTCGTCATCTACCTCACGTTCGAGAGCGCGCATTTCCGCGCTCAGGCTGGAAGCTTCGAAAGGAATGGGCTTATATTCCAGGAAGCGGGGCGGTTGCTGAACCTGTGGCGGTTCCAACCGACGCAAGCACCAAAGCACCTGCCCGGCCGGCCCGACCTCATCGAAGCGCTCATCTTCCTGCAAGGCATAGTTCAAGGAAAATTCCGCCAAACGCGGGTTGACCCCTTGCGGCAGGTCTATATCCTTCATCAGTGCGGAAGTGGGAAGAGGCTCGCCGCCGGCCATATCTAACACCGCTTCCGCCAAATTGAGCTGACCGCGGTGAATATCAATCAGTAAAGCACGCGGGAACCAGCGTCCGGCAATACGCACTAGGCTGTTATCGCTAAGGAGCGCTTGTTCTAGATTTTTCTCAAGCGCTTCTCCGTGACGTTGCAGAATTTCCTCGGCCGTGAGATCCTTCTCCTCCACCGGACGTTCAAAGGGTCGTTCGTTGAGAGCGTGTTGCTCCAATGCGGCAGCAAATAAACGCTCCCCACCTTCTTCCATCCGCACATGAATCACATCAAAAGGCCCCACAGCCGGATTGTTGCCCGGACGCACCTGCTCTACGGTGCCTTTGGCCCAATTTAGCATTGGGAACAGGAGAACATCTCCTGGCCGATAGCGTTCCCGTGGATAGTAGATTTTCTCCTGAGCATCGCCCTCCTGGTGGGCACGTCGCCGCCGTTCCTCCAGCAAATATTCGATCAAAACCTGAAGCAATTGCCGGGTAGTCAGCGGTTCTTCTATTTCAAAAAGATAATTCTGCAAATATTCGA
>JBBIGZ010000130.1:0-5842 GCA_037447295.1 Chloroflexota bacterium | reverse complement strand
TGGTCTCGTCTTCCTGCCATTCGATCTGCAAACGCTGTGCCATGGTTTTCGCCTCTTTCAGTGTTTTGTATTTTGTTGGATATTATATCACGGTTTTTTTTAAAGGCAACTGGTATAAGTTTGAACATGAGCCATGGGATTTTTGAGGAGGCCGGTCAAGTCACCTTCCAAGAGGCGCTTCAGGAGCGACTGCGCCCGGTAATCCGATTCACGCTGATTACGATTCTTGAAGAAGAGGTAGAGACTTTGTAACGCGGTGCCTTACCGTTCGTCTAAACTCGAACTCTGCGTCAGGCATGCGAACTCATATTCTTTTAATACTTTTTCAATATGCGCCAATATAAGATGGCGAGGGTGAATGGGTAGCTTGCGCATTCGCACCATTTCGTATTCTTGTGGCATATATTGGCTGAGGAGCGAAAGGGGTGGTGGATTATGTTCTAGGTTTTTCATCAGCTGTTCAAAGGCCGAGCGAACTGCAGGAATGCTCCAGTAATATCGAATGCGATCGCTAAAGCTATAAGCGCGGGCAAATTTCTGATGTTTTGGGGTGCCACTATAATGCTTTTTCCAGTGAGTCGGATCGGCAAGCATAGATTCTTCCAGAGTTTCGCGAATTCGTGAAGGAGGTGTAATCTCAAGTACATTTTCCATTTCTGCTAAGGCAAAGACGGCTTCTCGCAAGGCAAACGTTAAGGCAGGGCCTACTTTTAGGATCGCAAAGTGACCCTCTACCAAGGCGCGCAGGGCGGTAGGCAGTTGATAATCTGTGGAATGGGCCTCGTATATGATTCCGGGAATATCTTCGATGAAACGGGAGAGAGCCTTGGTGACTATGGGATCATATTCATAAATTCCTTCGTCACCGAACTCGACGCCGGGTTGCACCACCAAGGCACGCACACGCTCCCAAGCTGATTGCAATCCTTGCTGGCGAAAAGAATGCTGCATTGCTTCAAGGGTTTGAGCGGTCGATTCAGGCGTGGTGATAACAAGGTGAGTATCTCCGGCTTTTGTTCCTCCTGCTGCTGGCACTTCAGATCCGATAACGTAGCGTAGAGAGCCATCTGGTGCTTCTTGTTCTGCTACCCGTACCAGATCGGCTGTCCGTTTGGCAATTTGTTCGAGTGATACATCTTGCTCTCCCCCGAGGGGCATAGAACAATCTAGGTGGATTTTTGTATAGCCGGCCCGAACGAAGGCTCGGACAAGTTCGGCAGCTTTTTTCATGGCCTGCTCGGCCGGCTCATTGGACCAAGGCAAAGGTCCCAGATGATCACCGCCCAAGATCAAGCGCTGGCGCGGAATACCGAGCTGCGAGGCTAAATCTTGGACAAAGTGGGCAAACTCCGCAGGAGATTGGCCGGTATATCCGCCGAACTGGTTAACCTGATTAGAGGTTGCTTCGATTAGGATCGGACTTTGGTGTTTTAATCCGCGTCGCAATGCTGCTTCGATCACAAGTGGATGAGCCGAACAAACCGAAATCAGACCAGGGGTTTGTCCAAAATGATGTGCAATTGCGAGATAGTCTAGATAGTGCATCTTCACCTTAGGGATTTTCATTATTTTCAGCAAAAGCGATTTTCGGTTACTAAGGTTATCAAAACCCATGTTGCCACAGGTAACTTCTTTGACACTGTAGTCCCAATTAGGCTCACTTTCACTCAAAATCGTTAGAGTAGGGAAAAGCCCTATCTTCACCTTTCCGCAGGAGTTAGATAGGCAAGTGCTTGTTCCAGGGTTGGTTGGGCAGTTGTTCCACCGGCTGCTTGGGTGGAAAGTGCGCCGCAGATTGTGGCCAGACGTAAGGAACGTTCTAATGGCCATCCGTTCAGGTAACCATAGAGGAAGCCGGCATTGAAATTATCGCCTGCACCGATCGTGTCTACGACTTTTACTTGGATTGATTCGATCTTGATTGTTTGCTCTCCTTGTACTGCGATGGCGCCGGCTTCTCCTAGTTTAATTGCTACGGTTTTGACCAAAGATCCGAGCTTCAGAGCCGCCTTCTCTATTTGATCGGTGCCGCTCAGTGCTTTTGCTTCTGCCTCGTTAGGTAAAAAGACATCGGTTTCTGCTAGCAGTTCGCTGAAGCCTTTCCAAGTTTCGGTAGGATCGTAGTTGGTATCGAGTGAAACGGTCAAACCGAGGGCGTGGGCACGACGGAAGAGATTTGGCAGACCTGGCTGAAGTCCGGTTTGGAGAAAATAACTTCCTACGTGCAGATGCCGAGCTTGTGCTAATAATGAATCGGGGATATCTGATTCTTTGAGTTCGGTCATCAGACCGGGATACGTCAGGATGGCTCGATCTTGACCATGTAAAAGAATGACGCTCAACCCGGTTCGTCCATTTGGTCGAATCTGTACAGTGTCCACATAGATGCCGCGTTGGCGCATTTCGTTGAGCATAAAGTGACCGAAAAGATCGTCGCCACAAAGGCCAATGAAGGCAACCTTCAATCCGAGTTGTGCAGCACCACAGGCGGTGATGACCGATGAGGAGCCGATAGTCAATATGGCCGATTGCACCACTTTTTCGGCTTGCCCGAAGGCCGGTATAATGTCACCGCTCAGGATGAGATCAGGGTTGATTTCGCCAACGATGAGGAGGTCAAAAGGTCGTTTGATTACCATAACTTGGGTTTAAGATTGCTAGTAGGTTTTATACCAATCGAGTGGTGCTTTGGTTGTATAGAAATCCGTCCATGGGCAGGCAACGGCTTGAGTGATGGCGGCCAAATGCATCAACCGTTCCCGTGCAGTGGTTTGCAGAAAGTTAAGGCGCGCTTTTCCTTCTAGCATAGTGGCCTCTTGCCAGACCGCGCGTCCTGCAGCTACGCCGCTGGCACCGGCCTGACATGCGGCAATGACTTGCTTGATGTACAGGTCAAAATGGACAGCGGCGGAGAGGACAATCCAGGGCACATGGCTGGCGGCACTTAATTCGGCGCAGGCTGCCGGCCAGTCCGCTTGGGGGCTATCGGCGGGTAGGGGAAATTCGGCTTTGAGCAGGTCTACCCCTGGGATTGCCGTCAAACGGCGGGCGGTTTCGATCACCACCCTGCGTTTTTCTTTGGCGCTCATCTTCTCACCTTGCAGGGGATATGAGAGCGGCTCCAGCATGAACGCTAAATCGTACGTTTGGCATTCTGCAGCTACTTTTGCAACGAAAGCTTCTATCTCCGTCGCCGTCTCGGATTCGGGATGATAATAGACAAGCAATTTGGCCATTTGGGCTCCCATGCGCTTGGCCTTTTCCACGCTCCAATCGGGTAGGATACGCGCCAGACGGGCGTAGGGTTCTCCGCTATAGCCGGTCGCCTCAAGGGCAACTACGAGAGCGCAATCGCCCGGCAGAACACCTGTCGCAATAGATTGCGCAGCTGAAAGTTCCGGGTCAAGCAAGATGGCGGTGGCAAAGGGAGCCAGCTCACGCACCACTTCCAGCTTGAACTGGCTGAGTATTGCATCTTCCTGAAAGCGGGGGTTGACCTTGCGCAGGTTCTGACGATGGTCAAGTGCTAGAAAGGTGAAGGTGCCGCGTTTGGAAGAGGTCTGTTGAAACGAGCGATATTTAGAAAGTGTGATGAAAGTTTTGCGCATCTCTTTTTGCTCTAGAGGGCAGGTCAAAAGTTGAGCCTTTCGACCTGCCCTAGATAGGTTGGATTTATGCTCACTTAACTTCGATCAACACTGCACGAACAATGCGGCGGAAAAGATAATTTCCCGTCCGAGGGTTGTAACCTTCGCAAGTGAGCAAAGTTACCCAGTCTTTTTCTTCGTGCTTGAACACTTTGCTGAGATTAGCACTGCTATTCCATACCCAAGTATTCTCTCGCACTTCGTAGATATATTCCTGGCCAAACGCGTGGATGCTGAAGCGATCGCCGTATTTTAGATTCTTAATCTGGTAAAAAATGCCGGGCGTGTTATCTGCGTTCCAGACATGGCCTGTGAGCACGGTGTTCCCTTGCCAGGTTGGGAACGCGCTGCCTTCCAACCAACCAACATTTTTCCCTAACCACGAGACATCCCAATTGTTATCTGATTTGGGCACTCCCACGATCGGCGCTTTGATGCCTAGCGAGGGGATTTCGAGGATTAGGTCTTTGTAGGAAACATATGCTTTGGTTACCGGCTGTGGTGGAAGCCAGGTAAACCGCCCTTTTGGGAAACCCGTTGATGGAAGAGGTCCAGAAGGAGATGGGGGAGAAGTAGGAACCGGCCGGAGAGTCAACTGAGCGACTTGGTAACGGGCATTTCGAGCAACAATGGGACGGGAGTAAGGAATACTCGGATCCGGTGAGATCGGATGAGTAAACGCGTTCCCATCGAAACTAAATGTAGCGGTGCCGGCGAGGGGACCCTGGGTGGCATTTATAGTGTGCGGGTTGCAGTTAACGTAATTACCACTATTGCCTACGTAATCTCCGATAATCAAGAACCAAGTACCGATGTTGTTTAGGTTGAAAGCTCCATTTCCCAACCCGTTGTCTAATGGTCCCCAGGCACCGCTATTGTATGTTTGTAACGAGTAAGTAGTTCCACAAACAGATGAACGAATGCTACCGGATGTAAGGCTTGTGATGGGGTTGTTGGTGATATCCAGCACTTCTGCCGCACCGAACCATTCTTGAACGATGCGGGCGCGACCGTTATTACTGAAGATGTTGTTCGCGTTTAGCGTGCTTGGATCTTCGTCGAAATCTGCTTCGTTATCTAATCCGTGAATGCCAGCGCCGCCGTTATTGGCAAAGTTGTTATTACGGATATCAAATGCCGAAACGACATCATCTGAATAATTTACTGGGTTGCGATCCGTGCCGTAGTGTGGCTCGATACGAGCACCGTCTGCTCCGTTACTTGTGATCTGGTTGGATTGCAAAGTGCCAGAAGAACCTACGATCAGCACACCATTGCCGACGTTATTGCGGATATTATTCCCTTGTGTTGAGCTGCTTCCGCCAATGGTCGTGTTTGTGGAGAGCACTATATAGATTCCATCGTAATTATTCATTTCGATGTCGTTTCTCCTAATAATCGTATAATCCGGTCCGGGGGGGTTGGATGGGTCATATGCGGGGAATGGATAGTTGTTGTAGTCGTTGATCACCGAAATCCCGCGCCCATTACGGCGGATGCTAGATGAGAGTCCTCCGAAGCTGGTATAGGTAGAATTATTGTCTTCTATAATGTTCTGGTCGGTTCCCGTTCCGACAAGTTGAATGCCATCAAATCTGTGGCATTCAATCCGGTTTCCCGGTCCAATTCTATTGTTCTTAGCCTGGTTGATGATGATAATCCCCGTATTATCGTCACTTGCTGGTGTTCGACAGGCTCCAGAATAGAGATGGTTGTTTTTAATGACGTTGTTGGAACTCCCGTTTCCGTCAATTAGGATATTTTGATAACCGTTATAAGCGATACGATTGTTTTCAATGAGGTTATTGCTACTGCCGTTTGCCATCGCAATCCCGCTAGAGCCATTTTTGAGGATTACAGAAGGGGGATCGCTATCTGGGCCTGTGGAAGAGCTATTGGTGCCGATATAATTGTTCTGAATAGTATTCCCACCCGAGCCCCATAAGGAGATACCCTCGTTATTATTAGAGATGATCGTGTTGCCAATAATTTGTACATTGCTGGTGATTGGCATAGTTGAGCCAGAGATGGCGATTCCGGCCAATTGATTGGATTTGATAAGCGTGTTTTGTATGGTGATCCCTGTAGCATCATAAATGAGGATGCCATTCCCGCCATTGTTTTGGACTGTGCTATTTATCACCGTGCCGCTAGTGACTGTGCTCAAATTATTCCTGAATTGAATGCCAGGTCCA
>JBBIGZ010000129.1:0-5857 GCA_037447295.1 Chloroflexota bacterium | reverse complement strand
GCAGGTTTCGCATTGCGGCATCTGCCCCTGGTGAGGGTCATCCTTCCCATGGCAAGCCGAACACTGCATCGGCGTGCCTTTAAAGACTCCATTTTGATGACATCCCTCACAGGCGACCTGTTGGTGCTTGCCGGTCAATTTGAAAGCCGCTAAATTGTGATCGAACGCAGTCGGCTTCCACCCATTCGGCGTATGGCAGGTCTCACAGGATGTCCCAAAGCGCCCTTGATGCGGATCGTCAGCCTGGTGACAGGCAAAGCAGGAAGTCGGGGCTGCTTTGAAATCCGCCGCTTGACGCACACCACTGTGACATTGCGCACAAGCTACCGTGGCATGTTTTCCTTGGAGCGGGAAACTGGCCGTATGGACAAACGCCTTCCCGAAGCGATCGCTGCCATCGTGACAGGCCAGACAGGCACTGCCGAACTCCTGTACATGTTGCCCCATAAATGCTACGTCCATTTGCCGATGGCAACTCTCACAAGAGGCCGTATCAAAACTTGTCAAACCCTGGTTATGACAGTCCTGACAGGTAAACGCTTCCCCTCCTTGCTTCTGCTGATGAGTAGCCAGGGAAAAACCAATCGTTTCGTGGGGAAAATCCTGTATACTCATGTGGGTCAACGGCGATTGAGGGCCTTTATGTTCCGTGTGACATTCACGGCAGGAAACGTCAGGGTTGCGCCGGTATATGGCTCCATGGAGTGCCTGTGGGTTCTCCTTCTCTACAGCGATCGCTTGGTGACAGGTCAAGCAACGTTCATCCATACTGGACGCATTCCATGGTGCCACGTGGCAAGCTTTGCATTCTCCACCAATGGCAGCATGGGAAGTGACCCCTCCAAGCGCCGGACCTTCCTGCGCATTCAAAGGCCCCGGGCTGAAGAGTACGCCTCCCTGAGCCACCGCCACGCCGGTGATCACCAAGGCCGTGATCAAGCCTACCAATAAACCGCTGGTGCTCAAGCAACTCAGACGTTTCATTGCACCTCCTTACTTCAGAAACGTAGCATAATAAAGTGCAGCACTGATGTGAAAGAAAGCAGAGACAAACAGCGCTACTCCGATTGGGATATGGATCGTGTGCCACAGCGCCATTAGTTGACGGGTACGTCGCAGGACCTCCTCCGGAATGGCACCGGCCAGTTCCGTCCCATCCAGCGTGCGTGGCACACGAGTGTAGATATAGCGCCCGATAAAACCGCTGATCACAATCGTCACAGTGAACGCGGTCACCACACCGGCCAGTCCGTTGAACTTCCAAGAAGTGTGCAACAGGACCATATACGGCCCGACCAGGCCGGTGAAAATGTGGAATTCCAGCCAATCCTTCATCCTTCCCCAGCGAGCATTCCGGCTGCGTTTGCGCAGGCTATAGAGCGCCTCGGTTATCAGCATCAGGATAAAGCCGAAAATGCCCAAGGTGTGACCGAAAAATCCGCTGGCGCGCGGGATTTCGCGCGTTAGGATCACCACTATCATATAGACAGCCGTGATCATCAAGGCGGCGAAAAGGGCATACCAGAGCTCCTTACCACGCAGCATAAGCACGCTCCTCAGACCTTTGAAAAATTGAACGCCGGACGCGCCAGAGATGGCGCAGTGGTGGTGGTCAAGGTCAGCCAGTAGTCCATCAGCACATCGCTTAAGGGCGCGTTGGCTGCCAGCAAACGGTCCCGAATCGGGCGGATATTTACTTCTTCAGCGATCATGCGTTGGAGGGGGAAGGAAAGGGTCTGATTGCCCATCACGACGGCACCGAGCAATGTACGCTCGCCGACAATCAGGCGTAAATGGTTGATTTCAAACCCATTCTGCGCCAGGATCGCATCCGGCAGTTCGCGCCAGGTTTCGCTATCGCCGCGCACAATGCCCACCGTATCCTCGTCCCGTCCTTGACCGATGGGGCCGATGATCGTAGTGGTGATGTCGGCCAAACGTGTCACGTTGAAGGACAAGCCGCGCCGATGAGGCCTGGATAGCCCGGCCATGTTTAGGCCAGCGCTATATCCCTGCTCGCGGGCCGGCGTCCACAGGGAATCGAGCACTGTCTTGCCCAACTTCGGATCGTAGACCTGTGCCACATCCCCGGCGGCAAAAACATTCGATACGTTCGTGCGCATAAATTCATCTACCAGGATGCCCCGATCTGTCTTCAGCTCGGTCCCTCGTGCTAGCTCCAGCCGCGGACGCACGCCAATGGCGTAGGCCACCAGGTCACAACGGATGGTTTTGCCATCTTTCAGTCGCACCCCGACCATGCGTCCCTTCCGCCCTAGAATCTCCTCCACTTCTGCAAAATGATGCAAGATCACGCCTTCTTCTTCCAGACGATGCTCGACAATCCGAGATTCGATCTCATCCAGCACATTGCTCCAGTAACGCGCGCCGCGCATCAGGTAATGGACCTGTAGCCCCTGGGCGCGCAAACCTTCCACCAGCTCCAGGGACGTGATGCCACCTCCGATTACAACGGCGCGACGTGCCTGATGTGCCAGCCTCCGAATATGCCGCGCATCCTCCAGATGATCGAGCTTGACCACTCCTTGTAAATCGCTTCCCGGCACTTCGAGCCGAACGGCCTGCGCGCCGGTTGCTAGGAGTAGGCGATCGTAGGAGAGGGAAAAGGCTTCCTCGCGCACCTTATGCTCAAAAAAACTTCTTTGCAGGCGGTAGCTGCGGCCCTCCACGCGCCCCTGTAAGGGGTCCAAACGGGTGACGCGCCCCCACACCCGGCGCACATTCAAGCGCTTCCAATCTACCGATTGGGAAAAGAGCTGTTCTTCCGGGATCTCATCGGTCAAATAATAGGCCAGACCAGGACGCGAGTAGAAACCGTGTGCATCCTCATGGATCAGCCAGATTTCGCCCTGGTCATCCACCCGGCGGATGGCCTCGATCGCCGCCACCCCGGCCACACCACTGCCAACGATGACGTAACGCATTAGCCCTCCTTGAAAATCGGTAGGCGATCAAAGCGCAATACACCACGCGGACAACGTGCCACGCATTCGCCGCAGGTCAAGCAACGGCTATTGGCGATCGCTTCGCCACGCCAGGCATAGGCACGCACATCAATGCCGATCGGACAGTTGAACGAACAAATGCCGCATTGGACACAGCGCGCCGCATCCGGCACGACCTGCCCGGCGACAAGTGCGGTGCGACGTTTTGCTTCTTCACGGAACAGACTCATGATCCGTCTCCAAGAGTGGGAAGCGGACGATGAACATACTCCCTTTGCCGGGAACACTCCGTACTTCGATCGTGCCGCCGTTGATCGTTACCAGTTCTTTCACCAAAGCCAAACCCAAGCCACTGCCGCTTTCTGCCGTGCGTGAGCGGCTCCTATCGCCACGGTAGAAGCGCTCAAAGATGTGGGGCAACGTTTCATCCGAGATACCCGGGCCGTTATCTTGCACCGCAATGACAAGATGGCCTTCCTGGGCTTCCGCTTTCATCTCGATTTGCCCTCCATTCTGGGTGTATTTTGCGGCGTTATCCAGCAAATTGCGCACGATGATGCGCACCTGTTCGGCATTCACCAGCACTTTGGGCAGGTGAGAAGGCACCTCCAAGATCAATTTCTGCTCCCGGGCACGAAAGATCGGCATCATTTCCTCGCTTAACTCATAAAGCAACGGAGCCAGATCGGTAGGGACAGGCGGGAGGCGATTCCCTTGTTCTAGCGAGGAAAGCATCAACAGCTGATCGGCCATCTTGCGCAAGCGATCGAGCTCTTCCAGGATTTGCTCCAGATAGCGACGCTGTGCCTGTGGATCGTCCTGCATTTGGGTCAGGATCAGCTCCAGGCGCAAGCGCATTGATGTGAGGGGAGAGCGTAGTTCATGGGCGGCATTGGCGACGAAATCGCGCTGCCGTTGGAGCATTTGCTCCAAGCGCTCAGCCATCTCGTTGAAGGCTTTGGTCAGTTGACGTACTTCCTGAGGCCCGTCTAATGGGGCCCGTCCTTTCAGATCGCCGCTTGCCAGCCGATGTGCCAACATAGTGAGCCCCTCCAGTGGTGCAGCAACCTGTTGTGCCAACCACAAGCTGGTTCCCAAGGTCACCAATGCGACTACGGCCACTACGCCAAAGAGTGTTGCCCAGGTGCGGTGCACATCGGCCCGTAGCGGCGCCGTGGGGAAAGACACCTGGATGAAAGCGATTGCACTTTCATCGTCGTTGATAACCGGTGCGGCGGCAAAGATGCGTTCTTCTCCGCTGTATTCGTCCGGGCGAATATCATGCTGTTCCTGTCTGTTTGCGGCGGCCAGCAGTTCCGGGTGTCTATCTTCGCGCTCGGTCAAAACACGGGGGTCGGTGCTGGCAAGCACCAACAGATTGGCGTTCAACACGGTCATGCGCAGCTGGCTGTTGAAGGCCGAAGCATAGGTGTCCAACAGATCGCTCAGGGAATCCGCTTTAGCTTTCCCATCGATGACGTCTTCGATCTGTTCACGAAGCACAATGGCGGCCAAATGGGCCTCGATCTCCAATTCATGCTCGAATTGCTCTTCGGCATATTTTCGCAATTGGGGAGCCATCCATCCTGCCAGGCCACCGACCGAGAGCAGAAGCAAAAACAGGTAGGTGACGATCAAGCGCCCCTTCAAGCTGCGCGGCCAAGCGAGATGTTCCATCTTCAACTCTCCAGACGGTTAAAGCGGTAACCGAAACCATGGATCGTCTCAATATACCGCGGCTCGGTGGGGTTTTCTTCCAGTTTTTCCCGCAACCAACGAATATGCACATCCAGGGTGCGGGGTGTTCCGATCCAGTCTTCGCCCCAGACGGCATCCAACAATTCCTGCCGTGAGAGCGCCTGACCGGCATGTTCCATAAGCATCTGGAGCAATTCAAACTCACGGCGGCTGAGCTCCACGGGCCGGCCGGCGCGCGTCACCTGGCGTGCGCCGCGATCCAAAGCGATCTCGCCGATTACCAGGCGATCGCTCAATGGCATTCCTTCGCGATCGAGCTCCATGCGGCGGAGCATGGCGCGTACCCGAGCCACCAGCTCGCGAAAGCTGAAAGGTTTGACAATGTAATCATCGGCTCCGACCTCTAGCCCCATCACCCGTTCCAGCTCCTGACCACGCGCCGTGATCATCAGGATCGGCACGCCGGATTCTTTTCGTAGCAGGCGGCAGACCTCATAGCCATCCATCTCCGGCAGCATCACGTCCAGCAGGATCACGTCCGGGCGATATTGACGCGCCATGACCAGGCCGGCCGGGCCGGTGGCGGCATGGAACACCTCGAAGCCTTCCTTCTTTAGCCCGAAGAGAAGCGGCTGGGCAATGTTCTGATCGTCTTCAATCAAAAGTAGGCGTGGCATAACAATTGCCTAAGCAAGGGGATTCCACGAGGGTGTCTGTACTAAGTATACTACCGATTATAAGGATAGGTTAAGAGGGAAGTTACATGATTGTTAAGGGATTGTTATACAAAGCCGCCAATAGAATCGCGCTATTAGCAGCAAAACCCGGAAACAAAAAGCGCCTTCCAAACAGAGAGCGTTTTATTCTACTTTCACTGCAAAAACCTTTCCGAGGACGAAGAAAAGCAAAGCATTCTCGCCAAAAGTCTTGTAAGCTGCCTAGCAAAAAGTCCTTGGCTCATGTTCAAAAGTGGTGCAGCCCAACCAACTGAGAGATAAAAGCAGGAGAGATTCGTTTCAAATTGATTCGGAACTCGCATATCGCTACATACTCGGCCAGGTACTTTTTATGCACGCCACGGAAAGGGCGCAGGAAATTGCGCACCGTTGTCCACAATCCCTCGCAGGTGTTCACGTGCACCTCTCGCTTGCCGTCACCGTCATCATCCCGCGCCCACTCTCGCTGACCATGGT
>JBBIGZ010000128.1:0-5877 GCA_037447295.1 Chloroflexota bacterium | reverse complement strand
GGGGCTTATCACAGGCTGCGACCGTGTTGGTGGGAGTGGGGATCGGGGTAGGAGGTTCGGTCGGCGTGGGGGTGGGCGAGGGGAGCGGCGTGGGAGAAGGAGTCTCGGTTGGCAAGGGCGTGGCGGTGGGTTGAGCAGCCAGGGTTTGAGCGGCCAGAGTCATGGCCATTGAAACGGCCGTCGCCTGCACCTGGGCCACATCCGGTATTGGCGGAGTGGCAGGAGAGCAGGCGATCAGCAGCAGGAGTGGTAGAAAAGCCAGAGACAAGATCAGGGGTGCTTTCTGCATATGGCCTTAGTCAATCTTTGCCGAGATGATGGTGGGATTGATGAAAATTTCCCATTGTCCTTCGATCGTAATGCAAAAATCGCCTGCTGCTGAAGATTTTTCTTTTTTTGTTGTGATGTAGGCGTAAGCATAGTAACAGCCCAGAGGAATATTGAGGGTTAGGGTGTCACCGATTCCAAGCGGTGAGACGGGGATAAAGCCGCATTCGCCCACATTGGAGCGATATAGATAGAGAGACCAAGGATTTACCGAGCCTTTGGTCTGATTGCGGACAATGACCTTGGTCTTCGGCCCCGGCGGGTTGGAAAGGATCTTGTTGCATGGATCGCCGCCGCTGGTTTGCGGGGTATTGGTAGGAAGGACGGCAGTCGGAATGGCCGGGGTGGGTGTTTCCGTGGGGGTAGGGACAGGGGTGTTGGTCGGGATCGGGGTGTTGGTGGGCATGGCGGCCAGGGTCTGGGCGGCCATGGTCATTGCCATGGAGACAATGGTAGCTTGGATCTCGGCCGGATTGACTGTTGGGGTGGCCTGAGGAGCGCAACTTGCCACCGACAGGACGAAAATCAAAAAGGAGAGGAAAGCTGTCTTTCGTATAGGATATTTCATAGAATACCTTTTGAGTGAAGTGAATTCGCAGGTTACCAAGGGACGGGGCGACGTTCTATCGGCCGCCTCCTCAGTACCCTGCGTTGTCGTTCTACAGTGCTTGCTCTCTCCGCCTAATTTTGGGAAGCGACGCTCAGGAACTGCTCGACGATGTTACGGATGATGCGTTCTGGAGCGGGGCCGACCTGGCGATGGAGCACCTTGCCCTTGGCGATGAACAGCAGGGTAGGGATGCCCTGAACGCCGTATTTCATCGCCCATTCGGGGTTTTCATCGGTGTTGACCTTCGCCACGATGAGCTTGCCGGCGTATTCTTTGGCCAGTTTCTCCAGGGTCGGGGCGATCATTTTGCATGGGCCACACCAGGGGGCCCAGAAGTCAACGATCACCGGCAATTCGGATTGCAGGACGGTCTTTTCGAAAGCCGCGTCGGTAACGTGAATCGGTTCACTGATCATGATTCAGCTCCTGTTGAGGGGGATTTTCGGAAGGGGAAAAGATGCGATAGGTGGAATGAATGCGAGCCGTCTTGCCAAGCATGATGCCGACCGAGCAATACTTCTCTTCAGAGAGACGGATGGCTTGCTCGACGTCTTTCGCCGGCAGGTTCTCGCCCCATAGCAGATATTCCACCTCGATTTCGGTATAGACCATGGGGTAGGTTTCGGCGCGCACGCCGCGCACGCGCAAACGAAAATCTTTCAGCTGTAAGCGTTTTTTCTCCAGGATGGAGATGATATCCATGCCGGTACAACCGGCCAGAGCGACGAGCGCTAACTCCATTGGGCCGATGCCGGGTTTGCCATCCAGGGTGCCCATCTGTACCTCACCGCCGGCGGCATTGCGGCCGATGAAGGCCATTCCACCTTTCCATTCTGCAACAATTTCTTTCACTTCTGCCATAGGTTTCTCCTCTGCGCCGATTTTATCATATCTGCCCGTACCAACAAGCGCTTGCACTCGGACGCTCCTCTCCACGGTCCACCACACGGTCTACGGTTCACCGTCCACAGTCTACCTACAGTCCACCGTCCACCATCCACAGTCTACCTACGGTCCACCGTCCACCGTCCACGGTCTACTTACAGTCCACCGTCCGTGGTCTATCGTCCACCCTCATATCCATCCTGCATAGCGCGCGAAGAGCTCGGCGTTGTAGATCGACCCACCGGCAGCACCACGCAGCGTGTTATGAGAGAGGACGACGAATTTCAGATGGAAGAGCGGATCACGGCGTAAGCGACCGACGACGGTAGTCATGCCGTCGCCGCTCATGCGGTCGAGGATCGGTTGAGGGCGATCGGCTTCCCGACGGAGCAAAATGGGCGGCCTGGGCGCCGAAGGGAGATCACGTGCTGGGGAGGGGGCCTGATAGTTCTCCAGGACCGCAGCGGCGCTTTCGAGTTCCACATCCTGTTCCAGTTCCACGCTCACACATACTGTGTGCCCTTCTCGCACGGGAACGCGGTTGGTGTGTGCCGAAAGTCGCAAGGGCGCTTCGAGCACCGCATTTTCCACCATTCGGCCGAGCATTTTGCGCGGTTCGCTTTCCACTTTCGCTTCTTCGCCGGGGATATAGGGGATCAGATTATCAAGAATATCCAGCGAGGCCACGCCGGGATAGCCGGCCCCAGAAAGCGCCTGCATGGAGACGACGAAAGCACGACGCACGCCGAATGCTATGTCCAGTGCTTTGAGGGCCACCGTCAGGCCGCTGCTGGTGCAATTTGGATTGGTCAAAATGGCGCCGCTCCAGCCGCGCTTGCGCCGCTGGACCTCGATCAGGGCAATGTGCTCCGGGTTGACTTCCGGCATCAGCAAGGGTACATCCGGCTCCATGCGAAAAGCGGAAGCGTTCGAGCAGACGATCTTGCCGGCCTGAGCCAGTTGAGGTTCGAGCTGGCGGGCTTCTTCGGCGGGAAGTGCCGAGAAGACGATCTGTGCTTCTGTTAGGGCCGCAACCTCGGGAGCGACCAACCGTAGCCCGGCGATCGGCTCCGGGAGCGGATCGGGGAGCAGCCAATGAACGGCCTCAGCATAGGGTTTACCGAGCGAACGTTCCGAAGCGGCCAGGGCGACGATTTCAAACCAGGGATGGCGGGCCAGGAGGGCCACAAAGCGTTGCCCAACCATGCCCGTAGCACCTAAAATAGCAACTGGGATTTTCATGACAACCTCCTATTCCTTGGATTCCTCTTCGATCAGGCGATGGATGGCACGCACGGCGTGCTCGGTATCTCGCTGGGAGACCACCAAGCTGATGGAGACATCCGAGGAGCCGTGGGCAATGGCCGAAACGTTGATCGCTTCTTCTCCCAGCGCGCTGAAGATTTTCCCCGCCACGCCAGGCGTTTCTCGCATTCCTTGGCCGACGACGGTAATGATGGCGATCTCTTCGCCGGCCCAGATGCGATCGATATCCCCTTGGGCCAGCTCGAGGGCAAAGGTCTGGTGAAGCGCGGCCACCACGCGCTCGACAGATTCGGAAGGAACGGAAAAGCAAATGGATTGCTCCGAGGAGGCCTGGGTGATGAAGGGGACACTGGTGCCGGTGGAGGCGACTGCGCCGAATGCACGCGCCGCCATACCGGGAACGCCGAGCATGCCGCGCCCTTCAATGGCGATCAGGCGCTGACGGCGAATGGCGGTCACGGCACGCAGGATATGCCCGTTCGGCGTTGCTTTCTCACGCACGACGCGCGTGCCGGGGTGATCGGGATTGAAGGTGTTGCAAATGCGCAGGCCAATGCCGGCCTCGATCACCGGACGCACGGTCTTCGGGTGGACGACTTTGGCGCCGTAGTAGGCCAGCTCAGAAAGCTCACGGTAAGAGATTTCGGGGATGGTGCGCGCCTGCGGCACCAGCCGTGGATCGGCGGTCATTACGCCATCTACATCGGTGTAAATCCAGACCTCTTTGGCTGGCAGGGTGGCGCCTAGGATGGCAGCGGAGTAATCCGAACCGCCGCGTCCAAGTGTGGTGACTACGCCTTGGGAAGTAGCACCGATGAAGCCGGTGACGATGGGAATGCGCCCGGCCTCCAGCAGCGGCAACAGAAGAGATCGAACGCGTTCGGTGGTGGCTGTGAAGTCGGGGTGAGCGTTCTGGAAGTGATCGTCCGTGACGATTAGCGAGGTGGCTTCGATGGCTTCGGCCGGTAGGCCTTGGGCCCGACAGGCAGCCGCCAGGAGGCGTACACTCATGCGTTCGCCCAGGGAGGCAACTGCATCCAGGGCACGGGGTGTGGCTTCGCCCAGGACGGCAATGGCGCGTACGAGATGACCGAAGCTCTTTAGCAGCTGTTCCACTTCCCCCATCACGTTTGCGCTGTTCGGGGGCGGCAATAACGCTTCGGCGATCGATCGGTGACGGGCGCGCAGCTCAGCCTCGGCCAGCTCCAGTTTTTCGCTTTCCCCTTTTTCCGCGGCGTGAATAGCGCTTTCCAGCAGGCGATCGGTGACGCCGGCCAGCGCCGAAGTGACGACGACCAGCTGTGGCCATTCTCGATGCAGGCGCGAGATGATGTTCACGGCCTGAGACATGGCTTCGGGGGTGCCGACCGAAGTGCCGCCGAATTTGATGACGAGTCTGCCGTTGGACATGATCACCTCCTAAAAAAATAACCCCGCCGAAGCGGGGTCAGGATAAGCGATGGTGACGTTCTCCACTAACGATCCATGCCCCGCGCGGAACGGCCGGGGGAAGTCATGGTAGTGGTAGTGGAGCACAAGCCGAACATGTTGGGCGGGGTTATATCACGGGCGAGGGAAGACGTCAAGGTTAAACGTTGACGTTTCTCCGCTTTTCCACTATACTTTGCCATAGGAGTTCCCTCCTATGCGATATCTGCGCTCTGTATTCCCCCTTGTGTGAAAGGCACGCCCTGCCGGCGCGTGCCTTTTTGTTTCCTGAATCCTATTCAAAAGGAGTTGCCTATGGACTACGGATTGATCGGCAAGATCGAAAAGGCCAAGCGCTATGCCCAGGAGCTCCATCGTTTCAAGTTTCAGCGCTTTGACCTTACTTTCCATGGCGATAATAACGACCATCAATTGCATTTTGAAAATGGTCAACTCCAATGCGACTGTGAGTTCTTTATTACCCACCAACGCTGTAGCCACACCATGGCCCTGGAGCAGGTGTTCAAGGACATGCTCAACCCTTGACAAATCCTGCCAAAGCGTTAAAATCAGCGCCCGATGGCCGAGCGAGTGCTCTTTCTCCACCCGATCCAACCTCACACCCAACTTTCCTTTCCAGAGAGAGCCGTTCAACGGCTCTCTTTTTTTGCCTGTTGCCCATGATCCGACTTCCTGGCTTGATTGACCCTCACGTTCACGTGCGCGAACCCGGCGCCACCCACAAAGAAGATTGGGATACGGCCACCCAGGCCGCCCTGGCCGGCGGCATTACCCTGATCTTGGCCATGCCGAACACCCGGCCGCCGATCTTTGACGAAAACACCCTGAACCAAGCGCTTACCGCTGCTTATGCCAAAGCGCGTTGCGATTATGCCCAATACCTCGGCGCCGGCCCGCAAAATGCCCTCGAAGTTGCCCGCCTGGCGCCCTATGCGGCCGGTCTCAAGATGTATCTTGACTTGACCTATGGCGAGCTGCGCTTGGATTCAATGACCCTGTGGGATGCGCACTTTCGCCATTTTCCGCCTGCCGCGCCGTTGGTTGTCCATGCGGAAGGTCGCACTCTGGCCGCTGCCATCCTGTTCGCCGCCTTTTATCGGCGACCGGTGCACCTGGCGCACGTTTCGCGTCGCGAGGAAATTCTACTCATCCGCGCCGCCAAAGAACGCGGCCTGCCCGTCACCTGCGAGGTCACTCCCCACCACCTTTTCCTGTGCGAGGAAGACCTTCCCACCTTTGCCGCCGAGCATCCCGGCCGTGGCGAAGTGCGCCCTCGCCTGGCCACGCGCCGAGATCAACAGGCGCTCTGGGAAAACCTAGATGTAATTGATTGCTTTGCC
>JBBIGZ010000127.1:0-6031 GCA_037447295.1 Chloroflexota bacterium | reverse complement strand
AGCAAACCCGATCAACCCGAAGACCACATAGGTCCAGGGATTGAGGCTACTGACTTGCTGAAAGGCTTTCAGAGGGAAGATCGGCATTGCACCCTCCTTTTAGTTCCACAATTTGCGCAAAAAGTAGTCGGCCTCAAGTTGCAAAAGTTCCTGAAAAAGCCGTTCTCGGTCCATAATTCTCCTTATATGCGCATAAACGCATATTCGCACTTTCGTCTTTGAATGTACATTTATTCACAAACGGGAAGAAGTAACAAATGTCACATTAAAATTGCAAGAGCGTCACATTTATTGAATCAAGACGGTGTGCATAGTAATCGATGACAGACGATGACTCCCCTGCCAAAACCATGTCTTGTCACATAGGTTTGAGGCAAATGGGAAATGGATAAAACATGAATGAGGGGATACCTACGCGCACGGTGACAAATCACCTGCTATGGTTGACGCCCCATGAATGGACTAGCCGAATTCATTCAGCCTCCCTGCCGGCCCGATGATTTATCTGCGGGCAACTAGATTGTGAACATATGAAAGCACCTCGGAGCATTTGCGGTACAATAGATTCCATGTTCCAAACCTCTCGCCTTCGACAGGTATTGAATTGGGATCTGACATATTTGCCAATCGCCAGCTTGCTGATCGGAACATGCAGTGCGCTGGGAATATGGCTTTTCAAACGCGGGATCGACTTTTTTGAGGCCTTAGCGTTTGGGCGACTTCGTTCTCTGTTGCCCTTCCCGGCACCGTGGAACGTGTTGCTCATACCTATCCTGGGGGGCCTCCTGGTCGGCCTCCTGGCTTGGCGCTTCATCGGCCGCGAAAAAACGCATGGGGTAGCGAGCGTGATCGAAGCCGTAGCGCTTCGCGGAGGTCGTCTTCCTTACCAAAAGCTCCTCCCCAAAGCACTGGCTTCGGCAATTTCGATAGGCTTTGGCGCCTCCGTCGGTCCGGAGGATCCCTCCGTACAGATTGGAGCTAATATCGGCTCCTGGTGGGGAGAGAAATGGGGCTTTTCCGAAGAGACCGTGCCAACCCTGGTAGCAGCCGGAGCGGCCAGTGGTGTTGCAGCTGCTTTTAATGCGCCGATTGCCGGTGTTTTTTTCGCCATGGAGGTCATCCTAGGCGAATTGAATACCCAAGGCATCACCTCAATCCTCCTGGCCGCCGTCTTCTCTTCGGTGCTCACCCAGGCACTTTCCGGTGCCGAGCCAGCCTTCCACGTACCTGCCTATGCCTTTCAATCGGCCTGGGAACTGCCCGCCTACCTAGGATTGGGCGTCTTAGCTGGCTTGATCGCAGTGGCATATGTCAAATTACTTTACGGTTTTCAAGACTTCTTTGCTGGCATCCGCTTGCAAGATGCATTGAAACCGGCCCTGGCCGGCCTTGGCGTAAGCTTGATCGGGATGTGGCTACCTCAGATCTTCGGCGTGGGATACCAGAGTATTGATGCATTGCTTAATCACCAGCTACGCGATCTAGGATTTCTTTTGCTGCTGATGAGCGCCAAGCTGCTCTTGACCCCCCTCAGCCTGGCCGGAGGGTTCAAAGGCGGCGTTTTCGCACCGGCCCTTTTCATCGGTGCAATGCTCGGCGGCGCTGTAGGAGAACTGATGGCACGGGCCTTTCCCTCCTTGCACATTATCCCAGCCGCTTTCGCCATGGTCGGCATGGCGGCAATGTTGGCCGCGGCCATTCGTGCCCCGTTCACCGCCATTCTATTGCTCTTTGAAATGACACGCGATTACCGCATTATCCTGCCCCTCATGTTTTCGGTGGGCATCAGCATGTTGATCGCCCATCGCCTGGAATCCGATTCGGTCTACATGAAAGGCCTGGCACGGGAAGGAATCCGCATCCGCCGTGGCCGGGATATTGATGTGCTGGAAAATCTTACCGTTTCCGACGTCATGGCCGAACATCAGGCGCTTAAGCATTCGCAGAACTTGGAAAAGGCCTGGGAAACGCTCATGCGTCTGCGGCTACACGGTTTGCCGGTGGTGGATGAAGATGAAAGATTGATCGGCATGTTGACCATCCAGGATATCGATCGCGTTCCTGCCGAACAATGGAGCACGACCCGTGTCTCCGATGTATGTACACGGAATCTGATCGTAGCCTATCCAGATGAAACGCTCTCCATTGCCTTGCAACGCATGAGCACCTATGATATTGGGCGATTACCGGTCGTCTCGCGGCAGAACCCTCGTCAGTTGGTCGGCATCTTACGCCGGGTAGATCTGGTGCGAGCTTATAACATCGCTCTGCGACGACGCGCGCTGGCTCGTTCTGTCCTTCAGGAAAGAGACCTAGAAAAAGTGACTCCCGGCATGCATCTGCGACATTACGTCGTCCCTCCGGGCAAAACGCTCATCGGCCGTTCACTGGCCGAAATCCCCTGGCCGACTCGTTGTCTGGTAGTCATGTTGCAACGGGATGGTAAAGTCCTGATCCCGCGTGGGCAAATTCGCCTGCAAGAAGGGGATCTACTCACCGTGCTCTGCGATTCCGAAAGCGAAGTAGAAGTGCAACGACTTTTTCAATCATAGGAATTGTTTTGTTTATGGAACATGATGCCCCCACATCTGCTTCACCCATTCTGGTGACGGGTGCCCACCGCAGTGGCACTACCTGGGTGGGAAAAATGCTAGCCGCCACTCCGCAAGTGGCCTACATCAGCGAACCGTTGAACGTGCTCCACCGCCCTGGCGTGTATGGAGCACCGATATCCTACTGGTACACCTACATCACGGAAGAAAACGAATCCTCCTGTCTGCCGGCTTTTCAAAAGACACTTGCTTATCGCTACGATGTGCTCGCCGAGCTGCGCTCTCTACGCTCGGGTAGGGATATGCTGCGCATGATGCGCGATTTCTATACATTCACGGTAGGACGTTTGCAAAAACGACGCCCATTGCTAAAAGACCCCTTTGCCGTCTTCTCGATCGAATGGTTTGCGAAACGCCTGAATTGTCGCGTGGTGATCACCGTTCGGCATCCGGCTGCCTTCGCCAGTAGCCTCAAACGATTGGGATGGAGTTTCAACCTGCAAAAAAACCTCTTCACCCAACCCCTTCTGGTTCGAGATCACCTGGAGATTTATCGACAAGCACTAGAAGCTGAACCGCCCAAAGATTTGATCGAACGAGCGGCATGGCTATGGCGTATCATCTACCGCACCGTCTGGGAAATTACCCAACAACATCCAGAATTTCACATAGTGCGCCAAGAAGACCTGGCCCTCGATGCAATCACCGGCTTTCGCCGCCTCTACCGTGCCCTGGATCTAAAATTCACCCCACGAGCAGAACAGATTATTCTCTCCTCAAGCAGCGCAGAAAACCCGGTAGAGCCCACCCGCACCCATTCGATCCGCTTGAACAGCCGCGCCAGCCTGCAAAACTGGAAAAAGCGCCTCACCGAAGAAGAGATCGCACGCATTTGCACCCTCACGGCAGATACCTGGCCGTTATACTACACGGAAGATGAGTGGTAATCCGGAAGCGATATACGCTCGCCTGGTGATCAACGTGCCGGGGGTCCCCGGAAGGTTCGATTACGCCGTGCCAACCGAGCTTCGGTCACAAATTCGGCCGGGGAGCATGGTGATCGTCCCGTTCGGCCAACAGCGCGTCCAAGGCGTGGTGATAGAGCTCTTGGATCGCCCCCAAGTGGCTGAGACGCGCCCGATCGAAGCATTGCTCGATGCCGAACCCGTGCTGACAGAAGCACAGCGCACGCTCTTAGGTTGGCTGGAAACCCATTTTCTCTACCCGGCATCCGCTTTTCTCCCTTTCATGCTCCCGCCTGGATTGAATCGCTATGCCGATAGTGAATGGGTTTTGAATGAAGGGCGTTTACGGACTTGGCAAGGTGAACTTTCCCCCACCGCCCGGCGACTAGTAGAATTGCTCCGTAAGCGCCACGGCAAATTGCGTGGCCGACAAATTGCAAAACACTTTCCTGAAGAAAACTGGCAAAAAGTAGCCGAAAAATTGCTCCAAGCCGGCCTCCTTGAACGACATCCCATCCTGATCCCGCCGAGAGCACGTCCCAAATTCATCCGCACAGCCCAGCTGAGCACGTCTCCTGAGATCGCCTTAGCCAAGATGCCCCGTCTCGGACGAACCGAAGCTGTCCAACAACGACGTGCCGCTGCGCTACGCTTATTGATCGAGGAGAAAGGGCCGCTCAACCTATCTTGGATTTACGCCCAAACAGGCTGCACGTTTGCCGATCTTAAAGCGCTAGAAGCCCATAGTCTGCTCCGCTTCGGTGAGCAAGAAACCTGGCGCGACCCGCTGGATTGGCTCCAATCGGCCTCCCATCCGAAATCCCCTCCCGATCTCACAGCCGATCAGGAATCCGCCTGGCAGGTGATGGATCAAACGGTGCGCGAAGCGGCCGAGGGTCAGCCCACCGTGCCGATCCTGCTTCATGGCGTCACCGGTTCGGGGAAAACCGAGCTCTACCTGCGCACCGTCGCCGAGACCCTGCGTCGGGGACGTCAGGCGATCATTTTAGTGCCGGAGATCGCCCTCACCCCTCAAACCGTAGAGCGTTTTTTTCATCGCTTCCCAGACCAGGTTGGATTGCTCCACTCCAGACTCTCAGAAGGCGAACGCTATGACACCTGGCGCCGTGCCCGCCGCGGTCAGCTGCGCATCATCATTGGACCCCGCAGCGCGCTCTTTATACCCTTTCCCTCGATTGGCCTGATCGTCGTGGACGAATGCCACGATGCTTCTTATTATCAATCCGAACCGCCTTTTTATCATGCCGTCACCGCAGCGCAAGCTTATGCCCGCATGTGCAACGCTGCCTGTATCCTCGGTTCGGCGACTCCATCGGTGATACAACGCTACAGCGCCGAAATCGGCCAAATGCGCTATCTACGCTTGCCTCAACGAATTCAGGCCCCGCTGCCCACGGTGCAAGTAGTGGACATGCGTCAAGAGCTACGCGAAGGTGTGAGGGGCATCTTCAGCCGCTCCCTGAGCGAAGCCCTGGCCGAAACCCTAGAACGAGGCGAACAAGCGATCCTGTTCCTGAACCGCCGCGGCGCCGCTACCTACGTCTTCTGCCGCAGCTGCGGCCATGTGCTCCGCTGTCCCCGTTGCGAAATCCCCCTCACGCTCCACGAGGATGAAGCTCAGCTCCTTTGCCACCAATGCGGCTACCGACGGCAGCAACCGGCAAAATGTCCTGTCTGCGGGAGCACAGCTATTCGCGCCTACGGATTGGGGATTGAACGGGTGATGCGCGAAATGGAGCAACACTTCCCCCAAGCGCGCCTGCTACGCTGGGATCGCGATACCGCTCGTTACAAGCACGCCCATGAGCAGATCCTCCTGCAATTCGCTTCGCACCAGGCAGATATCTTGATCGGCACGCAGATGCTCGCCAAAGGTCTGGACCTGCCGCTGGTTACCCTAGTGGGGATCATCCTAGCCGACGTAGGATTAAATCTTCCCGATCCCTTCGCTGCAGAACGGGTCTTCCAGGTATTGACTCAGGTAGCAGGGCGCGCCGGACGTTCGGCTCGGGGCGGGCATGTCATCCTGCAAACCTATATGCCAGAACACTACGCAATCCAGCATGTGATCGGCCATGATGTGGGGAAATTCTATCAACGAGAATTGCAAGAGCGCCGGCGATTGAACAACCCGCCTTTCAACAAGCTACTACGCCTAGAACTTCGCCTGCCGAACGCCGAACGCCTAGAGAGAGAAGTCCAGCGCGTAGCCGCCCTGCTCCGCTCCCAGTTGCAAGAAGAAGCCACCGATGTCATCCTCAGCGGCCCGCTACCCTGTTTTTTTAGCCGTCTGGGTGGAAACTACCGGCAACAGATCCTATTACGCGGTCCTGCTCCTCAGACCCTTCTCCAGGGTAACCTGGCCCCAGAACGTCTCCTGGAAAAAGGTTGGCGCATCGAAACGGAGCCGATCAGCCTGCTTTAATCCCGGATCATGGTCAACAACATCTTCATGCGGCTCAGCGCGCGCACTGCATGCGGATGATTGGCCAG
>JBBIGZ010000126.1:0-6057 GCA_037447295.1 Chloroflexota bacterium | reverse complement strand
CCGTGGCGGCGATCTCCACCGTGCTTGCTCTGCTGGCGCTGGTGCTCTCTTGGTGGGTCTATGGCCGCAAGCCGTTGATCGCCGGTCAGATCGATCCGCTCAAGCGGGCATTGGGGCCGCTCTTTGTGGCGCTGGAGAACAAGTGGTATGTGGACGAGGGCTATTGGGCGGTCTTCGTCAACCGCTATGTTGACCTAGCGCGCTGGATGGCCGAAAAGATCGAATGGGCCTTCTGGCATGAGTGGTTCCACGATGGAGTACTGGTGCGCGGCTTCAACTTCCTGAGCAAGACGTTGCTTCACCTGCGCATCGATCGCCAAGTCGTGGACGCTTTCTTCGATGGGCTGGCGAATCTCACGGCGCGGGTGTCTCGTCGTCTTAGCCCGTTGCAGAACGGTTTCGCACGTAGCTATGCGCTGACGGTGCTCCTGGGTGTGGTGTTCATCGTCGGCTATCTTCTGTTCAAGTAGGATACATGCTGGCGTTCCTCACTCCGGCAATCTCAACCTCGCAGAGGTAACCTATGGACTTCCTGCTTCATCCTTTGACACTTGTGACGTTCTTCCCGCTGGTCGGTGTGCTGGTGTTGCTCTTCGTTCCGCAAGAGCAGAAGAACACCTTACGCTGGGTAGCGCTGCTCACCTCGTTGATCACCTTCGGCATTTCGCTGTGGGTGTTGACGCTCTTCGATGCGAAAAACCCGGACTTGCAGCTATCCATTCGCCTGAATTGGATTCAGGTGGCCGGCTGGAACATCCAATATCACCTGGCCGTGGATGGTCTGAGCATTTTGCTCCTGTTGCTCACCACTTTCTTGACCCCCATTTCGATCCTTTCAACCTGGTCGGCCATCGAGGAACGGGTGAAAGATTTCATGATCTTTTTCCTGTTGCTCGAAGTGGGCATGAGCGGGGTGTTCCTGGCGCAGGACCTGTTCTTGTTCTATATCTTCTGGGAATTCACCCTGGTGCCGATGTACTTCCTGATCGGCATTTGGGGCGGCCCACGGCGCATTTACGCGGCGATCAAGTTCTTCCTCTACACAATGGCCGGCTCCATCCTCATGCTCCTCGCCATCCTATGGCTGGGAATCTACCAGGGGACCTTTTCGGTGCCGGACCTGATCGCCAAAGGCGGCATTCCGTTTGAGGTCCAAAAGTGGCTCTTCCTGGCCTTCGCCGCCGCTTTCGCCATCAAAGTGCCGATGTGGCCGCTGCACTCCTGGTTGCCGGATGCCCATGTGGAAGCGCCGACGGCCGGTTCGGTCATCCTGGCCGGCGTCTTGCTGAAGATGGGAACCTACGGTTTCCTGCGCTTCAACCTGCCGCTCTTTCCACAGGCCACCGTTTGGGCCGCGCCTGCCATCGCGCTGCTGGCGGTGATCGGCATTCTTTACGGCGCAGCAGTCTCGTATGCCCAGCAGGATGTCAAGAAATTGGTGGCTTTCTCCTCAGTGAGCCACCTGGGCTTTGTCATGCTGGGGCTTTTCGCTCTCAACCCGCAGGGCATTCAGGGCAGCATCCTGCAGATGATCAACCACGGTTTGAGCACCGGCGCGTTGTTCTTGATCGTCGGCATGATCTACGAGCGCCGTCACACCCGTGACCTGAGTGCCTTTGGCGGCTTGTGGAAGGTAATGCCGATCTACGGCGCGCTGACGCTGATCGTGGCCCTCTCCTCCATGGGGCTGCCGGGGTTGAACGGCTTCGTCGGCGAATTTACCATCCTGCTGGGTGCTTGGGGTGCCGGTGCGAAGGGCGTCTATGGTTCGGTGCTCTATGCCGGCTTTGCCGCCTTGGGCGTGATCCTGGCCGCCATCTACATGCTCTACATGTTCCAGAAGATGTTCCTCGGCCCGCTGGATAAAGAAGAAAACCGCTCCCTCAAAGACCTCAACTGGCGCGAAATCGTCACCCTGCTGCCGTTGCTCGTCTTCATCTTCTGGATCGGCCTCTATCCGAAACCGTTCTTCGCCCTCATGACGCCGAGCGTCGAGAAGCTGGTTTCCATCTTCCAATCTGCGCTCACCGTAATGCAGTGAAAGATGGTATGACCATGTTCCAATACGTTGATTCGTTCCTCAGGGAGTGCTCATGACCGCGGCAGACCTACCCCTTCTCCTTCCTCTTGTCGTGCTTCTCACCTGGGCTACGGTGCTGTTGATCGTCGATCTCTTCATCCCGAAAGAGCGCAAGGGATGGACTGCCTCGCTGGCCGCCTTCGGGCTTGTGTTGACTTTGCTCCTCAGCCTGCGCCAATGGGGAGAAAGCGCAACCGCTTTCCGCGAAATGGTGCGGCTGGATCCGTTTGCTACGTTCATTAACATCTTGCTCTTGATCGGCGGCCTATTAGGCATCCTTCTTGCCTATGGCTCGCGCCATCAGGGAAATCTCTTCCAACGCGGCGAATACTATACCCTCTTGCTCTTCAGCGTAGGGGGCATGATGCTAATGGCTCAGGCGAGCGATCTGATCGTGCTCTTCCTCGGCCTAGAGATGCTCTCCATCCCCCTTTATGTTCTGGCGGCCTTTGCCCTGCCGCGCTTGGATTCCGAAGAGGCCGGCTTGAAGTATTTCTTGCTCGGCGCGTTCGCCAGCGGCTTCCTGATCTACGGCATCGCCTTGATCTACGGCGCTGCCGGCACCACAGCCCTGAGCGGCATTGCCCAGGCGCTCTCGCAAAGCGGTGGAAACCTGTTTTTCCTGATCGGCGCGGCGTTGATCCTGGTCGGCTTAGGGTTCAAAGTGGCCGTTGTGCCCTTCCATATGTGGACCCCCGATGTCTACCAGGGCGCACCGACTGCCGTGACCGGCTTCATGGCCGCTGGAGCCAAGATCGCCGGCTTTGCCGCCCTCTGGCGCATCTTCTCCCAAGCGCTTCCTGGCCTGGCAGCAGATTTCACCCCCATCCTGTGGGCCCTTTCGGCGCTCACCATGGTGGTCGGTAACCTGCTGGCGATCGCCCAGAAGAACATCAAACGCATGCTGGCCTATTCCAGCATTGCTCATGCCGGCTATATCCTGATGGCTTTTGTGCCTTTTGGGAATTCGCAGGTGCGGGATATTGCCCTGGCTGCCGGCCTTTTCTACCTGATCACCTACGTGATCACCAACTTCGGTGCCTGGGCGGTGGTCAGCGCGGTTGAACGCCGCGAAGGGCAGGGGCTGGATCTCGATGATTATGCCGGCCTGGGGAGCAAATTCCCTGCCTTAGCATTGGCGATGACGGTCTTCATGCTCTCCCTCACCGGTGTCCCGCCCACGCTAGGGCTGGTGGGTAAATTCTATCTCTTCCGCTCGGTCATCGCGGCCGGCTTTTACGGCCTGGCGGTGATCGGCGTGCTCACGTCGCTCATCTCGGCTTACTACTACTTGCGCTTGGTAGTGATCATGTACATGCGACCGGGCGAGCCACAAACGGTCTCCACCCCCTGGCTCAACCTAACTTGGGGAACAATGGCCATCTTAACCGTAGTGCTTAGCCTGATACCGGCACCGCTGTTCTGGTGGGCCAGCCAATCCATCCTGCGTTAGCTACTGCCGCTTTTCCCATTCCGCCACAGCCTGTTGAACGAGGCGCTGGACTTCCGTCGGCGCCTCTTCAATGCTTTTATAGAGCTTCAAATCCACGATCACCTGCACACTACCATCCGGCGCTTCGCTCAAGTGAACGGCATGGGGAAAACGGTTCCGCGCCACGATTTCTTGTAAAATGGCATCGATCTGAGCGACGATCCCCGAAGGAGCTGCGGCCTTTTCTTCGGCTTCGGTGCCCTGAGTAAGCTGAGGTGCTGGCCTCGGCGCAGGCGTCGCCGCAGGCGGGGCCGGACGGGGGGCAACCGCTGCCGCACCCGAAGCAGGGGAAGGCGCCGAAGCTTGTTTTGGAGCTTCTTCCAGCCAAGGGCGTATCAGGTTCAGGAGCGCGATCAACCGCTTGCGCTGTTCGGCCGTCAACGGTTGGCTCAGCAACTTGCCGTCCATTTCTAGCTTAGTTTGCCCATCGGGGTCAGCAAACAAACGTAGCAGTGAAGCCGACGGTGGAGGCGGAGCTGGAGGAGCAGCTCCGCGCCCTTCCATTCGCCCGATAAAGTAACCAATGATCAGCGCAAAGAAGAGAACGGCGATAAAAACTAGAGGCAGAAAAGCGGGTAAATTGCTCATTTCTGACATCCTGCGCAAAAATAACTGCTTCGCTGCACAACGCGCAACCGTTGGATCGGTTGGCCGCAGCGGTAGCATGCCTCGCCTTGGCGCGCGTAGACCTGAAAGTAGTTTTGGAACTCACCCCCGCGGTAGACCCAATCAATGCTTGCGCCGTTGCGTCGAATGCCCTCCTCCAGCACCTGGCGGATTGCTTGCCAGAGCCGGGTGGCCTCTGCCTCGCTCAGATCAGAAGCGGGGCGCAGAGGATGAATGCCGGCACGGTGCAGCGCCTCATCGCTATAGATATTGCCCAGCCCGGCCAAAAAACTCTGATCGAGCAACAGCGCCTTGATCTGCCGGCGGGAAGCCTGCAAACGCTCAAAAAGCATCTGCGGTGTGAAGCCCTCCTCCAGCGGCTCCGGTCCTAGCCCCTCGGTCACTTGCTCTGCACGCTCTACCAGCCAGACCCTGCCGAATTTTCGTGGATCGTGAAAGGCCAGCACCCGTTCCTCCCCGTTGCTCAGGAACAGCCACAGCCGATCGTGCTTCTGTGGCGGCTCGCCCGGCGCCCGCCACTGCAGATCGCCGCTCATGCGCAGGTGGATCAGCAGCGCATCTCGGCTCAGGGAAAGGATCAGATATTTTGCGCGCCGCGAAATCCCAAGAATGCTCTGGCCGATCAGACGGGCCATGAACGCTTCGGGAGAAGGTTCGGCGATCGTCCGCGGCCAGAGCACGCTGACCGCCCGAATCTGCTTGCCCTGCAATTCTGGCTGCAAAGTGCGCGCAATCGTTTCGACTTCGGGCAGTTCTGGCATGGTCTTACTCAGGGTTTCTCAAAAATCCAGCGATCCGTGTCCCGCTTCCAGGAGACCAGCTCTTCGCTTTTGAACCAGAGCGCGATCTCCGCCTGGGCCGTTTCGGCGCCATCGGAAGCGTGGGTCAGGTTGCGCCCGATCTCCAGCGCAAAATCGTGACGCAGCGTTCCCGGCGCGGCCTCGGTTGGGCGTGTGCTGCCCATCGTCTGGCGCACCGCGGCGATAGCGTTCGGCCCTTCCCAAACCATCGCCATCACCGGTGCAGAAGTGATGTATTCGATCAGGCCTTCGTAGAAAGGTTTCCCTTTGTGCACGGCGTAATGCGCTTCGGCCAATTCGCGGTTGACTTGCAGGAATTTGGCCGCCACCAATCGCAGACCGCGCCGCTCCAGCCGGCTGATCACCTCGCCGATCAACCCGCGCTGCACGCCATCGGGTTTAACCAGAACCAATGTACGTTCCACAGAGTGCCTCCTAGTAAGGATATTGTCAGGATGCTCTAATTTTACCAGAAGGTGCCTTGCCCAATGCCCGCAACCATTCCTTCGCTATGTCGTTACGTACCCAGCCAACAACGCACCACGCCATCAAACAACCACAGACCATTCGACTAATCGACTACGCGACCACTCGACCACGCCACCATAAAATCCTTGCCCTCCATCCTGAGTAATGTTATCATCAGCGCCGTGACCTACAACCTCCGTCGCGCTCGTCTCCGTCTCATTTTGATTTTGATAATCTTGGGAACCCTGCCTTGTTACTGCTTGGGGTTGATCGCCGTGCAATTTGCACCGGGGCCGGTCACCGCGACTCTTACTTTCACCTTCACCCCTCGCCCCTCTCTCACGCCCACGCCACTCCCACCTACGCAAAGCCCAACCCCGATCCTACTCACCGCTTCTGCGACTTTCACCCCCTCCATCACACCCTCGGCAACGCCGACCTTCACGCCGTTCCTGCCACCGACCTTTACGCCCACTTTCACCCCGACCCTCACGTTTACCCCCACGTTCACCCCCTCACCTACGTTAACTTTCACCCCCTTCCTACCACCGACGACGACTTTTACTCCCACCCTGCCCCCAACTAGCACG
>JBBIGZ010000125.1:0-6130 GCA_037447295.1 Chloroflexota bacterium | reverse complement strand
CCTCAATTTTTATGGCGATTTTGGGAATCTAACTGCACCCCAGTGTGCTCTTTGCATACACAGGGAATGTTCATACGTTCGGAATAGACGTTATAGGAATTTAACTTGGCAAAGTAGTAATTGGCGGGTATCCTTAGGGTATGGAATTGATTCACAAGGAGTTGGACGCCAATGCTCAGTTATAGCGAGTTATCTCGAAATCCGGTCAAATTTCTGGCACTGACCGGGTACACCGTTGAAGAATTCCTGGCGCTCTTGCCACATTTTCGCGCTCAATTTGAGGCTGCGATGAAGGCCAAGACCCTGGATGGCAAACCGCGTCTCAAACGACGCTATACGGACTATCGCAACTCACCGCTGCCGACCATCGAAGACAAGTTGCTTTTCATCCTGGTATACTTGAAGCAAGGGACGATCCAGGAAGTTCATGCGAGCCTGTTTGGGATGTACCAACCGGATGCGAACCAGTGGATTCATCTGTTGCATCCGATCCTCAATCAAACCTTGTCGGAACTGGGCGAATTGCCGGTGCGGAAAGCTGAAGAACTCAATCTGCAAGCCGAAGCGAATTTGGAAGAAGGCAACGTGGTCGTCTATTTCCACGACGGGACGGAGCGTCCTGTACCACGTCCCAAGAACCAGGAGACGCAAAAGCAGTATTACAGTGGTAAAAAAACAGCACACGGTCAAGAACATTCTGATCAGCAACACAAAGTGCAAGGTCATCTTCTTGACCCCGACCTGCGAAGGGAAAAAGCATGACAAAAAAGTTGCGGATGAAGCCGCTTACACACTTCCCGAAGGATGCATCCTGGTCCAAGACACTGGCTTTCAGGGTTTCACCATCCCAGGCGTTGTCATTCTTCAACCTAAGAAGAAAGCGCGCGGCAAAGAGTTAAGCCCAGAAGACAAAGCCCTCAACCGTCTGATCTCCCAACTCCGCATTCGAGTGGAGCATGTAATCGGTGGAGTGAAACGCTATCGAATTGTAAAGGACAAAATCAGAGCTCGGAAAAACAACTTCCGCGATATGGTTATGGAAACTTGCTGCGGGCTGCACAATTTCAGGTTGAACTTCAGACCCTGGCATTATGAGACCCTACGCATTTAAATCGCTATAACGTTTAATATTCAGCGCAATTGAGGGGGCTGCTCGGATCATTTGGGAAGCAAGGTTATGCGGCTCTTTCATGGGCTTTTCACTGTTTTAGTTGTGAAAATAGCAACGAAATGCCCTTCCGGCATGACACAAACCTTCCGTTGCGCATCCGGAATAAATTCATCCGGGAAGAAATAGCGCAATAGCGAAAGCGCCACATTCCGTATGCTGCTCAACACCAAGCCGATCCAACGTCCAATGCCCGCTTTACCCGAATCGCTCCCTGCAACGTCATCACGTTCTGTTCCCGATACCCTTGGAATACCCATCGCCCACGAACAGGGCTCTTCTACATCCACCGACGCATTCTGAACTGCTACGCTCGCTTCCAAATCCGCCTCCATCTGCACTTTCCACTCCTGAACCCGCTCTTCGAGCTCTCGAAGTGTGCAGTCCGGATGGCTTTTTGCCCATTCTAGCATTGCTTCCGTCGCACGCATCATCTGTGACTTGAATTCTTGTTCATCAAATCGACTCATGGTACACCTCCTGTCTTATTTTACCCCCTCCCCGACAAAATTGGAACACACCCCCAGATACCAGATACCAGGCTCCTTCACTTTTACACAAAATTCGTTATAATACCGCTTGAGATGCTAAAAAACCGCTTTTTCGTCTTTTGGCTCATACTGGCTTTTGTTTATGGATTGCTTTATGTGCTGATTGTGCCGCCGGGCTGGCATTATGACGAACCGGGGCATTTTGAGTTTGCCTGGCAGATTGCGAAATTCGATCACTGGCCTCAGCCTGGTGAATACGATAACGAGTTTCGGCGTATCGTCGCCCAGGACTTATTACGCTATCGCTACTATGAGTGGTTGCCGCCGGATATGACCCCTGACCTGAAACGAGATGACCCTATTTTTATCGGTGCTGCGCCTCAAACAACGCGTTACCCTTTATATTACCTTATCATTTCATTGCCCTTGCGCTTTATGCACACAACGAACTATACGTTGCAGACATATCTCTTACGAGGTATTTCGCTGCTGATGTGGCTGGTCACTCTCTGGTTGATCTGGAAAACGTTGCTCGAAATTTTTCCAAAGGAGCCTCTGCTGGTAAAAATTGCATTTTCTTTCCTGGTTTTATTGCCGGGTTTCGTGGATACGATGACTTCGATCAACGATGATGTGGGTGCCGTTTTAGGGTTTTCCGTTTTTCTGTACTTCGCGATTCGCATTCTGAGGAGAGGCCTCTCGTTTAGGGATCTGGTTGGAATGTTGATAGGATTAGGCCTCTCTTTTTGGATGAAAAACACTGCTTGGATAGCATTTCCTTTAGCTTTGTTGGTGTTAATATTTGCCCCCTTCAGACAGAAATATCGGTGGCTACCTTGGGTATTGACTTTCTTAGTACTTGTAGCAATTGGGGTGCTTTTGACCAGTTATCTTCAGGACGGTGCTGCTCGTGGTTGGATGTCTAGAACGGAGAGCAAAGTGCGGGCTCCCGAGAGTATAGGTCTAGGGGAGTATGCGTTGGCGATAACTCAGCGAGATGGGGGGATCGTTCAAGTCTTACCCCCGGTAGAAGTGCAAAGGCTAAGAGGGAAGGGGGTGACAATTGGCGCCTGGCTCTGGGCGGATCGGCCGGCAAAAGGGGTTTTACCGGTATTGAGTATTCAGCCGTATGACATCAGCAAACCTGTTCAGAAAAGCCCTGCGGTTACCGTGCAGATCGGCATAGAACCTAAATTCTATGCCACCACCTGGAATATTCCGGAAGATGCTACTCAGGGGAGGCTGACTCTCTTTTCTGTGGCCGCGCCGGATGTCAAAGTTTTTTATGATGGAGTGTTCTTAGTTGAGGGTGAGTTTTTCGGTCAACCTGAAGCTCTTTCGGCGGATGGAAAATATGGCCGATGGCAGGGGAGCGCATTCAGCAACCTATTGAGGAACGCTTCTTTTGAACAAGGAGCTTTTTCCTTGTCTCCCCGCATAAAGCAAATTCGCAGGTACTATCCCTCTGATTTCAATATCGTGCTCGCTTCTTTGCAGGATCCTCAAGGTTTCTCATGGCTCTATCGGAGCATTTTTTCGAGGCTGATGCAAACATTTTGGGCCCGACCGGCAGCGGCCCGGATTGAACTTCCGGCAGCAGGTTTAAGTTATAACCTTTTGCAATTTTTGAGCTTTCTAGGAGGGGTAGGCACAGTGTTGTATATGTGGAGATGGCGCTCTCATTCGGACAAACCCCTTCTCTTTTTTCTCTTAGCTACCGTGCTTTTTTCTTGGGGAGCTACTTTCTTACGAGGGATTGGGGACGTACTTCTTGTATGGGCGCGCTATTCTATGCCAGTTATCTTGCCTGCTTCGCTTTTGATCACCATTGGATGGTATGAGTGGTTGCAACGTGTAGGGAGCTACCTAAAGATGGATGAAATTCTCCAATTTCTGGCGCCGGTAAGTTTCATGTTTGCTTTAGCTGTTGTTAGCCTAGGTGCTATTATCACCACATTCTATTGGTCTTTTGATACATGGGGATTCGCTCTTTGGGTTACCTTAGGATGGGCAGTTTATGTAACGGCCTGGCTTGTATATGTGAAAATTCGCGGAACATCCTTGTCTACAGGGATTGCCTCCGGAACGCAAAGTTTTCAGAAAGACAGGTAGTTTATATCTTTTACGCTGGTGAAAATGAAAAGCAACCGATCTCGCATTGCCGGAGTATTCCGCTTCCTTGGTTCGATCGTTCTCCTTGGCATTCTGCTCTACCGTTTCAACTGGCGTGAGATATGGATGTTGTGGCAACAGGCGAATTGGGGGTGGGCTTTGTTGGCAGCACTCCTTTTCTTAATCCGCTTGGGATTAACCGGCTTCCGCTGGTCGCGGATTTTGTTCGACCTTGGGGTTCGAGAAAGATGGACAAGACTTGCTTTGATCAATACATTTAGTCTGTTTTGGGGCAATTTTTTGCCGACTACTCTTGGAGGAGATGGTTATCGTTTCCTTGCCTTGAGGCAAAAGCAGGGAATTTCCCAGGCAGTTGTGGCTTCTTCCATTCTTGCCGATCGGCTCTATGGTGGATTGGGTTTATTGCTTGCCCATGTCGTAACCGCCTCTTTGTATGTTTTTCTATGGCTGCAAAATCCCTACCTGCGAATCGGTGAAGGAGTGATCCTTATAGGAACGATAGTTCTGGGCATCTTGTGGGTAGGGCCTCGGCAAATTGACCGGATGTACGAACGTATCCGTGCTAATTTACCACGTCCACTCGTTGTCGTCTTCGATGCTCTAAGACGCATATTCTTGTTATTGGGAGAGCAAAAAACTAAAACCATATGGATGGCGGTCTTAATTTCTGCTTTTTTTAATGCATTAATTGCACTCGAGATGTGGATATTTTTTGTGACCCTGGGCTCTCGCCTTGATTTCGGGCAAGTGTTATACAGCACTACCCTTGCTAATTTGGTCGGCATGTTGCCGATTTCAATCAATGGGCTGGGTTCAATGGAAGCCGTCTATGTGTTATCCTTACAGACGGTCGCTTCTAAAGAAGCCATCATTATGGCATCGCTTTTGGCGCGTTTCCTGAGATTCGCAATTTCGGTAGCGGGTGGAGGCATTTATGCCGTGCAAGGTCTCTTGCGAGAGACTGATGAGCCTACCTTCTGATTGATACCTTTGGTTGTTTCATTGTTTTCACAGAGAATAGATGCGCCAGAACTACCTTTCTCTTTTGCTTTTTCTCTCTTTGATCGTCTTACTCCTTCTCTCCTCTCTAGCTTTCCATGCTATTGCTTGGGGCACGGGAGAGTGGTGGGGGGAGTTTTCGCTGCGTTGGGGAGTGGCGTTTTTGCTCTTTGTGATCGGGGAAGGGGTGTTACTGGTGCTGGTGGCGCTGGCGCTTTGGCGACCGCAGGTTTTGAGACCACTCGCACAAAGCCTGGTGCGCATACGTGAGCGCTTAGGAGTGGGACGTTGGTTGATGGTATTGTTGGTTTTGGGATTGCCGATCTGGTTTTTGCAGTATACCCCCTGGGGAGTTGTGTTCCGAGCACTCTCGTTACGGACCTTGCTTTGGGTCGCAGAATTGGTTTTGCTCGCTTTCCTGCTCACATCAGGTTCAACGTTTTTCTCGTTTGCCGCGGCAGTGGGTGCTGTGCTCTTGAGTGGCTTTTCGTTCACGCTGGCGGCGAACCTACGCCTGGTGACCGTTTTCCCCTTCGCACTGGGATGGTCGGAAGGCAATCGCCTGTGGGATTATTCGATGCTTTTCGACGCCGATCGCTATCAGCTGGCACCCGGTCAGGTACACTGGGTGCACCTTTCGCTGGGGCGGCAGCTTGTTGGTGCTTTGCCATTTCTATATCCTGGCCTAACCATCGCCCAGGAGCGCGCTTGGATCGGCCTGACCTATATCCTGCCCTATGTACTCTTGGGTTGGGTCACTTTCTGGAAGGCACGTCCTAACTCCCCAAGACGCTGGCTGCTGGCCGGACTCTGGGGAGCGCTTTTCCTGCTTCAGGGGCCGATCCATCCACCTTTGATCTTTGCCGCCGCGTTGACCATCTTGGCCTGGGGAAGCCCGCTTTGGCTAGGGGTGCCATTGCTGGTGATCTCGGCCTATTTTGCTGAAATCTCGCGCTATACCTGGGCCTTTGCCCCGGCCATGTGGATCGGTATGCTGGAATGGGTCTCTGATCCTTGGGAAGGTGGACGTCTTTCGCGGCGTGGTTGGGTGCGTGTAGTGGTGCTTGTTCTGGCCGGCTTGTTTGGCGGAACGCTATTACCGAACCTAGTGGCGCGCTTGCAAGGTGGAGGGGAAGGGTTCTCGGTAAAATTTACCGATCAACCCTTGCTTTGGTACCGTTTGTTCCCGAATGCAACCTATCCACCCGGTATTCTGCTGGCGTTACTGATCGCCACCGGCCCGCTGATCGTCCTTTTGGTCTATCTTGCCCTTCGTTGGGAGTGGCCGCTTTCCTTCTGGCAGAAGCTGGCTATTGTGGCACCATTGTTAGCGTTCCTT
>JBBIGZ010000124.1:0-6184 GCA_037447295.1 Chloroflexota bacterium | reverse complement strand
AGTGTGGTATTGAAACCTGGGATGACCGCGCATGGATGACCGGTCATGACCGCGCATCTTTTAATTGAACCAGTGTGGTATTGAAACAGGTCTCTTGTGCGACCAGGGCGTATTCGTCTGGTCGCACACTTTTAATTGAACCAGTGTGGTATTGAAACTATTTCCGAATCGTAGTTTCGCATAACGCCGTCAAGTGTGCTTTTAATTGAACCAGTGTGGTATTGAAACGAAGTAAAAGGTCAGCTCATGTGTATCAACGCTGTTTACGAAAAGATCGTAGGTCAAGGTAAACCCCCAGCGCCACACCAGGAACAAACGTGGGAATCTCTCTCACGGGGCCAGCCGGTTGTTCTCCGTGCTCCTACGGGTTCTGGGAAGACTGAGGCCATTGTTCTGCCCTTCTTAATGTTCAGTGGCGGTCGACTCCCAGCCCGACTTCTTTACGCATTGCCCCTTCGCTCCCTTGCGAATCAGACGGTGGAACGCATCAACGAGTACGCTCAAGCTTTAAGCAAGCCCCAGAGTTGGCGTGTCCGGCTCCAGCATGGACAAGCGCCGGAGTCAGTGCTCTTCACTGCCGATGCCGTCGCGGCGACGATTGACCAAGTCATTACCTCCTACGCTTGCACCCCGCTTATCTTGCCCCTGCGCCATGGGAATATTCCGGCCGGCGCGGTGATGAGCTCGTTTGTGGTCTTCGATGAGGTCCATCTCTTCGATCCGGAACTGGGGCTTCAAGCCACAAGGCTCATTTGTGAACGTCTCAACTGCCTGGGTATACCCTACGCCATACTCTCTGCGACGCTTCCAGACTGTGTCGTTGAGCTATGGCAGAAGGAATTAGGGGCGGAGATTGTAGAAGCGAGCGGTGAGTTCGTTCAGCGACAAGTAACAATTCAATGGACTGGACGTCAATTGGATGGGCGAGCCGTTCTTCAGCAAATCAATCAAGGGTGTAATCGGATCCTTGTCGTATGCAACACCGTAGACAGAGCGGTGGAGATTTATCGGCAAGTTTGTGAGCACGCTCAACAACAAGGATACGAATGCAATCTGCTTCACTCCCGCTTCCTGCCGGAAGACCGAGAGCGGAAGGAGGAATGGGTCCTCCAACGCTTCGGAAAGAGCGCTTCCCAGGGGACAAGGGCGATCCTGATCGCTACGCAAGTCGTGGAAGTGGGACTGGACATATCGGCGGATGTTTTGCTGACTGAGGTGGCTCCCGTCGATGCGCTGATCCAGCGCGCGGGCCGCGTTGCCCGCTGGGGTGGTCAGGGGAGCGTCTATGTGTACGACGTGGCGTCTCCGGCTCCCTACAAGCAAGACCTTGTGAATAGAACCAAGGAGCTCTTGGAGCGCTTTCGGAACGATTCCAGCGCATCCTTGAACTGGGACACCGCCAAAAAGTGGGTTAACCAGATCCTTAACGATGAGTACCAGCGGATTCTGGAGGAGAGCAATGCCTACGAGCAGGTCGTAGCTCAACTCAGCCGGGCGGCTTTCGAGGGGAGCCGTTCGAGGGCGGAAGCGGCCGTCCGGGACGTTAATACGGTTGAGGTGACCGTTCACAACAATCTCCAGGCTATCGGCACCGATGCCTTGCGCCTACCGACCATCGGCGTGCATATCGGGGTTGTGAAGGGATGGATGAAGCAGGCAAAGCAGAAGAAAGCCCCCGTATGGCGGATAGAAATCGATCAGCAGGGCTCCGACGCCCGACCTTCGGTGGAGGTGGTAGAGATTACCGGCGACAAGGACTTGTCCATTGGTGACCGGATCGTTTTCCCACCCTTCGTACTGCAATACTCGTCGAACTACGGCCTGCACCTCAGCGCTGGTGATCAAGTCTTTCAGCCTCTTCCAGGGCAGGGGCGGACTTTGCCTTCGTCGGCCCCTTGGAAGGAGAGTTGGGTGGAACATAGTGTGAGGACTGCTTATGCCGTGGAAGAAGTGCTGGCGAAGGAGTGGCATGCCGTTCAGGCCCTGGCAAGGCTCTTGGACGTCGACGACGCTTTGATTCGAAAGGCTGCAACACTGGTAGCGCTGCTCCATGACCTGGGCAAGTTGTCGATCGAGTGGCAGAAAAAGGCGGGGATTCTCCATACGGCAGGGGCAAGCGATTTGCTAGCCCATACCGATGGACGTGTTTACATGAACTTCCCTCCCCACGCTACCGTAAGCACGTATGCCCTTTGGGATGCTCTGGTTGACGAGCAGGTCTTTCCGAGGATTCTCGCCCGTGCGATGGGCTTTGCCATCGCTCATCACCACTCGGTGCGGGCTAAGGAAGTGCCTAAGTACGAGTTTCATCCCCAATGGCGGTCTGCCGTGGAGCAAGTGCTACAGGTGTGTAATCTTGCAGGCGTCTTGGATTTGAATCGAGTGGTGAAGAGACAGAATAGCCCGACGGCATTGCGGGACCGCTTCCCGCCCCTCGAATATGAGTGCTTGTATACGGCCTATGTGTTAATTTCGCGCTGGCTTCGGCTGGCCGATCGTTTGGCCACAGGAGGCGAAGATGCTCTACTACGTTACGAAAACTGGTTTGGACGCCTTTGATACGGCCCGGGCGTGGGGAATAGCAATTGTTCTGAATACGCTCACCAAAGACGAGGTGAACATTCGTGACGTTGATTGGGCTTACGAGGTCCAACCTTTGTCGTCAGTGCCTGCCAACCCGTCGCTTTCGAGCAATAGGGCTTGGGTGTCTATTTTTGCTGAAGATGGTTGGCAAAGAATTTTCATGACCGTGAGAAGTGGATGGCAGGATAGGCAAGATGAAGTACGCCAACGCTTGGAAAGCAAATTATCAAATGTTCTCAGTAACCTGATGAATCCCTCCAATACGGTGGCTTTTGGGACAGGCCAGAGCCTGCCTGGCGGGCTAGACCCAGCGGGCTTCAAAGGCTTACGGCATATTACAAAAGCCCGATATGGTGAAGGACAGCTCGAGGTCGAAGAAAACCACTGGACCCTCGCATGCTTGGGAATGGCGACCTGTGGGACCTACCGATATAGCAAGGAGGCGGGTCAGTCAAATTGGTTGGTACTTCTCCCTGGGCCCCAAGAGGTGCGCTTTAATTACTTTCGCGACATGCAGGACCTTTTTCGACTTCGTCCCGGGCTTCGATATCATGGTGTGCAAAATGCCGCGGCCCACTACGCTGTGCAGTTGGCCGAGCGCCTTCGGCGCCGCGCCGCCGCTCAGAGAAGCCTTCAGGACCGTTTCTCGTCGGTCCTTTACTTCCGACTCTTTGGCGCGGGCCAGCAGACCAAACCGGCCCAGGGGAACCAACTGCGACTCGAGCCCTTGATGGAGGCGATTGCCCGCGACCCCCACGGGAGCCAGGCGATGCTGGAGTGGCTTGATTACTGCTTCCGTCTCGGGTCCACAAAAGGCGCTGAGGACCTGGCCCTGGCGGCTACCGAATTGGTGATGCGCTGGGATACAGCAGCTTACGACCGGCTGATTCGGGTCTCGGCTCACGTCATAGGGCATGAGCAATTACGACGGAGAAATCCTAGAGACTTCGATCGGTTCTTGCGGGCGACAAGAAACGAAGCGGTTTTTCAGGAAGTCATGGAGGTGATGAGCCATGCAATTACATGAAGTCTACAAAAATCAGGCGTTAAAGGAGTTCGGTGAGGCTTTGGGTAAAGCCATTGGCCACGAGAAGGATTACGCCTCGCTCACGGACTTCGAGTCTGCCCAGACGAAAGTGGACTTTGCCGATGCGCTTCATCGGTTTCTGCGTCGCTTTCACACGATGGCGTCAAAGAGGGAAAATCTCTGGTATTGCCCATCCGATTCGGGAGTGGAGGAACTCGCGGCGCTCGTGGATCAGGTGGCCCGGGAGATCCCCGGGGACATGCAGGTCCAAGAACGAGAAGCGGTCCGCCTGGTGCGCGCGGCCCTGGTGAGTCGAGCGCTTGCCCGGGCAACCTATATTCGTGTAGAGCAGGATAAAGAGTCAACTGAAGGAGGTCAATAGCCATGACGACCCAACAACCCCAAAACGTTTCGTCGGAGAAATCGGAAGCGCCAAGGGAGCGAACAGAGGGCGCATTGCAACCCCAGATCTTCGAGATCGCTATCCTCGGGCGAGTGACCTGGGACCTCCACTCGCTCAACAACGAGGGCTCCATCGGGAACGTCACCGAACCTCGCACAATCGTGCTTTGGGACGGAACCAGGACGGATGGCGTGAGCGGTGAAATGATGAAGCACATCCATGCTTACTGGACGTGGCTTCAGGCCACCCAAGACCAGAGGCCTTCTCTCTGCAATGCTTGCCGAACGTTTCAACCTCAGCGGGCGGATGCCGCACGGCAGGAGTTGAATGTAAACGATAATACACAGGCAGTTGCGACAGCAATTTCTCGATGTGTGCTGTGTGATCTCCACGGCTTCCTGGTGCAACAGCCGACGGTCCATCGCCAATCTGTCGTGGAATTCGGCTGGGTCGTGGGGGTGCCTGGGAATGTTCACCGCGACGTCCACGTGCATGCCCGCCATGCTATCGCAGAGCGCGGAGTCGAACGCGAAGAGGAGGAGAGAGTGGCGGCGCAAATGGTCTATCACCGCCCCACCCGTTCCGGTGTCTATGCTTTCGTGACTCTTTTCCAGCCCTGGCGCATCGGGCTGAACGAAGTCAATTACACTTACGCTCTTAATGATGATCATGAGCGCAATAGGCGCTATGGACTTGGCATGACAGCCTACGAATGGACCTTTAAGCGTCCGGACGGCGCGATGACCTCTACCCGTTTCCCCCATATTGAGAGAATCGAGGGGATTGTCCTCATCTCCCGCCAAGTGGTGCCGGTGCCGATGCTCAGCCCGCTTCAAGAAGACTATCGGAAGAGGCTCGAGGCCATCGCCAGACAACAAGGGGTGGAAGTTAGGATGTTTGACGATATGAATGGGTTAGTAGATATCCTTACTTCTCTCAAACGCGAGACCCCGATGAAAATGTGTTTCCAAGAGGCCCCTCCGGCATCTCCATCAGCAGGTTCTTCCGCATCTCCGGCCCGTCGGCGAGGTCGCAGGTCTCGCGGCGAACGAGCGCAGGGGGAGCTTGAGCAATCGCCTCGAGAAGCTCCTCCAGAAGTGGATTCGGAGGCAGATTCTGAGATGGAGTGACGCCCTATGTCGCACAAACCTCCCTTACGGGCGGAACCAACGGTGGCCAGGGTCGCCGGAGGTTCGGCATCGCCGATGTGGCTTCGCGCCGACTATGAGTTTGCGAGCACGTTCTCTTACCGCCAGCCGGATGTCTCGGCGCAATTTGCCATCGGCGCGCCTGTGCCCTCACCGGCCACGGTCAAGTTGGCGCTCGTGGACACAGCCATCCGATGGAGCGGGCGTGTAGATGAGGGGCGCAGGGTTTTTGATTTGGTTAAGGGGTTGAAGGTGTGTGTGGTTCCGCCACCACGTATGGTTCGGTTCCAGGCCTTTATCAAGCGACTGAAGCCCCGAGAAGGAGGACTGCTAGGGTCCACAGGTGTTCGGGATTATTTCCTTTTCGAGGGGCCTCTGACTGTCTACATCGAAGTTCCATCGTCAAATGCTGGGGAGATCGGCGATCTTCTCCGGAGAGTGCGCCGTTTTGGTACTTCGGACTCCCTCTGCTGGTGCATTGGGGTGCGAGAGGAACATCCTGATGAACGTCTCTGTCCATGTCGGCTGGTGGACCTGACATCAGATCGAGGTGGTTTGGTCGTGCGCCTTTCGGACCTGACCGATAATTCGGAGTTCGATGGGTTCAATCCCTTCGGCGGCAATGCCCGGCAAGCCAACCTTGACAAGAACGTTTATGTTTTACCCCTTATTGTTGAACGCAGCGGTGAGACTTGGGCGCTGCTGAAAAGAAAGAGAGTTTAATTCTCAACCGAATCCGCATCTATGTTAATTGAAACACTGTGGTATTGAAACGGGGGTCGGCGTCTGTAATATCGAAACGCTACTCGTGAAACAAAAAGAGCACCTCGTGCTTGCATGCCACTATCCCCCTCAGCCGCGCTAGCACCCCAGGCTGCCCCGCCAACAACTCCACTACCCGCTCCCGCCGCACCACCCAAACCTCGCTCTCCTCAAGCGCCCGCGCCAGATAGCTTCCCCCAAACTCCCCGCCGCCCAAGAAGAGCTCCCCAAAGAGCTCACCGGCCCCTAGAATCGCTCCTT
>JBBIGZ010000123.1:0-6195 GCA_037447295.1 Chloroflexota bacterium | reverse complement strand
TATGCGATTGCCTTCTGCCAGCAAGGCCAGCGTCTCCAGAATCTCGTGTTCCGGTGTCCGCTTGCGGTAAAAGATCGTTCCGCTGGTTTCCACAAAATATTTCCCGCATGTTTTGCAGCGATACCGCCGAACACCCTTGCGAGTCTTGCCGGCTTTGACGATGTTTCGCTTCGGCTGAGTACTTTGTAATTTCTGGTAATCTGGGCAACCTTGGTCGGGGCAGAAGTCTCCAGGTTTAGCGAACTGTTCCAGTGTTCCTCCAAATTTAGTTTGCCTAAGTATACCTTTTGTAACACATGCTCTCAAGAGGGAGACTACCCGTGGGCGGTAAGTGGACTTATCACATCAAAGGCAGCTTTGTGCTGAACGCTGGCATTGGTTCTGCAACCCAACAGTACACATCTGCATTGCCGGTGCTCATCAGAGCCGTTAAAGCAAGTCTGGCGACAAGCAGTGACAATTTTTGTGCTAAAATAGAGTCCATCCTCAAAGGCGATGATGGGAACGAGTACGCCTGGATGCGGCAACAGCGACCTCGGGAACGGTGCGAGCCGGGGCGAAGCACAGGCGGAAAATCCTCCCGGAGCCGCAATCTGAAATCCGTTTTGGAGAGTAAGAACGCCGGTCCATCCCCCGTTAGGCGGATGCGGGTATAAGCCCATCGGGGCCGTACCCGATTGAGCGCCTGCCTGGAGCAGGAAGCAGAGTGGTACCGCGCGAGCCATCGGCTCTCGTCTCTGAATCCGAGACGAGAGTTTTTGTTTATCAGGCATTCTTTTTTGGAGGTGTGTATGTTCAAAACAGTCTCTTCAAAGCCGAATTTTGTTTCCTTGGAGGAGAACATCCTACGTTTTTGGCGCGAGCACAGAATTTTTGAAAAGACGCTGGAAACGCGCGAAGGACAACCGGAATTCGTATTCTACGAGGGACCGCCCACAGCCAACGGACGCCCGGGCGTACACCATGTGTTGGCACGCGCCTTCAAGGATATTTTCCCACGCTATAAGGTGATGCGTGGCTATCACGTTATCCGCCGCGGTGGTTGGGATACACATGGTTTGCCGGTGGAGCTGGAGGTGGAAAAACAACTTGGCTTTTCCAGCAAGCGGCAGATCGAAGAATACGGCATTGCACGCTTCAATGCCCTCTGCAGAGAATCGGTCTTTACTTACATCAAGGATTGGGAGCGGCTCACCGAACGCATTGCCTTCTGGGTTGATCTAGAGAAGGCTTATATCACCTATACCAACGACTACATTGAATCCGTATGGTGGATTTTGAAGACGTTCTGGGATCGCGGCCTGCTCTATAAGGGCTATAAGGTCGTTCCCTACTGTCCGCGCTGCGGCACGCCACTGGCCGATCACGAAGTTGCGCTGGGCTATGACGAGGCGACCGATCCCTCGGTCTTTGTGCGCCTGCCGTTGGTCGATCGACCGGACACCTCGCTGCTGGTGTGGACAACCACGCCTTGGACCCTGCCCGCGAACGTGGCCGTCGCCGCCCATCCACAGGTGGAATACGTCACGGTGGAACGCAAACGCCCGGATGGTGGCACGGAGAAGCTCATCCTGGCACGTCCGTTGCTGGAGCAGGTGTTTCGCGGAGAAGAGGTGCGCATTCTGGAGAGCTACCCGGGCAAAAAGCTCAAAGGGCTGCGCTACCGGCCGCTTTTCACCTTCCTGCCGCCGCAGAAACCGGCTCATTTCGTCGTGCTGGAAGAGTTCGTCACCGTTGAGGACGGCACAGGGTTGGTGCACATGGCGCCGGCCTTCGGTGCCGAAGATATGCAGGCGGCCCAGGAGCATGATCTGCCGATCCTGATGACGGTCAAACCGGATGGCACGTTCGTTGACGAGGTCACGCCATGGCGCGGCCAGTTCGTCAAGGATGCCGATCCGTTGATCATCCGCGATCTGGAAGCGCGCGGGCTGCTCTTCCGTGCCGAAACCTATACTCACACCTACCCCTTCTGCTGGCGCTGCAAGACGCCCTTGCTCTACTATGCCCGTCCGGCCTGGTATATCCGCACCAGCGATTTCAAAGATCGCTTGGTGGAACTCAATCGGCGCATTCACTGGGTGCCGGAGCATATCAAAGAAGGCCGCTTCGGCAACTGGCTGGCGAATAACATTGACTGGGCCCTCAGCCGCGAACGCTACTGGGGCACGCCGCTGCCGATCTGGGAATGCGAAACCTGCGAACATCGCCAGGTGATCGGCTCGGTGGCCGAACTTTCGCAGTATGCCGGTCGCGATCTGAGCGATCTTGATCTGCATCGCCCGTACGTAGACGAAGTCACCTGGACCTGCCCACAATGCGGCGGCCGGATGCGCCGGGTGCCGGATCTGATCGATGTTTGGTTCGATTCCGGCGCCATGCCGGTGGCGCAATGGCACTATCCGTTTGAGAATCAGGAAATGTTCCGTCGCCAATTCCCGGCAGATTACATCTGCGAGGCGGTGGATCAGACGCGCGGCTGGTTTTATTCGTTGCACGCCATCAGCACCCTGCTCTTCGATAGCGAGTGCTTCAAGAACGTGATCTGCCTGGGGTTGATCCTGGATGCCGAAGGGCAGAAGATGTCCAAGAGCCGCGGCAACATCGTCAATCCGTGGGATGTCATCAATGCCCATGGTGCCGATGCGTTCCGTTGGTATCTCTATACCGCCAGTCCGCCCGGCAATGAGCGCCGCTTCTCTGCCGACCTGGTAGGCAACGTGGTGCGCGAGTTTATGCTCACGCTGTGGAACGTCTACGCCTTCTTCGTCACCTATGCCCGTGTGGATGGCTGGAAACCGCCCGTCCAACCGCCTGCGCTGACGAACGCTCTGGACGTTTGGCTGCTTTCCGAACTGAACGCGCTGGTGCGCGATGTGACGCAGGCCTACGAAGACTACAACGTTCCCGATGCCACCCGCCCGATCCAGGATTTTGTCGAAAAACTTTCCACTTGGTATCTGCGGCGCTCACGGCGGCGGTTCTGGAAATCCGGCTCGGATGCGGATAAGGAATCCGCATACTACACCCTGTACACCGCCTTGGTAACGGTCGCCAAACTCCTCGCTCCGGCCATGCCCTTCCTGGCCGAAGAGCTCTACCAGAACCTGGTGTGCTCGGTGGATGAAAATGCGCCGGAATCGGTTCACCTAGCGAATTGGCCCACCTGGGAGGCCGAACGAATTCAGGAGGACCTGAACCGTGACATGGCGCTGATCATGCGCTTGGTCTCGCTGGGACATTCGGCGCGGCAGAAAGCCAATCGGCGCGTGCGGCAACCGTTGAGCGAAGCGGCCTTTTCGGTGGGCAATGTCCAGGAACGCGCCGCGGTGGAGCGCTTTGCCGATTTGATCGCCGATGAGCTGAACGTCAAGCGGGTGCGCTTGCTCGATGCCAGCACTGAGGCCGTTTCTCACACGCTAAAGCCCCTGCCGAAGCAACTTGGTCAGAAGTACGGCAATCGCTTCCCGTCCATTCAGAAGGCGATCCTGGCGCAAGATGCCGAACAGGCCGCCCAAATCCTGCTCTCCGGTCAACCCTTGCGTGTGGAAGTGGATGGAGAAGTGTACGAAATCTTGCCGGAGGAGGTGGAAGTGCGCGCCCAGGCGCGGAGCGGCTTCGCCGTTGCCGAAGATGGCCCCTATGTCGCCGCCCTGGTCACCGAGCTCACGCCAGAGCTGATCGCCGAAGGTCTGGCGCGGGAGTTCGTGCGCTATGTCCAAGACCTGCGCAAACAAGCCGACCTGGAGATCACCGATCGCATTATGCTTTACGTGCAGGCCAGCGAAAAGCTGCGTCAGGCGATCGAGACTCATCGCAACTATATCCAGAACGAAACCTTAGCGGTAGAATTGTATTTCGAGTCGCCTGCCGCCGATTTGCCGCAACGGCAGGAATCCTTCGATGGTGAAACGGTGCAATTCGGTCTGAAGAAAGCTTGAGCCATCGAGGATCGGGGAAACGGTTCAAGAGACACGAAGGAGGAGCGATTCTTCGTGTCTCTTGTTACCTTTTCTGCTATTCCACATCTTGGGAGAAACGATGGAGAAATTCGTCATTCGAGGTGGTGTTCCTCTGCGTGGGGAAGTGATTCCAGGGGGGAACAAAAACGCTGCTCTGCCCCTGATGGCCGCTTCCCTCTTGACCGATGAACCGGTGGTGCTCCACAATGTGCCGCAGATTCGTGATGTGTTCGATATGCGCCGTCTGCTGGAGAGCTTAGGGGTGGAAGTGGAGACGATCGGGGAGCGGAGCTGGCGCCTGCAAGCGCGCACAGTGCGCCCAGCCAGTTTGGACCCGGAGCTCTGTCGCCGCATTCGGGCTTCGATCCTGCTCGCCGGGCCGATGCTGGCGCGCGTCGGATATATCCATCTGCCGCCCCCCGGCGGTGATGTGATCGGCCGCCGCCGCGTGGATACGCACATTCTGGCATTGCGCGCGCTGGGGGCAGAAGTCACCTATCAGCGCACGTTTGAGTTCAAGACGAACGGGCTACGCGGGGCAGATATTTTGCTCGATGAAGCCTCCGTCACCGGCACGGAGAACGCCATCATGGCGGCGGTCACTGCGCCCGGCGTGACCGTGATCCGCAACGCGGCCTCGGAGCCACATGTGCAGGAGCTTTGTCACCTGCTGAATGCGATGGGGGCGCGTATCGAAAACATTGGCTCGAACATCTTGCGCATCGAGGGCGTGCCGTCCTTGCACGGGGCCGAATTCACCATCGGAGCCGATTATCTGGAAGTGGTCAGCTTCGTCGGCGCGGCCGTGCTGACCGGTGGGGAGATCTGGATTCGGCGCGCCGGGGTGGAGTATCTGGAAATGATCTCACACGTCTTCGCACGTATGGGCATCCGCTGGGAGGTCCACGGGGAGGACCTTTTTGTGCCGGCGGAACAAGAGAAGCGCATTGTGCCCGATCTGGACGGAGCGATCCCGGAGATTAAGACCAACGTTTGGCCGGCCTTCCCTACCGACCTGATCAGCATTGCCATCACCGTGGCGACGCAAATGCAGGGTTCGATCCTCTTCCACGATTGGATGTACTCCGGGCGCATGTATTTCACCGATAAACTGGTCGGTATGGGGGCGCGCATTATTCTCTGTGATCCGTATCGTTGTCTGGTGCAGGGTCCCACGCCGCTCTACGGCGAAAACCTGGAGAGTCCGGATATTCGTGCCGGCATGGCCTTGCTTTTAGCGGCCTTGGCCGCTCAGGGTCAATCGGTGATCCGCACCATCGGACAGATCGATCGGGGCTATGAGCGGGTAGATGAGAAACTACGTGCCCTCGGAGCGGGGATTCAGCGCCTGAAGGAGTGATTTCAACTCAATCTGCCATCCACGCTCCACCGTCTACCGTCCACGGTCCACCGTCCATTGTCTACGGTCCACCGTCCACCGTCCATAAAAACAGGCGATCCCTCTTCCCGGATCGCCTGTTCTCATTGCGGAAGGCCTTTTGTCCCCTTTTAGGGTGGCAGCAGGAAAATGCGATTTGGACGGATGACAAATGTCCACTTATCAGTGTTGTTGAAGCACAGTGCACCTTGCGAAAGGCTGTAGCGTCGATCTTTAGTGGTGATATAGGCGGTCGCTGTATAGCATCCCAGTGGCAGGGCGGTGGAAACGGTCCCGCCTTTGGCGATCTTGAATCCACGGTAACCGCATTCGCCGAAGGCGGTCGGTGCCAGCCACAAGGAGACTACTGCCTCGCCGCCACTCTCATTGCGGATCAGGATCACCTCCGCAATGGTGCCGGCTGGGTTAGAAGAGAGGGGCTTATCACAGGCTGCGACCGTGTTGGTGGGAGTGGGAAGCGGGGTGGGATGCTCGGTCGGCGTGGGGGTGGGCGAGGGGAGCGGCGTGGGAGAAGGAGTCTCGGTTGGCAAGGGCGTGGCGGTGGGTTGAGCAGCCAGGGTTTGAGCGGCCAGAGTCATGGCCATTGAAACGGCCGTCGCCTGCACCTGGGCCACATCCGGTGTTGGCGGAGTGGCAGGAGAGCAGGCGATCAGCAGCAGGAGTGATAGAAAGGTCAGAGGTAAGATCAGGGATGCTTTCTGCATGTGGCCTTAGTCAAGCTTTGCCGAGATGACGGTGGGATTGATGAAAATTTCCCATTGTCCTTCGATCGTAATGCAAAAATCGCCTGCTGCTGAAGATTTTTCTTTTTTAGTAGTGATGTAGGCGTAAGCA
>JBBIGZ010000122.1:0-6294 GCA_037447295.1 Chloroflexota bacterium | reverse complement strand
CTGAGCAAACTGGACATCCACAATTTCCGTCTCATCATCAACGGCATCATCCCGCCCGATGGCGCGGAGAATCCGCTCTTTGCGGCGCGCGCTGAAATGCAGGCGCGCTATTTGGAGCAAATCGAGCGTGAGTTTGCGTATCCCCAACAGCGCATGACTCTGCTGGCGGATGAAATTCGCGGTGCGGAAAAACTGCGCCGGGTGGGGAAAATTTTCTTTGACGGTGAGCCCGTCTCAGGGTCGAATGAGGCAACGATGATTCAATTGCAGCACGAATCCCTCGCTTCTTCCCTCGACGAGGTGCGGGCGCGGCTTTCTCCCAACGGTTCTCGGCGGACGATTTTCTTCGCCGGCAAGGGCGGCGTCGGCAAGACAGTCGCTTCCTGCGTCACCGCCGTCTGGCTGGCGCGGCAGGGACATAAGACTTTGTTGTTGACCACCGATCCCGCCGCGCATTTGGGCGACGTGCTGGATGCGCCTGTGGGCGATGAAGTCGCTCCCGTGAGCGGACAGCCCAATCTGTGGGCGGTCAAGATTGACCCGAAAGCCGCCGCCGAAACCTACAAGGCGCGCATTCTGGATGATGCGCGGCAGCGCGGGCGGCCTGAGTCGGCAATCAAAGTCATGGAAGAGGAACTCAACTCACCCTGCACTGAAGAGATGGCGGCGTTCGACAAATTCATCGAGTACGCTTCGCAGGACGAGTGGCAGGCGGTGGTCTTCGACACCGCGCCGACGGGTCACACCCTGCGTCTGCTGGAACTGCCGGTTGACTGGAGCAAGCAGATTGACGTGAAAGTCTTCGCTTCGGTGGATGCGACTGCGGCAGATGATGTTGCCAAAGCGCGTTTTGGAAAAGTCATCGAGATGATGTGTGACCCAGCGCAAAGCACTTTTGCCTTTGTGATGTATCCCGAAGCCACGCCCATTTTGGAAGCTTGGCGGGCCGCGCAGGAACTTGGCACGGTTGGCGTTCAACCTGGTTTGGTGGTCGCCAACATGGTCATCCCGCCCGAACAAGCCACCACGCCTTTCGTGAAATCCCGCCGCGCCATGCAGGAAAAATATCTGAGAGAAATCCGCGAACGCTTCGGCGTACCGCTGGCGCAAATCCCGCTCCTGCCGCAGGAAGTGAAAGGACTGGCGATGCTGGCAGAGTTGGGCGAGCAAATTTACGGTAAGACTTCCGAAGTCGGAGAGACTTCGGAAGTCTATGAGAGGGCGCATGGATAAAAATACCGTCTTGGTCTTCACCGCCAATGGCATGGGAAACGCCCCGCAGGAATTACAGCAGTCGTTAGCCAATAAATTTCTGGGGCTGCTGTTGGAATCTCAAACCCTGCCCGCTAAAATCCTGTTCTATACCGACGGCGTCAAACTGGCGTGTCAAGGCTCGCCTGTGCTGGAAAATCTGCGGAAGATGCAAGAGCGCGGCGTGGAACTGATCTTATGCTCCACCTGCCTGGAATACTTCGGGCTGACCGAACAAGTGGCGGTGGGCATCGTGGGCGGCATGCCCGACATCATCGAAGCCATGCAGAAAGCGGAAAAGGTGATTCGCCTGTAAGTCGGGCGGTTCTGTAGCACACTCGGAGGAATAATTCTTATGGACACTCTGGAACTTAATGACATCGAAATCGCTTCGCCTTCCGTCGTGAAATCAGCGGCGCGCAATTTCGCCGCGGCATTGGCAGAAACGCCGCAGTTCAAGGCATTCGAACGGGCTTACGAAGCGCTGAGCCAAGATGCCACCGCGCATCAGGCTCTTGCAGCCTATCAGGCCAAATTCAACTCCCTGCGCGTCTTGTTGATGTTGAACGCTGTCAGCGAAGCTGACCGCGCTGAGCTGGAACGGCTCGAGCGCGAGTACGTGACGCTCCCGTCCGTCCAAGCGTATGCCCAGGCCCAGGCCGAATTGACCGCGCTCTGTCAGCAAATTGCTGGGATGATTTCCGAAGCCATCGGTTTGAATTATGCCGCTGCCTGTGGCGCCTCTTGCTGTGGATAATGCCATGAACAACAACACATCCCCCCTCACTCTTGAACTGCAACAGGCAACAGAAAGCCTGATCGAAAACTTGCTCGCTTCTGAGGCATTCCAGGTTTATCACCGGGCGCAGCAAGAACTCAATTCCGACCCACAAGCGCGTTCGCTTCTGGAACGGCTCTCGGCCCTGCAAGCCGATTTACGCCGCAAGCAAAGCCTCAATGCTGTGACGCAGGCCGATATCGAGGAACTACGAACCGTCCAGCGGCAAGTGCAAACGAATCGGGCGATCATGCAATATGCCCGATCCCAGCAGGAGGTGGTCAACTTCCTGCGCGAGATCAATGCCGAAATCAGCCAGTTGCTCGGCAATATGCCCGATCCCAGCAAGAGGCGGTCAACTTCCTGCGCGAGATCAATGCCGAAATCAGCCAGTTGTTGGGCGTGGACTTTGCCGCTCTGGCAAAGCAAAACACGTGTTGAGGAAACGACCATGCCTATCTACGAATACCAATGCACCCAATGTAACAAGACTTTTGAAGTGCAAGCCACCATCAAAGAAAAGATCGCCGGGCTGGAAGTGGTTTGTCCCCAATGCGGTAGTCACGAGGCGCGTCAGCTCTTGACTGCTGCGGCAACCCTGCGCGGCGGCAGAGAAATCGCTATGCCCGTATGCGGACCCAACGCCGGGCCTGGGTGTTGCGGATGAACACACCAGTTACAGTTCAAATCATCGGCGCGCCGGTTGCCTGCAAAGACGGCGTTAAGGATTCGTGGCGCGAGGCGGCGCATTGGGCGGCGGGGCAGTTGAAAACGCGCTTCGGCGATGCGGTGGATGTCAGATATTTTGACCTGTTCGATGCCGACTGTCCCCCCCTGCCTGCCAACGCGCAGTTGCCGGTGGTGTTGGTCAATGGCGAGGTAGTGAGCATAGGCGGAAAAATTTCCATTCCATTGATCCGCCGCAAGGTGGAAGAAATCATTAGGGCGGTGGAAGTGTTTCGCGAAAGCTGAACCACGCGACCACACGACCATTCCACCACCTGACCAACATCGCATCCCATTCCTGGGGATAACGATTCGATCACGCAACCATTTGACCGCCAGCGAAGACAAATGCTGGGATGGGAGGAAGCCACGAATGGGATGAAGCCTGGAAGCAAATCCTGCAGGCTAATTGACCCTCTACCGACGATTTTGGAACACACCCCAGACAAATTGCCCCCTTGACATTCTCTTTCTTCCATGGTAAATTTTCAAATAAGGAAAAACTTATCTGAATCGTGAAACGCCTCCAGCCTGTCCGTTCCTTTGAGCAGATCAAAATCCTGGCCGATCCCCGTCGGCTGGAGATTTTGCGCTTGCTCATGGCCGCGCCGGCCACGCTCACGCAGCTGGCACAGCAAATGCACCAATCACCGGCCTGGGTGCGCCATCACATCCTGGCGCTGCAAGCCGTCGGGTTGATTGAGATCGCCGAGATCCGACGGACGGGGAAAGTGCTGGAGAAGTTCTATCGCGCTCGCGCCGGGGCGCTTCTGCTCCAGGAAGTGTTGCTGCCGGAGATGGACAAGAAGGCGGTCATCTTCGCCGGCAGCGATGACCTGGCTCTGCCCCTGATCGCCGAAGCATTGGAAAAACACCTGGTGCTCTATAACCTGTCGCTGGGCTCGCTGGATGGCCTGATCACCTTGCGGCAGGGGCTCGCGCAGCTCAGCGGCGCCCACTTGTTGGATAAGAGCGGCGAATACAACTTGCCGTTCCTGGAACGCCTCTTCCCCGATCGCCCGGTCACGGTGGTGACGCTGGCGCATCGCATGCAGGGGCTAATGCTGGCACCCGGCAATCCCAAAGGCATCCATGATCTGGCCGATCTGGCCCGTGCCGATGTACGCTTTGTCAACCGCAATCCCGGTTCCGGGACGCGCCTGTGGCTGGATCGTCGGTTGCAGGAGCTGGGGATTCCACCAGAAGCCGTTACGGGATATGCAGATCAGGTCGGCACCCATGTTGAGGCAGCGCAGCACGTGGCTCAGGGTCAGGCCGATGTGGCGTTGGGATTGGAAGCCGTGGCGCGTCGTTTCGGACTGGCGTTCCAGCCCCTCTTCCAGGAGCGTTACGATCTCGTCTTCCTTGACGAATACGAACGTGACTTGCGCCCTCTGCTCGACTATGTACAGGGTGCTCACTTCCGGCAACAATTGGCCGACCTGCCGGGCTATGAGAGCCGTCATAGCGGCGAGCAGCGGCAATTCCTCACATCTTGGTAGCACAGGATTCATCCTGCGAAACATAGTGGTGCAGGATTTGTCCTTAGTAGCACAGAATTCATCCTGCGCCCCACCACAGCGGAGTGCTTATGAAAAAATTCTTCTCATTCCTGCTCATCGTTCTCTTTTTGGCCGCCTGTGCCTCCCGTCCGTCCAACCCTTCGCTGATCCTGGCAACAACCACCTCCACCCAGGATTCTGGCCTCCTAGACGTGTTGATCCCGCTCTTTGAACAACAAAGCGGATACAAAGTGCAGGTCATCGCCGTAGGCAGCGGCGCAGCGATGAAAATGGGCGAGGAAGGCAATGCCGATGCCTTACTGGTCCATTCTCCCCAGGCGGAAGAGGCCTTCATGCAGGCCGGTTGGGGGAAGGAGCGTGCCCTGGTGATGCACAATGACTTTGTGCTCATTGGACCTCCGGACGATCCGGCAAAGGTGAAGGGGCTCAAAGTCACGGAAGCGTTGCGTGCGATCGCCGCCAGTGGAGCGCGCTTCATCTCCCGCGGCGATCAATCAGGCACCCACGTCAAGGAACTGGCGCTTTGGAAGGCAGCCGGGATCGATCCGAAAAGCCTGCCGGCAGCGCAATACCTGGAAAGCGGGCAGGGGATGGGATCGACACTGATCCTGGCAAACGAGAAACAGGCCTACACCTTGACCGATCGCGCCACTTTTCTCAACCTGCGGAAAAACCTCAACCTGACGATCCTGGTGGAAGGCGATCAACCGTTGCTGAACGTCTACCACGTGATCACCGTCAACCCGGAGAAGTGGCCAAAGGTCAATTACCAAGGTGCGCTGGCCTTGCTGCGCTTTCTCACCGATCCCAAGACGCAAGAGCTGATCGCCAGTTTCGGTGTGGATCAATTCGGCCAACCACTTTTCTTCCCCGATGCCGGCAAACCAGAACCGGGTACACCCTAAAGCGGCGAAAGAATGACTGCCACGGAGATTGCTCAGATCACTCTCCTTTCGTTGAAAGTAGCCGGCCTGGCGACCCTGATCAGTCTGCTCATCGGGTTGCCGCTGGGTACGCTGCTGGCGCTAGGAGATTTCCGCGGTCGCGCCCTGCTGCTGAGTGCGGTGAATACCGGCATGGGGCTGCCACCGGTGTTGGTGGGATTGGTGGTGGCAATGCTGCTCTGGCGATCGGGGCCATTGGGGAATCTGAACCTGATCTACACCCCGGCGGCGATGGTCATCGCCCAGGTGATCATCGCCGCCCCGGTCGTCAGCGGACTGACGGCAGCGGCGCTTCAGGCATTGGACCCGCGGCTGCGGCTGCAGCTCCTGGGGCTGGGTGCCTCGCCGATGCAGATGGTGCTTGCGCTCTGGCACGAGGCGCGCCTGCCTTTGCTGGCGGCGCTCATGGCTGGCTTCGGCTCGGTGATCTCAGAAGTAGGTGCCTCGATGATGGTAGGCGGCAATATCCGCTACCAGACGCGCGTGCTGACTACTGCTATCGTGCTGGAAACTAGCCGTGGCCAGTTCGGTAATGCCCTCATCTTGGGCGCACTGTTGTTGGGGATCACTTTTCTCGTTAATTACGCGCTCACGCGTTTACAGCAGGGGAGAAGAAGGTATGGGTAGTTTCCTAGAAGTGAAGGGACTGCGCGTGCGCCGCGGCGGCAGGCTGGTCCTGACGCTTGATCACCTGACAATAGAAAAGGGCGAAATTCTGGCCGTAGTTGGGCCAAACGGCGCCGGGAAGACTACCCTGTTGCTGACCCTGGCCGGCCTGCTCCGCCTGGAACAGGGTTCGATCTGCCTGGAGGGAAGGGAAGATGGTTATGGAAGCCTGGACTACCGTCGTCGCCTGGCGCTGGTGATGCAGGAGAATTTACTCCTTAGCCGTTCGGTGTTTGAAAACGTAGCCTTGGGGTTGCGCTTTCGCCATCTACCAAAGCAGGAGGTGCAGCGGCGTGTGGAGGAATGGCTAGAGCGGCTGAAGATCGTCCATCTTGCCCAACGTCAAGCCGGTGAACTTTCCGGTGGCGAAGCGCGGCGCGTAGCGTTGGCGCGCGCCTTTGTCCTG
>JBBIGZ010000121.1:0-6398 GCA_037447295.1 Chloroflexota bacterium | reverse complement strand
TGTCCTCACTTTTTGAGCGTTCTCTACCTGCTAGCGGCTTTCTTCCGGGAACCAGCAGCAGAGTACTAGATCGCGGGCTGCTTTGACTTCGTCGAGGCGGCCGAACGGGGTGGTATGCGGTGCTTCATGGAGTAGCTGCGGCTGGGTGCGCGCTTCTTCAGCGATGCGAAGCATGGCGTTGGCAAAGGCATCGAGCGTGCGCTTGCTCTCGGTCTCGGTGGGTTCGATCATCAGCGCTTCGTGGACGATTAGCGGGAAGTAGTTCGTCGGCGGGTGGAAGTTGTAGTCCATTAGGCGCTTGGCAATATCCAACGCACGCACATCGCTGCCGGGGAAACGCCCTTCGGCGACGAATTCGTGCATGCAAATACGATTGTAGGGAATGTGATAGGTATCTTGCAGGCGCACGCGCAAGTAGTTAGCATTCAGCACAGCATTTTCGGCCACAGCCCGTAGTCCATCCGCACCGTGCATGGCAATATACGTATAGGCGCGCACCAACACTCCAAAATGCCCGTGGAAGGCCTTGACGCACCCAATGCTGCGCGGCGGGTGGATGAAGCCAAAGAGCGGCGCCAGTTCTTCATCGCCCTCTTCCAGGATGCCGACGATCGGGCTAGGGAGGTAATCGGCCAGGTGCGCCGCTACCCCCACCGGACCCGAACCCGGCCCACCACCACCGTGAGGCGTGGAAAATGTCTTGTGCAAGTTGAAATGCAGAATATCGAACCCGACATCGCCAGGGCGCATCACGCCGACCAGCGCATTCAGGTTGGCGCCATCGCCATAGACCAGGCCACCGCATTCATGGACGGTGCGAATCACCTCTTCAAGGTTTTCATCGAAGAGCCCCAGCGTATTGGGGTTGGTCAACATCAGCCCAACCACGGTGTCATCGCATTGCGCTTTGAGTGCAGCCAGGTCCACGTTTCCACGCGCATCCGATGGGATCTGAACGACCTGCAACCCGACCATGCCCGAAGAAGCCGGGTTGGTGCCATGCGCCGAATCGGGGATGAGCATCTTGACGCGTTTGTGATCGCCGCGATCGCGGTGATAGGCACGCATGATCAGCACGCCGGTCAACTCACCATGGGCGCCGGCCGCCGGTTGCAGCGAAACGGCCGCCATACCACTGATCTCTTTCAGCCATTCCTGCAGCGTGTACATGAGTGCCAGGCTCCCCTGAACCGTCTCGATGGGTTGCAGTGGATGCGTAAAGAGGAAACCCGGCAAGCGCGCCATATCCTCATTGATTTTTGGATTGTATTTCATTGTGCACGAGCCGAGGGGATAAAACCCGCCATCCACGCTATAATTGAAATGGGAAAGGCGCAAAAAGTGGCGGATCACATCGGATTCGGAAAGTTCCGGTAAAGGCAGATCGGCGCGCAGGAGATCGGAGGGCAGATCGCTGAGCGGAACATCCGCTTCCGGGAACGAGACGCCGCTCCGACCGGGGGAAGAAAGTTCAAAGATCGTCGGTTCGACGACCTTCGGCGCAAGCATGACCTCAGTCATGGCTCACCTCCTGCAGCACTTCGCACAGATAATCAATGTCCTCTTTGCGATTCATTTCGGTTACCGCGATCAACAGGTGATTTTCTAGCGAGGGATAATCTGCTCCTAAATGGTAGCCGCCGAGGATGCCATGCTCTAGCAGATGTTCGTTGATCACATCAAAGGGCTTTGGCAACTGGATAGCAAATTCGTGGAAGAACGGCCCGTCATAGGTGCGCTTGAAGCCTGGCAGCCGGCTCAAGCGCTCGGCGGCATAGTGGGCTTTGTGATAACATAGTTCGGCCACGCGACGCAGGCCTTGCTTACCCAGCAGTGAAAGGTATACAGCCGCAGCCAACGCCATCAGCCCCTGATTGGTGCAGATGTTTGAGGTGGCACGCTCGCGCTTAATGTGCTGTTCACGCGCCGTCAGGGTGAGCACATAGGCGCGTTGACCGCGCGTATCCACCGTTTCTCCCACCAACCGCCCCGCCATTTTGTGGACATATTGCTTACGAGTAGTGAAATAACCCAGGTAGGGTCCCCCGAACGAAAGCGGGATTCCCAGGGGTTGTGCCTCGCCCACCACTATATCGGCGCCCATCTCGCCTGGCGTCTTGAAAAGTGCCAGCGCAGTGGGGTTGGCCGCAATGCACACCAGCGCGCCTTGGGCATGAGCCGCCTGCACCAGGGCAGTGTAATCATAGAGCCGGCCGAAGAAATCGGGATACTGGACGATCACCAGCGCCGTGTTCTGGTCAATCAAGGATGCGATGGTGAGCGGATCGCTCAACGGATCGGCGCTTACTTCATCCCCTACCAACTCCAGACTCATCCCCTGGACATAGGTACGTACCACTGCACGGTATTGCGGGTGAACAGACGGAGCAATGACGATACGCGTGCGTTTGCCGCGAAAGACGGCATAGGCCATATTGACCGACTCGGCTACGGCAGTAGCGCCATCGTAGTGGGAGGCGTTCGAGACCTCCATGCCGGTCAGCGCGCACATCAGCGATTGGTATTCAAAGATCGCCTGCAGCGTTCCCTGAGAGATTTCCGGCTGGTAGGGAGTGTAGGCGGTATAGAATTCACCGCGCCGTAGAATGTGATCCACCGCCGCTGGAATATAGTGATAGTACGCCCCGGCGCCGAGGAAAGAAATCAGGTCATCGCGCACGTTTTCATTGGAGTTGGCCAATTCGCTTAACTCAGCAGCCGCCTCCATTTCGCTGAGCGCTGGTGGTAAGTTGATCTTCGGAAAGCGGTAGCGCGGCGGAATATCCTGGAAGAGTTCTTCGATCGAACGCACGCCGATGGTCGCCAGCATTTCTGCCTGCTCCCGGGGCGTATTCGGAATGTAGGTCATAGGACCTCCTTATGAATTCAAAAGCTAGTGCTCGCGCTCCTGGCAATATTGTTCATAGGCAGCTGCATCCATGAGGTCGGAAGCATCGCCGCCTTCGATCTGGACCAGCCAAGCGGCTCCGTAGGGATCGCTGTTCAGGCTTTCTGGGGAATCGATCACGGCGTTGTTGAGAGCGACGATTTTGCCACCGACCGGAGCATAGACTTCAGCCGCCGCCTTCACCGATTCGACCGAGGCAATCGGCTTCCCGGCCTCTACCGTCTCGCCTTCATTTACTAGGAACTCGACGAAGACAATATCGGAGAGCTGCGATTGGGCATAATCCGTCAGGCCGACTTTGCCACTAGCCGGATCGAACCATTCATCGGATTTTGTATATCTCAGATGGGATGGGATGTTCATAGAAACCTCCGAAAAGGGAAATGGGATGGAAAACGAAAAAGCGCACGACCAGCGTGCGCCCTCTGTCCCTCGACCTGAGAGTTTCGCCCATCTGGGCTTGCCCCTTCGGTGCCGATGCCGGATGGCATCTGACTTTCCAGAGGTCAACGCGGTGACGGGTCCTTTTGCCTGAGAGATTCATCCGATACAGCACACTCTCGGACTTGCCCCTTCGGCGCCCGCCAGGCGCGAGTCTCTTCCCGATCACCGTTAGATTTTCCAATTTCATTTTACGTAGGAACAAGGAAAACGTCAAGGACGACTGGCGTGAACTTTTTCGGGTTCTCCATCGTTTTATTCTTGATTGCACATTCGCCATACCCGGTGTACAATTCAAACACCCGTCACGGGCAAGATATTTTTGCCCCATCAAACCTTTCAGGAGTGTCCTATGACTCGTTGGATCGTTCTCACCATCCTTCTCCTCTCCCTGCTGAGCGCATGCGGACCGGCGACGGCAGTCACAACGCCGAACCCGCAGGCCCTACAAGGACAGGTCGAGACGCTTGTGGAACAAACAATGGCCGCCCAACAGGCAGTTCAGGATGCGATCGCCACCTCGGTGGCTCAGACCTTGACGGCGCAGCCCACGGCGACTCCATTGCCTCCCACCTTTACACCGACTCCTACTCAAGCACTCATCCTACCTACTCTCACCCCGGTGATCCTGCCCACTTTTACCCCCGTCCCTTCGACCGGCGGCGGGTACGTCACGCCTTCGCCCTATAGCTGCGCCGTGATCAATAAAACCCCGGTGGATAATACAGTTTTCAAACCCAATAAGGATTTTGACATCAAGTTCTGGCTGAGGAACACTGGCACAAAGAAATGGGATGCCGGCACCGACCTGCTTTACAGTCACGGGACAAACCTGTTGACCGCCAACACCCGTTATGAGCTTGCCAGCGACGTCCAGCCGGGGAGCACGGTTGGTCCCTTCATCTTCGATGCTAAAAGCCCGAATAGAGAGGGCACCTACGTGATGGTCTTCAAGCTTCAAGGCGGGTTCTGCTATCCATATATCCGCATCGTTGTGCGACCGTAGTATTGGGAACAACGTAATTTGGAGGTGGAGCATGAGGCGAAAGTTTGTCCTTGTGGCCCTACTGGCTCTCTTCCTGAGTGGGTGCCTTCCTTCTTTTGCGCCGGCCTCCCCAGCCGCGCCAGAGCTGAACGCCATCCAAACGGTGATCGCCGCAACCGCCGGAGCGGCCGCTACTCAGACTGCTGCCTTTCGTCCTAGCCCCACCCCACTTCCTAGCGCAACACCCACCGTGACCCTCACCCCCACAATGACCCTCACCCCGACGCCGATCATTGTCTTCCCCACCTTTACCCCCTTGATTTTCCCCTCTCCAATTGGCGGCGGGGGCGGCGGAGGGAGCGTAGACTACGCCTGCGTCCTGCTCGATCAGACACCGCGCAACGGGATGGTCATGCGACCCCAAAACGATTTCGATGCCGTTTGGACCCTACGCAATAGCGGCACGCAAACCTGGGATAGCGGCAGCATAGATTTCATCTACGTGCGCGGTGATAAACTCCACAAGCAGGCCGGCTATGACTTGCCCAAAAGTGTAGCACCGGGGAATAGCATCAACCTGGGTGCCGATATGCTCGCCCCCAAAACCGAGGGCACCTACACTACGTTCTGGGGACTACGCCGCGGCAAAAATATCTTTTGCGAAGTCTACTTGACGATTATCGTACGTCCTTGATGGAGCCGGAAACGGCATTGACAAAGTCACTAAGCAGGCCATAGGCTGTGGTTTGAGGTCCGGGATCGGTTTCGATGATCGAAAGATCGCCCAGGACATCGGTCTGAAACTCAATAATGGAAGTGGTGCCGCGGACGCTGTAAAAGGGGGTTTCCGGGCCGACCTTTTGCGGCATCACTTTTGCTTTAATTCCTATACCGTTGCGTTCGGCTGTGCAGATCAGCTTCCAGCGTTTCCCCTCGGCGCGTGCCTCGGCAATCTTTTCCAGAGTGATCTGGCGAATGCCCTCTCGATCCACTTCTTGAGGCTTAAGCGGAAAATCCATCAGGACGGTCACCAAGGCAGCCACCTTGATGGCCGCATCCCAGCCGTCCACATCGGCGGAAGGATCGGTTTCGGCAATGCCGATCTGCTGGGCATAACGGACGGCCTGCTCAAAGCTTTCCCCGTTCTCTTCCATGCGTGTCAGGACCAGGTTGGTAGTCGAATTCAAAACGCCGCGAAAGGCGCGCAGGTTGGCCGCCGGCAGCGCCGCGCGGAAAAGGGAAAAAATCGGCGCTCCATCCATCACGGTGGACTCGAAGAAGAAGGCGCGCCCTTTTTCTCGTGCCAGGCGATGCAGCTCATGATACCCGAAAACAACCGCCCCTTTATTGGCCGTGATCGCGTGCATACCCTGTTCCAGCGCCAACCGCACGTGGCTGACGGCCGGTTCCCCCGTCACATGATTGACCGGCGTATTTTCAAAAAGCACATCCGCCGGACAATTACGGATGAAATCCAAAGAATCTTCGATCCTGCGCTCTCGATAGGATGGGGCACATAACGCCTCCAACGACTCCCCGCGTTGCACACGTTCCACCGCCTGCGCCAGGTCGATCCCTTGCGGATCGATCGCCCAACCGTGACGAGCAGTGTAAATCCCGGTGGCAATAAAGGTGATCCCGTAGCGTTCCAGCAATTCCTGTTGCTTGCGCATCAGCAGCAAGGCCAGAGCGCGTCCGACATTCCCGAAACCGAGAAAACTCAATCGGTACATTTTTGTAACCTCCAAGATAAAGTTTTCCTCTTTTCCACGGCATCCCCGCGGATTGCGAATACACCCTCTTTGGCAATTGGGGGCAGAGTTCGTGCTATTTTACCCGATTCTCTCACACTGATGGCATTCCCTGCGTTGGCTCATGTTCAAAAGTGGTGCAGCCCAACCAACTGAGAGATAAAAGCAGGAGAGATTCGTTTCAAATTATGCACGCCACGGAAAGGGCGCAGGAAATTGCGCACCGTTGTCCACAATCCCTCGCAGGTGTTCACGTGCACCTCTCGCTTGCCGTCACCGTCATCATCCCGCGCCCACTCTCGCTGACCATGGT